>JABFSE010000012.1 GCA_013140765.1 Sulfuriferula sp.
TTCTATTTCAGCATGCGTATTTACTACTTTTAGTTTCGTTTCAGTTTAACCCTAGTTGCCCAGAATCAAACCAAACTCACTACCGTAAATACCCACACTTATCGATTGTCTTGTTGTTAAAGAGCGTTTAATACTACTGCTTATTCTGTACCGCTTTGCACTACTTAGCGTTGCTTGCGTTTTGATGTGCTTGCAACGAGGTGCGAATTATACAGGGCGGCTGGGGGTTGTCAACACTTTTTCATAATTATTTCATTTGGGTGTCTTAATTTTCCAATATAAGCCTGCCAGTGTGATTAGCATTAAGCCACCCAAACCAGTCATTGTGGCAGTCACTGGATAAGCCGCTAAACTGCTATAGCTAGTCACCAATATCAACATAGCTATGTTTTCAAATAGGTTTTGTATTGCCAGCGCATGACCCGCACCCACGCTGGCATGTCCACGTTGCTGTAATAGCGCATTCAATGGTACGACAAACAAGCCGCCTGCTGTACCCAATACAACTAAAAACACCGCCGTTAAATATATATTGGTTTGCGCAGCTAGAACGATTACAACAGGTCCAATAAGCAACCCGCCGATAAATGCCATCTGTACGTTTTTAAGGTTAATAGTGGTTGCCGCCAGTGCTGCGCCAATAACAATGCCTATGGATAATACACCCATTAAATTTGCGGGTGTTTGATTGTCAGTCACCCCTAACGCAAACGGAACCCACACGAACAACATAAGCCGCAAGGTCGCACCCGTACCCCAGAACAAACTGGTTCCTAACAAGCTAATAAACGCGGCGGGATCTTTAACCAATGTCACAACCGCCTGCCAAAACTCAACCAGCATCGCCCGCAATTGCCAATGTTGTACACTGTGTTCGGCAGAGATGCGGGGAATATACAAGTTAATCAATGTAGCGGCGGCATAAATAGCCACGACCACCCATAAAGCCTTATGCACGGAAGCGTCTGCCAGCCAACCGCCCAATACCACACCTAGCAAAATAGCAGCTATGGTTGAGCCTTCTAGCCAGCTATTGGCTTTAACCAGTTTATCTGCATGAAAAAACTGCGTAAGTATGCCGTATTTTGCAGGCGAATAGAGTGCCGCCCCCACGCCGACAATGGTGTATGACAATACGGGTGATGCGTCTATCAATATCAATATCGTGCCCAATAATTTAATGGCGTTGCCTACGAGCATTACCCTGCCTTTAGGATACGCATCGGCTAATACACCGACAAAAGGCGCAAGCACAATAAATGGCACGACAAATCCCATTTGCAACCAGCCAATATGCGCCACCTGCCCTGCTGATTTCATCAAGGCAATCGCGGCTATAAGCAGCGCATTATCTGCCAACGCAGATAAAAACTGCGCGAGTAGCAAAGCCAGCATGGGGCGTGACGTTAATGACAAATTCATCTGTGGCGCGTTCATAGCGTTGCTCCCATTTGTTTGAGCGTCACATAGTCTATTTTACCTGTGCCTAATAATGGTAACGCATCAACATATTTAATTTTGCGCGGCACGCTGATTTCTGCCTGTCCAGCGGATTTAGCGGCTTGTTGCAATAGCTCGCGTGTCAAAGCCGCATCGGTGGTAAATAGCACTATCGCCTCACCGCGTTGCGCATCGACTTGCGTAGTAGCCGCATGTAACTTAGTCGCCGATGCCGTATTCGCAATGCTTTCGACTACCTCCAGCGACACCATTTCGCCCGCCACTTTGGCGAAACGCTTCACCCGTCCTAAAATATGGATAAAACCTTGGTCATCGCGCTCGACAATATCCCCTGTTTCATACCAACCCACACCCAAATCGGACTGCGGCGGCTCCAACACATCAGGTCGTTCAACACGCAAATAGCCTGACATCATATTTGGCCCTTGCACATACAACATGCCGCCTTGTGCAATACCAGGCACAGGCACGATACGTGAGGCTATGCCTGGCAATAACTGTCCTACCGTTGATTTTTTATAAGCCATCGGCGTATTCACAGCCAAAACGGGTGCTGTTTCCGTTGCACCGTAACCTTCTAGAATACGAATGCCGAATTTTTCAAACCACACATCGCGCACTGCATCACTCACTTTTTCAGCACCTGCCACGACATAACGTAAGCGATAAAAATCGTAGGGATGCGCAAACTTGGCGTAATTACCCAAGAATGTACTCGTCCCAAACAATATCGTGCAACTTTTGTCATAAATCACTTCGGGAATAATGCGGTAATGTAATGGTGTCGGGTATAAAAACACGCTCATCCCTGTCAAAATGGGCAACAACGTGCCGCCCGTCAACCCAAAGGAATGAAACATAGGCAAAGCATTAAACAGTTTATCCGTCGGCTGCATGTCAACCACTGCTCGAATTTGAGCAATATTGGACAATAACGCTCGATGCGACAACACCACACCCTTGGGCTTGCCTTCCGAACCGGAGGTAAACAACACCACAGCGGCCTCTTCAGGCTCACCTTTAGCTAGTAATTGTTGAGGAAAATACGTCGCCGCCACTATCCACAGCTTATCCATCAAACTCAATGAGGCTTTAATGTCCTCAACATAACGCCACTGAATATGCGTTAATCCAGCGACCACCTCAGTCAAATTCGCTTTTTCCAAAAACACCCTAGAAGTAATAATCGAACGTACACTCGCCGCCGTACACGCACTAGCGATACCCTCACGCCCCGCTGTGTAATTCAGCATAGCCGCCACCCGCCCTGCCGCCGACAAACCAAAAAACACTGCCACCGTGGGCGCAAGATTAGGCATCAATACCCCGACACGCTCACCAGGTTCAGTGTTTTTAGACAACACCCGCGCCATCGCCATCGACAGTTTGAACAACATGCGATAGCTCACAGGACGCTGACGCACATCCTCTATCACTTTACGCGACGCACCGTATATCAGCATCGTTTCCCGCAATGCCTGCCACAAAGTCTGGCGTGGTTGTGATTGAAACAGCATATTTTGCATAACACCACGCAACATTTCACCTGCCTGCTTGCGCCGCATTTTTGCGCTCGGCAATGTCGGCATCGCTATATACGTCGCGGGTTGTATGCTAATACGAATAGCTGGAAACAGCTGACGTGGATAATTACCCGTTAAACGACTAAAGTAAGAACGAGCAGGACCATCTAAACGCACCGCCACCACTGCCGCACCCGTTTTGGCGGCAATAAACGCCGTGCCATCGTAGATTTTCATCAAACTACCCGTCAATGTAATTCGCCCTTCAGGGAAAATCACTACAGGACGACCACTTTCAACCAGGCGTAATATCGTTTTCATCGCCATAGGTTGCATAGGATTGACCGCTAAATAATCCACCAGCCTTAACAAAAATCGGAAAACTGGATTTTCAGCAACCCAGCTATGCACCACAAATACAGGCTTAATAGGTAAAAACAAACCTAATAACAAACCATCTAAAAACGATTCATGATTAGCCACGATAAGCACGCGCGGATGATTAAACGCGCTTAAATCGCCCTCAACCTTGACACGGAACAACCACCGACACACCCAGCGCAATAGCAATCTCACCGCATTTCGTAACATAGATTATCACCAAAAATTAAACCATAAATACGTTATGGGTGCTGCTCAACGTAACCCAACAATAACTGCAAAGCCGACGTTAATACCGTTCTATTCACACGATAATAAGACGACTTTCCCTCACGCTCGGCGACTAACACCCCCGTGTCGCGCAAAATACGCAGATGATGCACCACCGCAGTCCGCGACAACGGCATTACCTCCGCAATCTGACTAATACTCAAACGCTCTGCAGGCTCAAAAAGCAACATAATATGTTGCCGATGCGCATCACCCAACGCCATGTAAACACGCGAAATACGCACCCATTCTGCGGGTAATTTTGTAATATACTGCTCATTCATAACTACAATAATAGTTATGAATGAGCGCACAGTCAACCCTATTACCGAACGCATTCGCTATAATGAGACCTTTGCACGATGTGTGCTACCGCAGTTCAGATGAGGCGGAAATCAGCGAAAAAGCGGAATGTACAAGTAGTACATGAGCATTTTGAGCTGAGTTCCAACAAAATATGAACAAGCGCAGTCATCGTGCAACGGTCTCATAATGGCAAGCTCAAGGAGAAAACCATGCCCATCATTTCACTTATCGCCGCCATGAGTAAAAACCATGTCATAGGTATCAACAACACCCTGCCCTGGCATCTGCCTGCGGATTTACAGCATTTCAAACAGCTAACGCTAGGTCATCCTATTGCCATGGGGCGCAAAACCTTTACATCCATCGGTCGCGCTCTGCCAGGTCGCACCAACATCATCATTTCACGCAACGGCTTTGACGCACCACCCAATTGCACCGTGGTTAACAGCATAGCAGCGGCGATTGAATTTTGTGTGAACGAACCAGAATTATTTGTTATTGGCGGTGCTCAAATCTATCAACAAGCCATCACGCTGGCTGACAGGCTATATCTGACTGAAATTGCAACAGAAATTGAGGGTGATGCACACTTCCCTGACTTTTCCAAACAAGACTGGTGCGTAACCAGCAGGGAACAGCACCAGAACGATACTTACCATTATGACTTTGTGGTTTATGAGCGCATTTCAAATAGGTAAAATGCAGATAAACGCTAGGCATAAGCCACATCTCTCAAAATAAAAAAGCCCTATCAAAACATGACAGGGCTTAATTATCGACTTGCTACAAGCTGACCCAGCAAATCAGGCAAGCTCAAGCATAGTCAGTGTGATTAACTCCAAGAACGACCACCGCCACCATTACCACGACTGGTATTAGTGCCGCCGTTACTACCACCACGGTAACCACCGCCTGCGCCTTGTCCATCGCGACGTGCGCCGCCATTGCCTGCTGGGCGTGGCGCGGTGCTGTGTTCACGGCGTGGGGCCGCAGGTGCTGCATTGTTGTTATTCCAAGTATTGCCATTTGCTTCACGTGGCGCTGCACGTTCAGCTTGATGCTCACGATTGCCAGAATTGCTAGGCTCACGATTAGCGAAGCCAGACTGCTCGCGATTGCCAAAACCACTTTGACTGCGACCACCTTCATTGCGTTGACCGCCAAATCCACCGCGATCACCCTCATTGCGCTGACCACCGTAACCACCACCGCTATTACTGCGACGCTGTTCGCCATAGCCACCACCTGCTGGACGACCACCGCGACCTGCGCCGCCACCGCCATTACCACGACCACCGCTAGGTGCGCTACCAGTACGTGGCTTGATTTTTGGCTCTAAACCATCAATCACTTGCGCAGGTATCAACTGACCTGTGAAACGCTCAATACGTTTTAATTGCATAGAATCACGCGGGCTTGCCAATGAAACTGCGATACCCGATGCGCCAGCACGGCCAGTACGACCAATACGGTGTACATAATCTTCAGGGTTTTTAGGCAAATCGTAGTTAATCACGTGGGTAATACCCGGTACGTCCAAACCACGCGCGGCCACATCAGTTGCCACTAGCAAGCGAATAGAGCCATGACGCATTTGGGTAATCGTGCGGTTACGCGCACCTTGGTGCATATCGCCATGCAATGCGGCTACTTTATGACCTGCGGCTTGCAAATCATCAGCCAAGCTATCAGCATCACGCTTAGTCGCAGTGAAAATAATTGCTTGGTTAATATCGGTATCGTTCACCAAGTGGGTCAATACGCGATTTTTGTGTGACAAATCGTCAACATAGTGCATATGTTGAGTAATGTTTTCATGACGCGCTTGTTGATGCGCGACTTCGATACGCTTAGGTGTTTTCAACAACTGTGTAGCCAGACGTGCAATATTGCCTTCGAACGTTGCTGAGAACATCACGGTTTGACGAGTAGCAGGCGTTGACATTGCAATACGCTCTACGTCATCAAAGAAGCCCATATCCAACATGCGATCCGCTTCGTCTAGTATCAATAATTCTAAACGTGAGAAATCAATACGACCGCGTTCAATATGATCAATCAAACGACCTGGTGTCGCTACCAACACTTCGTAAGGTTGTGACAACATTTTGTTTTGTACTGGGTAAGGCATACCGCCCAACACGCTGACTACTTTGACGCGACGTAAATGTGAGCCGTATTTTTGTGCGGCGGCAGTCACTTGCAAAGCTAATTCACGCGTTGGTGTCAATACCAGTACGCGTGGGCCACGACCTGCGATAGGGCTAGGCGTAGATAATTTTTCTAAAGCAGGCAACATGAAGGCGGCAGTTTTACCTGTACCCGTTTGAGCAGAAGCCAATAAATCGTGCCCTTCCAATATCATAGGAATGGCTTGTTCTTGTATAGGAGTGGCTTGAGTATAACCTGAATCTTCTAATGCTTTGATTAGGGATTCGTTAAGACCGAGAGATGCGAAAGACATGGTATTTCCTTATAAAAATGCAAAGCATAGCCAACGTTGGGGAGGCTATGCGTAAGCCATCCACTATCGGCGCGGAACATCGTCGCTAACCGAGGTGGAGACTGCACTTTCAGGAAATTTCAGCTGAAATGCGATAAGGTCAGGGATCGATGGCGTGTGAAGTTATAAACGAATCAACACGCACCTGATTGCTATGTAGCAACCAGAAGCCCGCATTCTACAGCAAGCGCATAATAAATCAAGTAATTTCTGCATATTCACAAAACCATCACAGTAACATGCTATAATTTTGGGTTTACCGCTCTTGGAAATCATCAATATGGCTCGCGCACTTCGTAACATCGCCATCATCGCTCACGTCGATCATGGCAAGACCACTCTCGTTGACAAACTCTTACAACAGTCAGGCACGTTTGCCGCGCATCAATCTGTGACCGAACGCGTCATGGACAGCAACGACTTAGAAAAAGAGCGCGGCATTACCATTACCGCTAAAAATACTGCCCTAGAATACGAAGGCAACCACATCAACATCGTTGATACCCCAGGTCACGCCGATTTCGGTGGTGAAGTTGAGCGCGTGTTATCTATGGTTGACGGCGTGTTGCTGCTAATTGATGCGGTTGATGGCCCTATGCCACAAACCCGTTTCGTTACCCGTAAAGCACTGGCATTAGGTTTGAAGCCTATTGTCGTTGTGAATAAAGTTGACCGCCCTGGTGCGCGTCCTGATTTCGCGGTGAATGCAACCTTTGATTTGTTCGACAAATTAGGCGCAACCGAAGAACAGCTAGATTTCCCAGTCGTTTACGCTTCTGCGCTAAACGGCTTCGCCATGATGAACATGAGCGAAACCAGCGACAACATGCGCGCACTGTTTGAAACCATACTTAGCCATGTACCACCTCCTCCTGGTGACCCTGAAGCACCATTACAATTGCAAATTACCGCGCTGGATTACTCCAGCTTTGTCGGTCGCATCGGTATTGGCCGTATCAGCAATGGTCGTATCAAACCAGGTCAGAGCGTCGTTGTGATGGCAGGTCCAGATGGCACACCTAAAACGGGTCGTGTTAACCAAGTCTTGGGTTTCCAAGGTTTGAACCGCGTATTGGTTGACGAAGCTGAAGCTGGCGACATCGTTATCATTAACGGTATCGAAGACATTGGTATCGGCGTGACTATTTGCGACAAAGAAAATCCACAGCCATTAGATTTGCTCAAAGTGGATGAACCTACATTGACCATGACTTTCCAGGTTAATAGCTCACCATTAGCAGGTACAGAAGGCAAATTCGTTTCTAGCCGCCAAATTCGTGAACGACTGAATAAAGAATTGCTCACCAACGTTGCGCTGAAAGTAGAAGACACTGACGACGCAGATACTTTCTTGGTATCAGGTCGTGGCGAATTGCACTTGACCATTTTGCTGGAAAACATGCGTCGTGAAGGCTTTGAAATCGCGGTATCTAAACCTCGCGTAGTATTCAAAGAAATCAACGGTGAAAAGTGTGAGCCATATGAAGCACTCACCATCGACGTAGAAGAAGTCAATCAAGGCGCGATTATGGAAGAGCTCGGTCGTCGTCGCGGTGATTTGCAAGACATGGCACCCGACGGTCAAGGTCGCGTACGTTTAGAATATCGCATCCCAGCGCGTGGCTTGATTGGTTTCCAATCCGAATTCATGACATTGACACGCGGCACAGGCATCATGGCGCACGTATTCGATGATTACGGCTCGATGAAAGCCGACATGCCTACCCGTCGTAACGGCGTACTGATTTCGCAAGAACAAGGCGATGCAGTGGCTTACGCATTATGGAAACTGGAAGATCGCGGTCGTATGTTTGTTTCCCCAGGCGACAAACTTTACGAAGGTATCATTATCGGCATCCATAGCCGCGACAATGATTTAGTAGTGAACCCTATCAAAGGTAAACAACTCACCAACGTGCGCGCATCTGGTACAGACGAAGCAGTTCGCCTCACCCCTGCGATGAAAATGACACTGGAATCTGCAGTTGAATTTATCGAGGATGATGAATTGGTAGAAATCACGCCTATCTCTATTCGTATCCGCAAACGCTATTTGACCGAAAACGAACGCAAACGCAACCGTTAAAATCCAAGTAGCACACAGGAGGTGGAATCGCTCACGCGGCTCCACCTTTTGCGTTTTTGACAAACAGGCTTAAAGCTTTATTTAGTCGGCTTTTCATGCTATTTTTAGCAAAATTTTTTACTTAAAAACTGGAGTATTAACATGGCAATTGAACGCACATTATCCATCATCAAACCTGACGCAGTCGCTAAAAACGTAATTGGTCAAATCTACCAGCGTTTTGAAGGTGCTGGCTTAAAAGTTATCGCTGCCCGCATGATGCACTTGTCACGCGCTGAAGCAGAAGGCTTTTACGCCGTGCACAAAGAACGTCCTTTCTTCAAAGACTTGGTTGATTTCATGATTTCAGGTCCAGTGATGGTACAAGCATTGCAAGGCGAAAACGCAATGCAAGTGAACCGTGACTTAATGGGCGCAACAGACCCTAAAAAAGCGGACGCAGGCACTATCCGTGCTGATTTTGCTGACAGCATTGATGCTAACGCAGTACACGGTTCTGATTCAGTTGAGAATGCAGCTATCGAAATCGCTTATTTCTTCCCAGCATTAAACGTTTACGCACGTTAATTTTACATGCCTGTTAATCTGCTCGATTACGACCTGCCTGGCTTGACCAGCTACTTCGCCGAACTCGGCGAAAAGCCGTTTCGTGCCAAGCAAGTATTACGTTGGTTGCACCACTACGGCGCGGCTGACTTCGAGCAGATGACAGACTTAGCAAAATCTCTCCGCACCAAGCTCAACGACGTTGCCAGCATTGTTCCGCCGCAAATGATGGCAGAACAGGCATCCGTTGACGGTACACGCAAGTGGCTGCTGGATGTTGGCAGCATGAACGGTGTGGAGACCGTATTTATTCCCGATGATGGACGTGGCACGCTGTGCATCTCGTCACAAGTCGGGTGCGCGCTTGAATGCACCTTCTGCTCCACAGGCAGACAAGGCTTCAATCGCAATTTAAGCGTGGCCGAAATTATCGGACAGCTCTGGTGGGCGAATCGCGCTTTGGGGCACGATCCCAAGGGCGACCGTACCATCACCAACGTCGTCATGATGGGCATGGGCGAACCCCTGGCGAATTACGCCAATGTGGTCACCGCACTCCACCTCATGCTTGACGATAACGCTTATGGACTATCGCGCCGCCGCGTCACCGTCAGCACTTCAGGGCTAGTCCCTGCCATGGACAGATTGCGCGAAGACTGCCCTGTTGCACTCGCCGTTTCGTTACACGCCCCTAATGACAAATTACGCGACGAAATCGTCCCTATCAATCAAAAATATCCATTAGCGCAACTCATGGCGGCGTGCCAGCGTTACCTCGAAAAAGCACCGCGTGATTTCGTCACCTTTGAATACGTCATGCTAGACGGCATTAACGACCAACCCATACACGCCCATCAACTGGTAAACTTGGTCAAAGATGTACCGTGCAAATTTAATCTTATCCCCTTTAACCCGTTCCCTAATTCAGGTTATTTGTGTTCCAAAACGGATGCAATTCGTCGTTTCCGTGATATTTTGATACAAGCAGGTCATATCGTCACTACCCGCAAAACCCGTGGCGACGATATAGATGCGGCTTGCGGTCAACTCGCAGGGCAAGTACAGGACAAAACTAAACGCATATTACGACGTATCGAGGTAGCGCAATGAAAAAAATCATTACCATTTTGCTCTCTAGCTTACTTTTTATCAGCGCATACAGCCACGCCGATAACGACAGCACCAATGCCAAAAATCGTGCTCGCATCCACACCGAATTAGGGGCTAATTACTTCAGCCGTGGACAATACGCCATTGCTTTAGATGAATTACGCGAGGCATTATCAGCCGATAATAAATACGCCACCGCTTACGGCATCATGGGGCTGGTTTACATGGAATTAAAAGAAGAAAAACCCGCTGAAGACAACCTAAAACACGCGCTAGACCTAGCCCCCGCTGACTCCGATATTCACAATAACTACGGCTGGTTTTTATGTACACGCGCCCGTTATGACGAAGCCATGACGCAATTCAACACTGCCCTAGGCAACCCGCTCTACGACACCCCAGAACGCGCCCTCAGTAACGCAGGTATTTGCTCGCTCAAAGCAGGAAAACAAGAGCAAGCACAAGGCTACTTAGAACGATCATTAAAATTCCAGCCCAATCAGGCGCAAGCGTTGTCCACCCTAGCGCAAATTTACTACCAGCAAGGTCGCTACACAGAAACCCGCGTATTAGTAGATCGTTTTTTTGCCAACAACAACCCCACTGCTGAAGCACTCTGGCTAGGGGTACGTTTAGCACGCAAACAAGGCAACAAGGACAGCGAAGCCAGCTACGCATTACAGTTGCGCCGCTTATTTGCCGATGCGCCAGAAACCCAACTTTTACTACAAGGAAAGTTTGACTAATGGAAAGCGCAATTTTAGTTGACGCGCCAACGGTAGGAGAGCAACTGCGTAGCGCACGCACAGCGATGCAACTCAGCATTACCGATATTGCCCAGCACTTGAAGCTATCCGCCATCCAAATAGAGCGACTGGAAAACAATGACTTTGCCAGCGCAGGCATAGTCTTCAGTCGCGGCTTTGTACGCCAATATGCGCGGCATGTAGGCTTGAATGCTGATGATTTAGTGCCGCTCATGACTGCACATCGTGAGACGCAAGAGTCATTACAAGTTCACAATGAACAAATTCCACTCAGCCAAGGCTTATCAAAATACTGGCTCATCTTAGTCAGTTTAACCATTAGCATCGTGATTGCCATTCCCTTAGGTATTTATTATTGGCTATCGAGTGACAGTAGCACCGTCGCATCTGCGCCACCCGTTGCACATATCGCACCTGCAACCAGCGTAACCGCAATCACCGCACCGATTACCGCAAAAATACCCGCACCTGCCACACCTGCCTCAGTGCCAGCGGCAGTGGATACACCGAAAGCCTCCTCCGTCACCACTGACAACACCAACGCGGGACATCTTGCTTTCAAATTCGACGGTGATGCTTGGGTAGAAATCCGTGATGCCGACAGTAGAATAGTGCTTTCCCATCTGTATCGCGCAGGTGAAACGGCGGACATTTCTGCTCCGCCGCCGTTATCATTAGTCGTTGGTAACGCCGCGAAAGTCAGCTTGTTGTATAACGACCAAGCTGTGGACTTAAAAACCCGTACAGGCATTACCGTTGCTCGATTTAGCTTAAAGTAAATACTATGTTCAACACACAATTACCTCGTCACACTACGCGCAAAGTATGGGTGGGCAATATCGCCGTCGGTGGTGATGCCCCTGTCGTCGTGCAATCCATGACTAACACCGACACCGCTGACATTGCAGGCACGGTAGAACAAACCTACGCGCTCTGGCGTGCGGGCTCGGAGATGGTACGCATCACCGTTAATACGCTAGAAGCCGCACTAGCCGTGCCACATATCCGTGATGCACTGGCTAAAATGGGCTGTGACGTACCGCTGATAGGTGACTTTCATTTTAATGGTCATAAATTACTCACCAGCGTGCCCGACTGTGCTGAAGCATTAGCCAAATATCGTATTAACCCTGGCAACGTCGGCAAAGGCAGTAAGCGCGACGAACAATATGCCGCCATGATAGAAACGGCCTGCCGCTATAACAAACCCGTGCGCATCGGTGTCAATTGGGGCAGTTTAGATCAAGCGCATTTAGCACGCATGATGGACGAAAACGCACAACGCGCACAACCATTTGAACCTGAATGGGTCATGCGTGAAGCGCTTATTACCTCAGCACTAGAGTCTGCGCAAAAAGCCGAAGAAATCGGCTTGCCACGTGACAAAATCATCCTGTCGTGCAAATTGTCAGGCGTGCAAGACCTAATCAGCACCTACCGCGAACTCGCATCACGCTGTGATTACCCATTACATCTAGGTTTAACCGAAGCGGGCATGGGTTCCAAAGGCATAGTCGCTTCAACTGCTGCATTATCGGTGCTGTTACAAGAAGGCATAGGCGACACCATACGCATCTCGCTCACGCCCGCACCTGGTGGTGACCGTAGTCAAGAAGTCATCGTCGCGCAGGAAATTTTGCAAACCATGGGCTTGCGCTCGTTCACGCCTATGGTTGTCGCTTGCCCAGGTTGCGGTCGCACCACTAGCACCGTATTCCAACACTTAGCGCAAGACATACAACGCTATTTACGTGACCAAATGCCAACTTGGCGTAACCAGTATCCAGGTGTGGAAGCCATGCACGTTGCCGTCATGGGTTGTGTTGTCAACGGCCCTGGTGAATCCAAACACGCCAACATCGGCATTAGCCTGCCAGGCACGGGTGAAGTACCCGTCGCACCCGTGTATGTCGATGGGCAAAAAACCGTTACCCTCAAAGGCGAACGCATCGCCGAAGAATTTCAAGCTATCGTTGAGGATTACGTTCACAACCACTACGGCGAAAACGCACAACCTGCCACCAACAAAATTATCCCCATTTATCAAGCATGAGCACACCCATACAAGCCATACGCGGGATGAACGACATCCTGCCTGACACCACGCCACGCTGGCAGTATTTCGAGCGCATCGTTGCTGATTGGCTCAATGCCTACGGCTACCGCGAAATCCGCACGCCTATTGTTGAACAAACCAGCTTATTCAAACGCGCAATCGGCGAAGTGACCGACATCGTAGAAAAAGAAATGTACTCATTTGAAGATGCGCTCAATGGCGAACATTTATCACTGCGCCCAGAAGGCACTGCCGCTTGTGTCCGCGCCGTCATCCAGCACAATCTCATCTACAATGCGCCGCAACGTTTGTGGTACGCAGGACCGATGTTTCGCCATGAACGCCCGCAAAAAGGTCGTTACCGCCAATTTCATCAAGTCGGCGTAGAGTCGCTAGGCTTTGCCGATGCCGACATGGATGCTGAACACATCATCATGACCGCAGATTTGTGGAAACGTCTAGGCTTAAGCAATATCACCCTAGAAATCAATACACTAGGCGATACCGCCGCCCGCGCACGTCACCGCACGCGACTCATTAGCTATCTCGAAGCCCATATTGATCAACTTGATGAAGACGCGAAACGTCGCTTGCACACCAACCCGCTACGTATACTCGACACCAAAAATCCTGCCATGCAAGCCTTGGTGGATGCCGCACCCAGACTCTATGACGACTTGGACGAAGCGGCATTAGCGCACTTTGAAGCCGTGCAAACTATCTTGCGGGCGCATAACATCGAATACCGCATCAATCCGCGCTTAGTACGCGGCTTGGATTACTACAATTACACCGTATTTGAATGGATTACCGACCAGCTCGGTACGCAAGGCACGGTATGTGCAGGCGGACGTTACGACAGCCTCATCGAACAAATCGGTGGCAAACCCGCACCAGCCTGCGGTTACGCGATGGGCGTAGAACGCCTACTGGCGTTAATTGAAGCCAACGACATTGCCATTCCCAGCGCCAAATTAGATGCCTACATCGTCCATCAAGGTGCAGCCGCCAGCGTATTCGCATGGCAAGTGGCACGCGAATTACGCGCCGCTGGATTAAGTACCGTGCTGCACTGCGGCGGCGGCAGTTTCAAATCACAAATGAAAAAAGCCGATGCCAGCGGTGCAGCATTTGCCTGTATCATAGGCGACGATGAAGCCGCCCTCGCACAAATCAGCTTAAAATCGCTACGCAACGCCGCTGAACAAGTAAGTTGCACCGTCAATAACGCCATTAGCCTATTAACCGCAAGGAATTAACATGTCACTCGACTTGGAAGAACAAGAAAAACTAGACACCCTCAAAGATGCGTGGAAGCGTCACGGCAATCTTATTTTAATCGCCATCAGCGTCATCGCGCTCAGTTATTCAGGCTGGCAATGGTGGCAACACGGTCAACAACAAAAGAATGCCGAAGCTGCCGCATTATATGGCGCATTGCAAAACGCGCAAAAAACCCAGCAAACTAAAATCATCACCGACACGACCAAAACACTGACCGAGCAATACGGCAACACCGCCTACGCCGCACGTGCCGCATTGATCGCCGCCGCCAGCAATATGGCAACAGACAGCAAAACGGCCAAAACCGAATTAAAATGGATATTAGACAACAGCAAAGAGCCCCCCATTAAATCCATCGCCGCATTGCATTTAGCCCAATTATTGTTTGATGACAACGACCTTAACGGCGCATTAACCTTACTCAATGCACCGCACGATGAAGCAAATGCCGATTTGTACAATGACTTGAAAGGCGACATACTCGCTGCTCAAAACAAAAACGACGAAGCGCGTGCCGCGTATAAAATCGCGCTAGAAAAGCTACCCGCCGATAGCAATTATCGCCAAGTATTAACCATCAAACTTAACGCAGTTGCTGGAGTATCATCATTATGAACATTCGTTTAAGTATATTGAGCCTAGCCTTAATCAGCAGCTTAACAGGCTGTGCAGGGATGACTAAAAACCTCAACCCTGTTAATTGGTTCGGCAGTAGCACGCCTAGTGCTGATAAGCCTGCCGCACTCATAGATTTCAAACCCAGCACTAGCATCAAAACCAACTGGTCAGCCAGTGTAGGTGAAAGCAAACAAATTGCATTCTCGCCCGCCGTCGCCATCAATGCAGTTTATGCGACCAGTGCCAAAGGACAAATCAGCCGCCTCAATCCAAGCACAGGCAAAACCGAATGGCAAACTGATACCAACGCGCCCCTCACGGCAGGCGTAGGCGCGACCGCCGACAGCGAATATGTAGGCACGCTCAAAGGCGAAGTCATCGCTTTTGACGACACAGGCAAAAAACGCTGGACAACCGCCTTATCCAGCACCGTGCTAGGCGTGCCCAAAGCCGCTGAAGGCATCGTCGTTGTGCGTACTGAAGACGGTCATATCTATGGTCTAAGCGCAGATGACGGCAAACAAAAATGGATGTATCAACGCCTGTTGCCCGCCTTAATTTTACGTAGTCAAGCCAGCTTACTCATCACCAAAGGCGCGATATTTGCAGGCTATCCAGGTGGCAAATTAGTTGCTTTATCGCTAGACACAGGCAACGTAGGCTGGGAAGCCAGCGTCGCTCAACCGCGCGGCGCATCTGAAATTGAACGCGTCAGCGATGTCACCAGTATGCCCGTCATAGACGATAAACAAGTTTGCGCAGTTAGTTACCAAGGTCGCGTTGCTTGCTTTGAAATCCGCACGGGTAACTTACTATGGGCGAAAGAAATGTCCAGCACCGCAGGCATGACCATGGATGCTGACAATGTCTATATCAGCGACACCAAAGGCAATGTCGTCGCCCTCGAAAAAACACGCGGTGTCAGCGTATGGAAACAAGCCCAGCTACAAAACCGCCAACTCACCGCGCCCGCCCGCATCGGCAACTATTTAGCTGTCGGTGATTACGATGGACACGTGCATTTAATGGCACTCGACGACGGTCATTTTGTCGCCCGAACCAGCACCGACGGCTCTGCCATCATCAGCCGACCACAAGATAAAAACGACAATATCGTCGTGCAAACAGCCAAAGGCGGGATTTACGCCCTGACTGTACAATAAGCTCGCTGGCACAAGCCAGCGCGTTGTTTTTGAAAGTAGTATATGAAGCCCACTATCGTACTCGTCGGTCGTCCCAACGTCGGCAAATCCACCTTATTCAACCGCCTCACCAAAACCCGTGACGCGATTGTTGCCGACATACCAGGACTAACCCGCGACCGTCATTACGGTCATGGTAAAGTTGGCAGCAAACCTTATCTCGTCGTTGACACAGGCGGCTTTGAGCCCGTCGTCAAAGACGGCATCATGCACGAAATGGCGAAGCAAACCCTGCAAGCCATCGATGAAGCTGATGTCATTTTATTCATGGTGGACGTACGCACTGGCTGTACGGCGCAAGACAAAATCATTGCCGACCGCCTGCGCCGTTGCGCCTGCCCCGTGCATTTAGTTGTCAACAAAGCCGAAGGTATGCGCCGCGAAGTCGTCACCGCTGAATTTCATGAATTAGCCTTAGGTACGCCTATGGCGATTTCCGCCAGCCATGGCGAAGGCGTCACTGACCTTGTAGAAATCGCGCTGGAACACATCCCCGATGTCGCTGAGGAAGAAGAAACCAAGCACCCAAGAATCGCCCTCATTGGTCGCCCTAATGCAGGTAAATCAACCCTGGTAAACAGCTTTCTGGGTGAAGAACGCGTCATCGCTTTTGACCAGCCAGGTACGACGCGAGACAGTATCCACATCGACTTTGAACGCAACGGCAAACCCTACACACTCATCGACACCGCAGGCGTGCGTCGTCGTGGCAAAGTGTTTGAAGCCATAGAAAAATTTTCCGTCATCAAAACCCTGCAAGCCATAGATGACTGTAATGTGGTCATTCTGGTATTAGACGCACAAGCCGACATTTCCGATCAAGATGCCCACCTTGCAGGCTTCATTCTCGATGCAGGGCGCGCGCTGGTAGTTGCCGTCAATAAATGGGATGGCATGACTGACTATCAGCGCGATAACGTCAAACGTGAAATCGGGCGCAAACTGCAGTTTTTAGAATTCGCCAAATTCCATTATATTTCAGCACTCAAAGGCACAGGGCTAAATCCACTATTAGTCTCTGTTGATGCCGCTTACGCAGCGGCCATGGCGAAATTGTCCACGCCGCAACTGACCCGCATCCTGATTGACGCGGTAGCCGCGCACCAACCACCCAAAACCGGCCCATTCCGCCCCAAACCACGCTACGCCCACCAGGGCGGCATGAACCCACCGCTCATCGTCGTCCACGGCAGTGCGCTAGACAAAATCAGCGACAGCTACAAACGTTATTTGGAAAAAACCTTTGTACAAGCATTCAAGTTACAAGGCACACCGCTGAAAGTACAGTTTAACGTCGGTCATAACCCATTTGCCGACAAAAAACCTGCACCACTGACACCCGCAGAAGAAAAAGCCGCCCACCGCAAACGCCGCTCAGGTCGCAAGCTATACGGTAAGCAACGTAAAAAAGAGTAAGATGACCTCAAGTGGGTTGCTGGGGTATTCTTCGGGAAAAAAATTGTGCATAATAATGAAGGATGCCTCAACTTCGTAGTAAGGTTTGTAATATAAATTTATTAGCTATAACCACAACCTAGCGAACAATTTTGTCTTAGTATAAATATTGCAATACTGAACTAAACTTAGGTCATAAAAACATGGATTTTGAATTCACCATTAAAAAACTAGGCAACATTGATGAGGCAAACTTGACCGTTAAACCTTTTACAGTGATTGCTGGTGAAAATAGTTCTGGTAAAACTTTCGCAACAAAATGTCTTTATTGCGTATTAGATGCACTGAATCAAGATCATGTCAGCTATGCAATTGAGTCAAAAATATCAATTATACAAGATGAAGTTAATGAATTTGAGGAGGTAATTAAAAGACCGTCTAATTCAGACAATGAGTTTATTAAATATATAAAAGGCATTGTGATTCCATACCTTCAAAAAACACTACTACAATATGAAAGCAAGCCGTTTATTCTTCAAACATTACCTGAAAGCAAAAATTTAGGGGATCTCCACTTTCACGACCTACAAATCAAAAACTATCTCGAAAAAACAAAGGACAAGACAAAATACATACCAATCCATACTAATCTATATAACCTATATGCCACGTTTAAAGAAATTGTAAGTTTAATAACTAACTGTGAAAATACAGTTGTGACAGGTATTGAAAACACACTTTCAGAAAATATAAAAACCAATTTCCAGGTTACTGATTACAGCTTACTCATTAATAACACCGCGCCAACAAATAAAGCCGAAATTACCATCGATACCATTGGCAATATAACAATGAGTCAATCGAATGACTTGAGCTTCTCATTTACTCATCAAGGAATAGAAAAAATCCAAAACCTTAGACACATTGTCTATGTGGATTCGCCTGCTTACTTAAAAATTCGTAAAGGCTTACAGAAAAGAGGACTCGCATCTAGGCTTTTTCAATTTGAAGACAAACGAAAATATCTTTCTGGTTATCCACAATATATTGATAAGTTATATGACTTCATCGACATGGAATACATCGGGCAAGCGGATTTTTTGAATTTGAGCACAGAAATCCAAGAACTGACACACGGTCAATTTAGAGTTGCTAAATCTGGAGATATAACTTTCGAAACATCTCAAGGTAAAAACATCCCACTTTCCCTTACTGCAATGGGGATTAGCAATATGGGGCTTTTAGAATTATTAATACGAAACAACGTCATTAACAAAGGCTCTTTTTTAATTATTGATGAACCAGAAGCTCATTTACACCCAAAATGGCAAGTTTTCTTGGTTAAATTACTATATCAAATAGCCAAGGCAGGCGCAAACATCATCATTGCCACACACAGCATTGACATCATAAAAGCAATTGAAAACTTGCTTAAACAAGAAGATGGTGCGGATGAGCTTATTAGTTTGAATCAAATGCCATTTGATATTGAATCAAAGAAAAAGACCGAATTAGAGAAAGCTGCCGCTATTTTAAATGACCTGAGCGAACCCTACCTTGAGTTATACCTGGAGGGTAATTGATTGGCATTCAATTTTGAAGATCACTACGAACCCATTAAATCAGAATGCGAAAGTATTAGCGATTTAACGATTTCAGCTTACAAATTGGATGGGGACCGTAACTCCCTTAAATGGCAACTAGGCTGTTATGGATTAAAATCCTGTGATTATGTTTTGATTATACAAGAAAAAATCACACTAATTGAGATTTCAGATCTGTCTAAACAATTTTCAGGCTCATCTGAACGGCTCAAAAAAATAATAAAAGCAATACCTCTTGAAAAATCCGAAATCAAAGCTCTGTCAGCAAAAGACATTATGATTAACGAGATTGTTCACAAATACATACATTCCTTAATAATTCTGCACGAGCTAGGTAAACATGAAAGCAACTACAATTTCAACCTAGAAAACATGGGGTTTATAGTCGCTCATTTTTCAGGATGGTCTGATATACAGGCATTGGACCATATAAAGCGATCAATAAAAGACCGATTTCAAGGAAAACTCACTCCAGAACTAAAAATTATTCCATTTGCGGACTTAGAGAACCTGTTACGAACCACCCCATAGCTTCCATAGATTTATGATGTAACAAGTTTCTCAGCATCCTGCACCCCATATTCAGTTAAAATACCTCTATATTTTCAGCACACACGGTCCACACCATGAACCCCAGCAATCCCGATTTTCGCACTGGTTATATCGCCATTATTGGTCGCCCCAACGTCGGCAAGTCAACGCTGACCAACCATATCGTCGGCGCGAAAGTCAGCATTACCTCGCGCAAGGCGCAAACCACGCGGCATCGCATCCACGGCATTTATACCGATCCCGATGCGCAATATATTTTTGTCGATACCCCAGGTTTCCAAACCCAGTATGACAGCGCGTTAAATCGCGGTATGAATAAAACCGTGGTCGATGCGTTGCACTCGACTGACGTGGTGCTGTTCGTCATTGAAGGTACGCGTTTTGATAGTCGTGACCAGAAAGTGGTGGATTTGCTGCCTAAAGATATTCCCGTGATTCTGGTGCTTAACAAGCAGGATCTGGTCAAGGATAAAGACAGCTTGTTGCCGTTTATGGCGGAAATGAATGAGATTTTCCCATTCGCAGCCATCGTGCCGATTTCCGCACGCAATGGCGAACAAGTGCCGCGCTTGTTGACCACCATCCGTGGCTATTTGCCCGTCGCTGAAGCTATGTTTGACGAAGATGACATCACCGATAAAAGCGAGCGTTTCCTCGCCGCTGAAATCGTGCGTGAAAAAGTATTCCGTTTATCAGGCGAAGAAGTCCCCTACTCCGCCAGCGTGATGATAGAAAAATTTGAACAGGAAGGTGAAATGCGCCGCGTTTTCGCGACTATTTTGGTCGATAGGGACAATCAAAAAGCCATCATCATCGGTCATCAAGGTAGCAAGCTCAAAGAAATCGGCACTTCGGCGCGACTGGATATGGAACGCCTATTTGGCGGCAAGGTTTACCTAGAGCTGTGGGTCAAAGTCAAAGGCGGCTGGGCGGATAGCGAGCGTATTCTCAAACAATTAGGCTATGACTAAACAACACGCATGAACGCACGCCTACCGAGCGCACACGAACGCGGGCGCGTGGATAACGCGCTGGGCTTGGTGTTGCACAGTTATCCGTTCCGCGAAACCAGCCTGATAGCCGAAGTCTTCACGCAGGAACACGGGCGTGTCGCCATGGTTGCGCGCGGCGCACGTCGGCCACGGGCGCAATTACGCGGGCTTATTCTGTCGTTTACGCCGCTGTTAATTTCTTACGCTGGCAAAAACGAGTTACGCACGCTACACAGCGCAGAATGGCAAGGCGGCTTGCCGATACCGCAAGGCATGGGCTTATTATGCGGATTCTATATCAACGAGTTACTGCTCAAATTACTCGCCCGCGACGACCCGCATCCTGCCCTGTTCACGCATTATCATGCCACGCTACGTGCCCTTGCCACGCCACATTTAACGCAAACTGGCTACGCCATTATCCTGCGCCAATTTGAGCAAAAACTGCTGGCTGAACTCGGTTATGCCCAGCCATTCACGCACACTGCTGACAGCCATACTGAAATCATCGCCGACGATTACTATACTTACATTTGCGAACGCGGCGCGGTGTGTCAGCCTAACAATGAGCCAGGCATTACCCTGCGTGGCAAAACCTTGCTAGACTTGGCGTTAGGCAATTACGACGACCCCACCAGCTTGCAACAAGGCAAACAACTCATGCGCCACATCATCAACCACCACCTCGCGGGGCAAACCCTGCACGCGCGGGAATTACTCAAGGATTTACAACAGCTATGATACAACTCGGTGTCAACATTGATCACATCGTCACCATACGCCAAGCGCGTGGCACACGTTACCCTAGCCCCGTGCAAGCCGCACTGGTGGCAGAATCTGCAGGTGCTGATGCCATCACCCTGCACCTGCGTGAAGACCGCCGCCACATCCAGGATCACGATGTGGACACGCTGAGCCGCGTCCTCACCACGCGCATGAATCTGGAAATGGCAGTGACCGATGAAATGCTGGGCATTGCCTGCCGCGTTAAACCGCAAGATGTTTGCCTAGTCCCCGAACGCCGCGAAGAGCTCACCACCGAAGGTGGGCTGGATGTCGCAGGTCAGCAAGATAAAGTTAAACGTGCTTGCGACATACTTCGTGAGGCAGGCATACGCGTATCGCTATTCATAGACGCAGATGAACGCCAAATCGCCGCCGCCCATGCTTGCGGCGCACCCGTGATAGAAATCCACACAGGCTGCTTCGCCGATGCCACTCACCGCGATGCCCAAGCACAAGAATTGCAGCGGATTAAAAACGCCGTCGCCTACGCCCATAATCTAGGCTTGCAAGTCAACGCAGGGCACGGCTTGCATTATCACAACGTCCAAGCCATCGCCGCGATACCGCACATCGCCGAACTAAACATCGGTCACGCCATCGTTGCCCAAGCTTTATTCGTCGGCTGGGAAGCGGCGATACGGGATATGAAACAGCTCATGCTGGCGGTGGCGATTTAGAACACAACTATCATCCACTAAAAACACGAAAAGCACGAAAAAAACCATCATAACCAACCTACACACCATGCACATCACCAGCCAATTTGACGCAGGCGCGATAGACATCATAGCTGCCAGCCAGCCCGACAACATCCGCCTCAACATCCGCGCCGATAACGCCTGCGAATTTCGCCAATGGTTTTATTTCCGCGTCCATGACGTGCGCGATACCGCGCTGATATTAAAACTCGAAAACGCCAGCACTTGTACCTATGCGCAAGGCTGGGAAGGCTATCAGGCCGTTGCCAGCTACGATCGCCAGCACTGGTTTCGCATCAAGACCGAATACGACGGGCAAATGCTCACGCTACGCCACACGCCTACGCATAACGACATTTATATCGCCTATTTCGCGCCGTATTCTTACGAGCAACATCTGGATTTAATCGCGCTTGCCAGCACCCACGCCGAGGTCAGCAACTTGGGCAACAGCATCGAAGGCCGCCCCATCGACTGTATCAGCTGGGGCACAGGCAGATTACCCGTGTGGATAATTGCCCGCCAGCATCCAGGCGAAACCATGACTGAGTGGCTAATAGAAGGCTTATTGCATAGACTATTTGACCGCTTTGACAGCGTCGCACGCCAACTCGCAGAGTTTGCCACGCTACACATCGTTCCCAACATGAACCCAGACGGCGCAATCCACGGCAACCTGCGCAGCAATGCGGCGGGCGTGAATTTGAATCGGGAATGGATGTATCCCAGCCTCACGCATAGCCCCGAGGTTCATCACGTCCGCAATGCCATGCACAACACAGGTGTCGCCCTATTCCTCGACATCCATGGCGACGAAACCATCCCGCACGTGTTCACCGACGGCTGTGAAATGCTACCCGACTATTCAACCGCCAGTATTAATCAACAACGCGCATTTACCCAGCTACTCGCGACCATCACGCCTGATTTTCAAACCGAACACGGCTACGCACCCGATAGATTTTCAGACGAAATGCTCACGCTGGCTTCTAAATACGTCGGTCACACTTTCGGCTGTGTATCGCTCACACTAGAGATGCCATTCAAAGATCACAACAACCTGCCCGAACCCATATATGGCTGGAGTCCAGTACGTAGCCAACAGCTGGGCAGGGATTTGTGCGTGCCGATATTGCTGCATTGTTTAAGTACAGATTACAATAACGCATGAATAAATTTTTACGCCATTGTTTAATTGCATGTTTCAGCTTACTGCTAATAAATACCAGCTATGGCGCAACCATAACAGGTACGATATTTGAAGATGTTAATTATGGTGGTGGTGCTGGGCGTAATCTTGCCAGCGCGAGTGGTGTAGCGGTTGCCAATGTGCGCGTGGAATTATATACGCAATCAACAGGGGCTTTTTTAACGAGCGCCACTACCAGTGCAGCGGGAACTTACAGCTTAACTTACACAGGCAATGCACAAGTCATCGTTCGCGTAGTCAATGGCACAGTACGCTCTACTCGCACCAATGGCGCAAGTTGCGGCGCGACATGCGTCCCCGTGCAAACATTCGAGACCGATGGCAGTACAGGCACTGCCGTTGATGTCACTAATTATGTCGGCGGCACAGACCCCACTAAAGTGGATGCCGGCTCAAATACGACATTTGCCAACTTTTCCACATTAACAACAGGCACGACAGCTCCGCAATCAGCCGCACTCGTCAAACCAGCCACCACAAGCAGCACCGTCACTAACATCAATTTTGGTTATAATTTCGACACCATCGTTTCCACCCGTGACAGCGGGCAAGGTAGCGTCAGGCAATTTATCGTCAACGCTAACAATCTAGGAAGCGAAGGCTCGCTTTCCCAAGGCAGCCTGCCATCGGGGATGGAAAATGCCATTTTCATGATACCCAATGGCCAAGCCAACGCGGGTCAAAATACCAGCTACACCAATCAACTCACCACATCGGGGAGCAATGCGGGTGCTGCGGTAATCGCACTCGCTAGTGCATTACCCACCATCACAGGTCCCAACACGCAACTCGATGGTACAACCCAAACAAATAATGTACGCGCCACACCAGGCGGTAGCGAAACCAATCCTGGCAGTGTTGGTACTGGCGGTTCAGTAGGGGTCAATGCGGTCTCATTAGCGCAATTTAATCGCCCAGAAATTGTACTGACTAATTTAGTCGCCGCATCGGGCTCAGGTACGGTATTAAAAGCATTTGCTGTGGACAATGGTGCAATCTCCACCGCAGGCAACAGTTCTATAGTACAAGATACTTTAGTGGGTATGCGTGCTGATGGTACAGTAGGCACGGTCTATGGCACCACTTACGGCATTACCGCAGGGGCAGGCACTAGCATACTTATTACGCACAACTACGTCAAAGTCAACAACAGTAGCATACGTGGCGATTCACCAGGCGCGAATCTTATCGTTGAATACAACGAAGTTGATTCCCCACTCGGCACCCCTGGCGGCGGGCATACCAACACTTTTGACGGCATCCTGATTATAAACACTGCCAGCAATGTAACAGTCCGCTACAATCTAACCAAAAATCAACGCGGAGGTGGTATCGAATTTGGCTTTGGTTCAGGCGCAGTCACAGGGGTTATGACAGACAATACGGTTACTACCAATGGCTACAATAGCGCAGGCGTAGCATCAACTGAAGACTTAGGCGTAGCCGCATACAGCCTAGCAGGTGGCACTGCCATTACCATGTCATACAACATTATCACGAATAATGCGGGACCTGGCATAGTGGTGATGTCGTCCTCAGGCATTACCATCACTAAAAATAGCTTTTTTGCCAACGGTGGCCTTGCCATCGACCTAGATCCCAATACGCGCGACCCCAACGGTTATGGTACGCCTAATGGTGTCACTATCAATGACTTAAACGATGCCGACACTGGACCAAACGGTTTACTCAACTTCCCCATCCTCAACACTGCCGTGATATTAGGCAGTAATTTACAGCTTACAGGCTGGGCGCGCCCAGGGTCGTTAATTGAACTATACATTACCGATTCACCCGCCGACCCTAGTGGCTTTGGTGAGGGACAAAATTATCGTATTAGCCTCACAGAAGGCTCAGCATCCGATCTCGACACCACCACATCCAGCTATGGTCCTGCCGCTATTAACGGCTTATCACAAGGTACAGATAACACCAATGCCTATCGTTTTTTAATCCCACTATCTAGCTTGCCCGGCGTTGCGGTCAATACAAAATTAACTTCCACGGCAACAATTAGTGGCAATACTTCAGAATTTTCTGGCAATGTTATCGTAGCGAATGGCAGTCCCACACTCACGCATCAAAAAACAGTCGCGCTATTAAATGACCCTATTAACGGCACGACCAACCCTAAGAACATCCCTGGCGCAGAAGTACTATACAGCTTAAAAGTCAGCAATTCAGGGCCAGGCACAGCCACGGCATTAGTTACTACTGACCCTATTCCGCTCAATACTCAACTCTTTGTTGGCGATTTAGGCGTAGCAGGTTCAGGTCCTATTGCATTTATCGACGGCACACCCGTCAGCGGATTAAGCTGGACATATACGAATCTTGCCAGCACAACTGACAACGTAGATTTTTCCAATGACGGTGGTACAACATGGACTTACACACCCGTTCCAGTTGCAGGCTATGACGCAGCCGTCACTAATATCAGGCTCAAACCTGCGGGCACACTCAATGCCAATACAGGTGCTGGCAACCCATCCTACACCTTGCAGTTTAAGGTAAAGATAAAATAAAAAGCACCCACAAGTGGATGCTTTTTATACACAAAAAATAAACCAAATCAAGCCAATAACTTAACCAATTCGCCAGACTGCGCCATTTCTTTCATGATGTCTGAACCGCCGACAAACTCACCGTTGATATACAACTGTGGAATAGTAGGCCAGCTTGCATAGTCTTTGATACCTTGACGAATATCATTATCAGCTAACACATTGACGGTAAAAACATCCGTAGCACCCGCTGCTTTCAGCAATTGCACAGCGTTAGCAGAAAAACCGCATTGTGGAAATTGTGGCGTGCCTTTCATATACAACACGACTTTATGACCTGTTACCTGCTCACGAATTATATCTTGTACACTCATCTTGACACTCCTTAAAAATACCTGACTAAATCAATCAACTATGTTACGCGCATTAAACCCAACTCGTCAAGTTAGACTATCAATTAACGACTAGCTTCGCGTAAAATAGCGTTAATTATAACCTATCCAATTTACCGCCATGACCAACCCTATCCATATCGCTCAAGCCGAACATGCCATTGACTTACTACCGCAAATGGCTAACCGCCACGGCTTAATTACGGGGGCGACAGGAACAGGCAAAACCGTGACGCTACAAGTGCTTGCCGAGCAGTTTTCACGCATAGGCGTGCCTGTGTTCATGTCCGACATTAAAGGTGATTTATCGGGCATATCGGTGGCGGGCGGCGGCAACAGCAAAGTCGCGGCGCGAGTTGAGCAACTCAAACTCACCGATTTCGCTTACAGTGCTTACCCCGTTACTTTTTGGGATGCTTTTGGCAAGCAAGGCCATCCCATGCGGGCAACGATTTCTGACATGGGTGCATTGTTATTAGGGCGTATGCTCAATCTCAATGAAACCCAAGCAGGCGTGCTCAATCTCGTCTTCAAAATCGCCGACGACCACGATTTACTACTCATAGACCTCAAAGATTTACGCGCCATGTTGCAATATGTGGGGGATAACAGCAAAAACTTTACCACTGAGTACGGCAACGTCTCCACCGCCAGCATAGGCGCGATACAGCGTGGCTTGCTGTCATTAGAAACCCAAGGCGGCGAACACATATTCGGCGAGCCCATGCTCAACATCGACGACCTCATGCAAACCGATGCGCAAGGTCACGGCATGATTAACATCCTCGCCGCTGACGATTTGATGCAAGCCCCCAAAACTTACGGCACGTTGCTGCTATGGTTGCTATCGGAACTCTATGAAAACCTACCTGAAGCAGGCGATTTAGATAAACCAAAATTAGTATTCTTCTTTGACGAAGCACACTTACTATTCAATGATGCACCCACCGCCTTAGTGGATAAAATAGAGCAAGTAGTGCGTTTAATCCGTTCTAAAGGCGTAGGCGTGTATTTTGTCACCCAAAACCCAGCTGACGTACCCGATAAAGTCCTGTCGCAACTAGGTAACCGCGTGCAACACGCACTACGCGCATTCAGCCCACGCGATCAAAAAGCCGTCAATGCCGCCGCTGAAACTATGCGCGACAATCCAGAACTCGACGAAGCCGCCGCCATTACCGAACTAGGCGTAGGCGAAGCACTGGTTTCCTGCCTAGATGAAAAAGGTCGCCCCAGCATCGTCGAACGCGCACTTATTTTGCCGCCGACCGCGCAAATTGGCCCTATTACTGCCGAACAACGCGCCACCATCATCCAAAACTCGCTAATCGCAGGACATTATGAACAAGTCATCGACCGCGAATCTGCCTTTGAAAAAATCAAGCAACCACAAGCAAATGCCGCAGAGCCCACACCAACAACGCCGACTACGACCGAAAACGACGGCTGGCTAGATGGTATCTTCAGCGATAACGCACCCACACCAACCCGCCGCCGTGAAAACATGCTCGAATCCTTCGGCAAAAGTGCCGCCCGCGCCATTGGCTCAGAAGTGGGGCGCACGCTGATACGCGGCATATTGGGGTCGTTATTGGGCGGCAAAAAATAAGGGGTAGCACACATAAATCGACAGCGGTTACAAAACCCCGCTTTCGATTTCATCCAAATAAATAAACTCAGGCGCATGCACACCTGCCAGCTCACGTATCGCCACTAATGCTGGCGATTCAAAAAAACGGCGAGCATTAGCTAACGAATCCCATACCGAAAAATGCACAATATGATTTGCATCCGTGTCGTATTTCAACAACTGATAGCTGATTTCCCCCGCCTGCTTGCGCATATCGGCCGCTTGGTCAAACACCGTTTTCCAGGCAGAATAAGATGCAATTTCATGAATAATTAGTACATACTGCGCCGTCATTAAGCCACCCTCCAACCAACCTACCTGCAAACTACCAACCATATACCAACCGCGTGCAAAATGGGGTCAGTTCTAACAATCAAACATTTTCCCGCATTTAAGCGGGAGATGTTTTACACTGTAGTCGGTTCAGCCTTCGCCCTCGCCTCATGGCTATGATCTGCCGCCATTAGCATGTACATACCAGGCACAACGAACAGGGTGAACAGCGTACCGATTGCCAAGCCGCTGGCGATAACTAGCCCCATGTTGTAGCGACTTACCGCACCTGCGCCGCTGGCGGTGATGAGCGGCACTACGCCTAGCACCATCGCGGCGGTGGTCATGAGGATGGGGCGTAAACGCTGACCTGCGGCTTTTTGTATCGCCGCGCGTTTTGCCAAGCCCAAGCGTTGCAAATTATTGGCAAATTCAACTATCAAAATACCGTGTTTTGATACCAAACCTATTAAAGTCACCAAGCCCACTTCGGTATAGATGTTGAGCGTGGCGTGCCCTATGCCCAGATTGATGAAAATCAACGCGCCTGCGATAGACATAGGTACGGATACCAAGATAATCACGGGGTCGCGGAAGCTCTCAAATTGCGCCGCGAGTGCAAGGAAAATAATCACGATAGCGAAGAAGAAAGTCAGCACCAAGCCGCCTGATTCTTGTACAAACTGACGTGAAGCACCTGCATAATCATAGCTGTAACCTGGCGGTAAGGTTTTTTCAGCCAGATTTTTCAGCGTTTCCAACGCTTGCCCTTGTGAAACGGTAGGGAAAGCGACACCTTGTATGGTGGCCATGTTTTGCTGTTGGAAATGGTTGATTGTCTCAGGCTGTGTTTTCATTTCCAAATGCGCAACCGTTGATAATGCCACCATTTGCCCGCTGGCTGTGCGCAAGTAATAATGCTTCAACTGATCTGCATTCAAGCGGTATTGTTGTTGCACTTGCGGAATCACTTTGTATGCCCGCCCGCTATATTCAAAATAGTTGACATAGCCGCCACCCAGCATCGCCGACAACGCCGATCCTATATCTTGCATGTTTAGCCCTAATTGCGCCGCCATATTGCGATCTATCACCACCGTGGTTTGGGGTAAATCTATGCGCAAATCAGATTGCAAGAAAATAAAATCACCCGTTTTTTGCGCGGTTTGCAAGAAGGTTTGCGAAACGTCAAACAGCTTAGCAAATGGTTCTGTCGTCGTAATCACAAACTGTATCGGCAAGCCACGTGCGCCTGGTAGCGGTGGCGGCTGGAATATCGCGTTTTGTGAGCCTGCAATTTGCGCCAACTCTTTTTGCAATACGGGTTGCAATTCACCTGCTGTTTTTTTACGCTCATCCCAAGGCTTCAGCACCATACCACTAATCGCTGACGTTGGCATATTGAGCTGAAAAATATGCGCGGTTTCAGGATGTGAACGGAAGGTGTCATGCACTTGCTGACCATAGGATTCACGCTGTTTGAGCGTCGCATCGGGTGCGTTAAACGAGGCTGAAATCAGCACACCCTGATCTTCTTGCGGGGCAAGCTCAGTCATGGCGGTGGTATAAAGAAAATATATCCCGCCCAACATCACCACTGCAAACACCACTATCACGGGCAAATGATTTAACACGCCGTCTAGTTTGCGCTCGTAATTAGTGTGCAAGCGCATAAACTGCTTATCCAGCCACAACACCAGATGGTCTTGCCAATTGCCGCCGACTTTCTTAGGTGGTCGCAACATGCGCGAGGCCATCATGGGGGATAGCGTCAGCGCAATCACCGCCGACATCGTTACCGCGCCCACCAAAGTGAATGCAAATTCGGTAAACAACGCGCCCGTTAGCCCGCTCATAAAGCCTATCGGCACGTACACCGCTATCAACACGATAGTCATAGCAATAATGGGGCTGGCTAATTCACGCGCGGCTTGCGTCGCCGCATCGAACGGCGATAAACCTTCTTCCAAATGGCGGCTGACGTTTTCTACCACGATAATCGCATCATCGACCACCAAGCCGATAGCCAGCACCAAGGCCAGCAAAGTCAACAAATTGATGGAATAGCCCAACGCCAGCATCACCGTAAATGTGCCCACTAATGACAGTGGAATTGCAATTACGGGGATGATGACGGAGCGCAACGAACCGAGGAAAATAAACACCACGACAGTCACAATCAGTATCGCTTCTATCAGCGTTTTGACGACTTCGTGTATGGATGAATTGACGAACTTAGTCGAGTCATAAACGATATTCGCTTTTAGCCCTTGCGGCAATTCGGCCTGCACGCCAGGCATGACCTTACGCACACGTGCCACGACATCGAGCAGATTCGCCCCAGGTGCGACTTGTATGCCGATATAGACTGCTTTTTTGCCGTCAAATGCCACGCTAGAATCATAATCATCCGCACCTAGCGTCACGTTAGCTACGTCTTGCAAACGCACTACCGCACCCGCATTTTGCTTAATTATCATGTCTTTGAAAGCAGCTAATGAATTTAGCGCAGTGGACGCATTAAGGTTAATCTGCACCATCTGCCCTTTGGATTGCCCGCTGGATGACAGGTAATTATTCGCCGCCAATGCGCTATATACATCCGCCGCCGTCAGATTCACAGCCGCCAATTTTTGCGGGTCTAACCAAGCACGTAGGGCGAAATTTTTCGCGCCCAATAGTTCTGCATTTTGCACGCCTTCTACCGATTGCAATTTAGGTTGCACTGAACGCACCAGATAATCAGTCACCTGATTAGGCTTCAGCACATCGCTGTAAAAACCGATATACATTGCGTCAATAGTCTGGCCTATACTCACCGACATGGTCGGTTTTTGCGCTTGCGGTGGCAATTGATTGAGCACCGCATTGACCTTGGTATTGATTTCGGTTAGTGCCTTATCTGGTGCATAATTCAGACGCAAATTCGCGGTAATCGTACTCACCCCCGCGACACTGCTAGAGGTCATGTAATCAATACCGTTCGCCTGCGCCACTGCGTTTTCTAGCGGCGTGGTAATAAAGCTCGCCACCAAATTCGCGTCAGCACCTGGATAAGCCGTGCTCACTGTCACCACAGCGTTCTGTGTAAATGGAAACTGCAATATCGGCAATGTGCCCAAAGAGCGCAAACCCAGCACTAATATCACCAAACTAATCACCGTAGCGAGTACGGGGCGCTCAACAAATATATCGGTAAATTTCCGCATTACCGCGCGTGCCGATGTACTCATTCGTCTTTTACCGTTGGGCTAGGGTTGTTACTTGGTTGTACGCTGTTATTTACAAAAACCAGCGAGCCATTATGGAGCTTGAGCTGACCCGCTGTGACCACGGTTTCTCCCGCTTTCAAGCCTGAAATCACCGCAACTTGGTCGCCACGCATCATGCCTGTGGTGACAAAACGTTGTGTCGCGGTTAGTTTTTCTTTGCCATCTGCGCCCTTACCTGCGGATGTGACGACAAATACCGTACTGCCAAAAGGATTGTAAGCAATGGCGGCATTGGGCAAGGTAATCCATTGTTGCGCCGTGCCATTGCCCACTCGCGCCGTTGCAAACATACCCGGTAATAATTCGCCATGTGGGTTCGCCAATTTAACGCGCACTTTCAGATTGCGTGTCGCTGTGTCAATTTGGGGTTCTATCGCATTGATTTCGCCCACGTAGCTTTTATCAGGCTGGGCATTGCTCGTCACACTGACTTTTGCACCGAGTTTAACCACACTCATTTGTGATTGTGGCACGGTAAAGTCTAGGTTAATCGGGTCTAGTTTTTGCAAGCTCACCACTGCAGTACCTGGTGCGACATACTGACCTAAATCCACTTGGCGTATGCCTAACTGCCCTGCAAACGGCGCACGTATGGTTTTTTGTGCAATTAAGGCTTGCTGTGCGGCAACCTGTGCCTGTGTCGCCTTTAGATTAGCAGCACTGGCATCCACTTGCGCCTGACTCACCGCCTGAATTTTGAATTGTGCTAAATCACGCTCGTAATTCAACTTTGCCAACGCCGCATTTGCCTGTAATTGCGGCAATTGCGCAACTAGCGGTGCGGCATTCAACGCCACGAGCACCTGCCCCGCCTGCGCCATTTTGCCAGATTCAAAATGTATCGCCGTCACCAAGCCGCTGACTTCTGCCGCCAACGTTGTGCCCATAGCGGCTCGCAACGTACCGACGGCATCCACAGTCGGTTGCCAGCTTTCAAATTTAGTCACCGTCGTCGCCACCGCTTGCGGCGGATTCGCCATGCCGCCGATGGCTTTTTGTATCATTTTATTGCGGAATTGCTGGAAACCGTATATCCCGCCAAACACCAATGCCGCCGCAGACAGCATAATGACCATGCGTTTTGTTGTGCCTTTACTCATTTTTCAACTCCAGATTGTTGCGCCGCAATAGTGGTAGATGGCGTATTCATGCCGCCGCCCATCGCTTGATAAAATGCTACCGTGTCAGTTAAACGTTGTGTTTGTGCGGCGACCAACGCAATTTGCGTTTGTTGTGCTTGCTGTTGCGCCGTCAATAATTGTAAATACGTTGCGCTACCGATTTTGTATTGCTGTTGCACCAGATTTAACGCCGCCTGTGCTGATTGATAAGCCTGTGCCTGCGCTTGCAAAATTTGCGCGTCGCTGTCTAGCACTTGCAATACATCAGCCACATTGCGGAACGCTTGCAAGACGGTGACGCGATAATTTGCCGCCGCCGCATCAAAGCTCGCTTCTGCACCTTTAATCCCTGCCTGCAAACCGCCATTAAACAAAGGTTGCACCAACTGGCTTGCTAACCCCCAGACGATAGAGCCCGCACCAAACAAACTCGAAGCCGCCAAGGCTTGCGAACCTAAATTAGCCGACAAATTGATTTGCGGATAAGCACTCGCCACTGCCACGCCATATTGCGCACTCGCCGCGTGAAATAGTGCTTCCGAAGCCTGAATATCGGGCCGCTGACGCACTAACGCAGACGGCACAACCAAAGGTAGTGCTGTCGGCAACTGAAAATCAGCCAAAGTAAATTGCGGCAACTGCGCTTCAGCAGGCGTTTTATCTATCAACGTCGCCAACAAAGTGCGCGTCTGTGCCAGCCTGTTTTGTAATGCGGGGAGTGTCGCTTGCGTTTGCGCCAACAAAGTTTGCAAGCTCAACACATCGCCCTGCGCAATCGCGCCGAGTTGATAGCGTTTTTGCGCAATGTCTAATTGCTGTTGCTGCGCGGCAATAATTGCCATCGTCGCTTTAATCTGTGCATCATACTGTGCCTGCGACATCGCCGTCGTCACCACATTTGCCGCCAAGGTTAATTGCGCACCTTGCAGTTGATAACGCTGATAATCCGCTTGCGCCGCGTAACCCTCTAACGCACGACGATTGCCACCGAACAAATCGAAATTATAAGTAACGTTGACACCCGCGTTATATATCTCATAAATCCGCTCACCGCCCGCCAAACCTATGCCCGAATTATTTGACTTTTGCTTCTGTGCGCCCAGCTTTGCACTCACCAAAGGATAACGCGTCGCGCCAGACTGGGCGGCATAAACTTGTTGCGATTGACGCAAAGTTGCCTCCGCCGCCGCCAAGCTAGGGCTAGATGCCAACGCCTGTGCCACCAACGTATTTAATTTATCAGAATGAAATGCGTACCACCAAGCCACTGATACCGACGGAGCAAGCTGGAATTGTTGCGCCTCGCCCAAGGGTAAATCCGCCGCTACCGTTGACTTGAGCGGCTGTTGTTTATACGTCGCCACTGCAGGTGCGGCAGGCGCGTTAAAATCAGGTCCGACCGCCGTACACGCGACTAACGGCAAAGTCGCCAGCACAGCAGTTAATAAACGTGTATTCATATTACCTCTTGATTTCTGTGCACAATGCACACATAGCCACAGCCGTGCTATCTGCTGGTGGGAACGCATTAAAACTGCTCAATTTATCCAGCAACTTACGTTGCAAAGTTTCCATCTGGCTCTTTTCAGCCGTACTAAAATCCTGCCAAATCGCCTCATATACCGCCCATTGTTTAGGCATTACCGCCTCGACCAAGGCGACACCTGCCTCGGTCAACGTCAATATCATTTTGCGCCTATCCTCAACATGCTCGCGCCGACTGAGCCAACCCTTAGCCACCATTTCATCAGCAAATCGCGTGATATGCGTACGTGACGAACTCAATACATAACTTAAATCGCTAGGGAAAATATACCGCTCCGTACTCGAATAAATCATCACCAGCGCAGTCCATATCGTGTCGTTGATACCGTAAGGCTGGAGATTATGATTCATCAGCTCCTGCAACTTTTTCGTTACCATCATCTGCATACGCGACAACATCACCTCTTGACGTGGTTGCCCAGCCAGCTGTTCCGCCACATTATCCAAACGCTGCTCAAAAACAGCCAAACATTGATTAACCATCCCACACCACCCTTAAACTAACTCAGTTAATAGTAACCTACGTTACTATTATGCGTCAACCACGCTTATATTAAATAAAAACTTGACACATACATACCAGTCGGTATCTAATTGCCTCATGGAAACGACAAACCCCGACTTGACGCGCAACAAACTACTCAACGCCGCTTTCTGTGAAATGCACAGGCAAGGCTATCAAGGCACGAGCATTGCCGATATTTTGCAACAAACCGCTTTGACCAAAGGTGCGCTATACCACCATTTTCCCACTAAGCACGCACTGGGCTTGGCCGTCATCGACGAAGTTATCGCACCTTTTTTAAGCCAGAAGGTCATCCGCCCCTTGTATGACAGCCCCACCCCAATTACCACCTTGCTAGACATACTTAGCCGTGCAGGCGAATTAGGTGATGAAGGCATCATGCTAGGCTGTCCGCTCAATAACCTCATGCAGGAAATGAGCCCGCTAGACGAGCAATTTAGGCATCAGTTAAATAATGTATTAGAAATCTGGCAGTTAGCCCTACACGATGCGCTGATAACAGGGCAACAACAAAAAATAATCAAACCTGATATAGACATTGCCGCCGCCGCATTATTTATCGTTTCAGCTTGGGAAGGCTGTTATAGCATTGCCAAAAACAAGCAATCGCCAGCCGCTTTTAAGTCATGTATGACGCAATTAAAAAGCTATATACATAGTTTATGTTTAAGAGACCTTTGCACGACGTAGCGAGCGCAGTCCAAATGAGGCGGAAATCAGCGAAAAAGCGGAATGTACAAGTAGTACATGAGCATTTTGAGCTGAGTTCCAACGAAGTATGAATAAGCGCAGTCATCGTGCAACGGTCTCTTTAAGTGATTTTGACTAAACAGCACCTTGTTTAGTTATAAGTACGGCATAGTTCATCATGCCGATTTTTAAGATACCAAATGGTTGGTATCTGTTATTTTTAGGAGCTGAAAATGTCATTACTGCACACATCCACCCCAGAAAACGCAACAGGACAAGTCAAAGAAATATACGACCAAATCACCGCCGCATTTGGTCACGTTCCCAACGCCCTACAAACTCTCAGCACCAGCCCCGCATTATTGGCAAAGCAATGGCAAACTATAGGTTATTACATGCAGCATCCGCATTTGAGTTTTAATCTACTCGCCATGTTGCGCATGTTAATTTCAGAAAAAACAGGCTGTCATTACTGCGTCGGTTTTAATGCCGCCATGCTCGTCAACATGGGCGGTGTCAGCCTAGAGCAAATCGCCGCCACTAAACAAGATCCACAAAACGCACCCTTGCCCGCTGGCGAATTAGCCATGTTGTTATTCGTGCTACGCGCCACGCAAGGCACGCCTGCGACAGCTGACGACATCGCCCAACTAAAAGCCGCAGGCTGGAACGATACCGACATCTACGACGCACTCGCACATGGCGCATCCATGGTTGCCACTGATATTATTTTTAACACCCTAGGTATCAACAACGATTTTTAACACCGCAAACACCCTAGACGCAATAGCAGTGCGTCTAGGTTTAACATACTGATTTTTATCAGCACCCATGTCATGAACAGATTGCGCTATCAATCCAACTGCCATAAACTGATCATTAAGTTAGTCGTTTATTCATCGTGAAGCATTATTAGCTGACTGGGAACTAGCTATCACTGGACAGACTCCGTTTGCAATAGAACCACTCCGATAGAGAGGTATATATGGAATTAGTTACTCACGCAGTGCCTAGGGAAGACTTTACTTTAGAGCTCTGGTTTAACACAGGCGATCATCGTTTATTTGATGCCAGCCCCTATCTTACACAGGGTGTATTTACACGACTACAGGACATCAACTTATTCAAGCAAGCATTCGTTGCACTAGATACCGTGTGCTGGCCAGGCGACTTAGATATTGCCCCCGAAACACTGTATGACCGCTCATTACCATTTGATGCGCCCTAACAGGCAGTGCGCACCCCCATCACTTTCGCAGGCGCAAATAAATCTCTGGTAATTTTTTAGGCAAGTCGTTAATGCTATCTAGCACCAAATAGTGTCCAGGACCAAAGATCTGCGGTAAATACTGGCTACCTGCCGCATCCAGCGTAATACAGAATGGATGCACACCTTTATCGACGGCTTCTTTCACTGCCATGCGCGTGTCTTCGTGCAAATAGCGTTCATCGCCACCGTCATCATAATCAGCGGGGCGACCATCGGACAAAATCAGCAACAATCGGCGTTGTGACGGTGCGAGTGCGAAGGCTTCGACAGCATGACGTATCGCCGCACCCATACGCGTTGCTAGTCGCCCAGACAGCCCACCCAATACCGCACGGGTATGCGCGGTAAATTTATCGTTAAAGCCTTTAATCGTGTAATAACTGACATTGTCGCGGTATTTAGACGCGAATCCTGCCAAGCTGTAAGGATCGCCCACTTCTTCCATACTCTCTGCAAACAACAACATCCCTGCCCGCAAACCATCCACCACGCGCCCGCCACCTTCGGCGTTGGCCTGCATAATTGAGGTGGAAATGTCTGCCAACAAAGTCACTGCCGTATCCCGATGTTGCACCACGCGTTGCTTGTAGATATTGGCTTTAGGCGACATGCCTGCACGTTTTTCGGCGATATAACCGATGGTCGCTTCCAAATCCAGCTCGTCACCATCAAACTGCCTGCGCCTAGGTGCCATACGTGATGGCTTTTGCGTTTGTATGGCGCGTTTCAAACGTTTCAAAGCGGGCGCATATTGCGTCAAAATTTTACTCGCTTCATTTGCATCTAGCTCAGTCAGCTGTTTTTCCTGCACCCATGCCCAATTACGCTTGTAGCGATTATCGCGATAATCCCATTCTGGGTACGGTTGCCCTTTTTCACTATACGCCGCCCCCTTGGCGTAGCCTGACACATGCGCTTGTTGCGGGATACCCACGCCTACACGCCCGCCCGAACCCGTGGTTTCTTCAGGTGGAATATCGAATTCTGGATCTTCACCTGCGGCTTGTTTGGGGATTTCCTTTTGCTCTGGATTCGGCTTAATCTCGTTATTTTTAACGGTATCATCTTTATCTTCAGTGCCAGTGCCGAATTCGGCATGGTCCAACACCCGTCGCGGATACACAGGCCGCGCTGCATTAGGCGCACGTGCAGGCAAATAAGCGTGTTCGCGTTCGGCTAACAAAATAGGCGGCAAAGTGGTTGTTTTGTATAAGCTATTGGCAATGTTAAACGCATCAACAATACTCGCATCGGCAGATAGTAATGGACGCAATGGCTCAAATTCGGTATGCGCAGGCGCACCTGCCACTAGCCAATCCAACAGTGCACGCGCCCAGTCAAAATAAGCTAATGCCGCACCTGTCGGTGGTACTGCCGTCGCGCTCAAAGCCGATAGTCGGGCTAAATAATTAGGGATAGTGGTCGCAATTTGCGCATCGACGCGGCTATCTTCGCACACATCGAATATCAGCTGAAAACGCACCATATCTTCACCATACACCGCGAATAAAGGTCGCCAAGTGATGCGTTGATGCTCGTCTAATGGCGGATGCTCACGCCCAGCGGCGCAGAATAGCGCATCAATATAACGCCATTCAAACGAGTGAAATACCAAATGCCCCGCCGCGTGAAGCACGCCCAGCATCGCCTCTTCACGGCTAGGCAAGGCAATAGGCAAATACAAAGCCTCGCCGTCGGTCTCGATAAACGCCCGACCTTTATCAGGCGACCAATTACCTTCCAGCAAATCAAACGCTTGCCCATACCAAGCGTACAAAATCAATTGCAACAACCGCTGATGCTCAGGCGTGCGGAATCCTGGTAAATTTTCCAGTAACAACGCCAGACTTTCCTCGGATTCCAGCTTGAAAAAAGCCTCGCCACGCAACCGCCCAGCTTGCAAAATATCCGCGCCACGCTTTGCCCAGGGCAAAACTGCATCTATCCCCAATAGATTACGCACGCGTATCGCACCCGCTAAATACGTGCCCAAAGCTAGGCGGCGTTTGCTAAATAGCTCCTCGCTAGGCAGTAACATTTCCTCTACGCCCGCAATGCCAAGCCCGCCTTCCAAATCGCTGACGGCACAGCGAAAATACACCACACCTGAATCTAAATGACGCTCACACCAAATCAGCCCCAATGCCGCCCAACGCGCCTCGCCCGCTACACCCAGCTTAAGATAAGCATCAGGCAATTGCTGCATAAAGCCGTCCACCGCTTTCCATGAGCCACGCCAAGCGAGAAACTTCAACGCCTGTTGCGTCCACGGCAACACGCTCTGGCTGGCAATACACGCCGCCTCACTGCCGCGCATAAACGCTTTGCCTGCATCTCTATCATGCGCGAACAACGCTTTACAGGCTTGCACCCACTGCAACGTCACCGCCTCACCAAACGGCTCTATCACGACCAACGCCGCCTTAGTATCGCGGTGGGCGACAAAGCTGATTTGTTCTAATTCAACTAAAGTTTGCTGGATAGCGGCGAGCGTGACTAAATCAGACATAAATCTCTCTTAGAATTGGTTACAGCCATGTCACCGCGCCTTCTTCAGCGCTGTGTACGCTCTTGCGCATACCGCCAAACAGCTCGCGCCCCATGCCGTGGCTATTATTAAAACGCTGGGCTTCGGTTAAATGCGCTTGTGGACGCTCATGCCATTCATCTTCATCTATCAACACATTAAGCGTGCCTATCACGGCATTCAGCCGCAACATATCACCGCTTTGTATCTTGCCGATAGCCCCATCTGCTAATGCTTCAGGCGTTAAATGTATTGCTGCAGGCACTTTACCCGACGCGCCACTCATGCGCCCATCGGTGACGATTGCGACCTTAAAGCCTTTATTTTGCAACACCGACAATGGCGGCGTGAGCTTGTGCAACTCGGGCATACCATTGGCTCGCGGTCCTTGAAAACGCACCACGGCAATAAAATCACGTTCCAGCTCACCGCGCTTAAACGCGGATAATAATTCTTCTTGGCTATCAAAAACGATTGCGGGTGCTTCGATAATCTGGCTCTCCTCGGGCACGGCGGACGATTTAATCACAGCGCGACCTAAATTACCCGTCAATAAACGCAAACCGCCCGATTCGCTAAATGGCGCATTATGCGTGCGAACGATACTGACATCAGGCGACTGCGCTGGCAAATCCACCCAAACCAAGGCATCTTCGACCTGAGTCGGGAGCTTACAATAATCACTTAAACCATTGCCCGCCACCGTCGCCACATCAGCGTGCATATAGCCGCCTGCGATAAGCTCGCGTATCACAAATCCCGCCCCGCCCGCTTTTTGGAACTGATTCACATCTGCCGCGCCATTAGGATAGACGCGCGCTAATAAAGGCGTTGCATCTGACAAATCCGAAAAATCCGACCAATCTATCAATATGCCCGCCGCCCGCGCAATCGCCACCCAATGTATGCAATGATTGGTACTACCACCCGTCGCCAATAGCGCGACTATCGCATTAACGATAACGCGCTCATCAACCAGCTTACCAATAGGCACAAGCTGTGCCGCGTTCACGTTCGCTAATACCGTGCGCACTGACTCCCGCGTCAACATTTCACGCATATCATTATGCGGATGCACAAATGCCGCCCCAGGTACATGCAAGCCCATTGCCTCCAGCAACATCTGATTGCTGTTAGCCGTACCGTAAAAAGTACACGTACCAGGTCCATGATAAGCCGCTGATTCAGACGCTTGCAATACATCACGCCCGACTATGCCCTGCGCGTATTTTTCGCGCACTTTCGATTTAGACGTATTATCCAGCCCCGTACTCATTGGTCCTGCTGGGACAAAAACACAGGGCAAATGCCCAAACTGCAGTGCCCCTATTAACAAACCAGGCACAATTTTGTCGCACACGCCCAATAACAAGGCAGCATCGAACACATCATGCGACAAAGCAATTGCTGTACTCATCGCGATAGTATCGCGTGAAAACAAACTCAGCTCCATCCCAGGCTCGCCCTGCGTAATGCCGTCGCACATGGCTGGCACGCCGCCTGCCACTTGCGCTGTCGCACCCTGTTTCCAGGCTTCGTCTTTAATCAAGTCGGGATAATTTTGATAAGGCTGATGTGCTGACAACATGTCGTTATAAGCGGTGACTATGCCGATATGCGGTTTTTTTTCCTCATAAATGCGCAATTTATCACTAGGCGGCATGGCGGCAAACGCATGAGCCACGTTCGCACACCCCATACGCGCATCACCACGCGGGCGTTGCAACATCTGGTCTATACGTTGCAAATAGGCTTTGCGTGTGGGAATACTGCGTTCACGGATACGTTCAGTGACTTCGTACAATACGTGTTTCATAGCTATCTCCTTGGCGACATTACACAGTAATTGAACTAGCCACGCGTGCCAACTCGGTGATTTTAGCCCAATCACCTGCCGCAACTGCATCCGCTGGAGTCAGCCAAGTACCGCCACACACTGCCACATTAGGCAAAGCCAAAAACTGCGGCGCAGTCTCTACCGTCACCCCCCCCGTAGGGCAAAATTTCACATCAGTAAACGGTCCCGCAAAACCTTGCAACAGCTTAATGCCACCCACCGCCACCGCAGGAAACAACTTGAGAAAATAGTAATTATCAGCATTTGCCATCATGATTTCTGAGCCTGTCGATACGCCAGGCAACAGTGGCAAATCCATAGCGCGACACGCCAACCCAAGCTCACTGGTGTAGCCTGGACTCACTGCAAAAGCACAACCGACATCTTTTGCCGCTTGCGCATCCGCCACACTACGCACCGTTCCTGCGCCTAAAATCGCCTCAGGCACTGCTTTGGCTATCAATGCCATTGCCGCTAACGCACAAGATGTACGCAAGGTGATTTCTAATACTTTGATACCGCCCGCAAGCAAGGCTTCCGCCATAGGCACGGCATCCTCTAGGCGATTGATGACGATAACGGGAATCACAGGACCGTAATTTGCCAATGCTAATGTATTCATTTTGTCTGCCATATCGAGGTTAAATACCAAATACTAAGCAAAACACGTGCGCAGTTGCCCAGCCTATGCAAAATGCGCGCGTATGATTTCCAGCAAAGCCTCGGATAATTCAGGATCATCAGTCACAGGGTTGACCAAAGCGGCACGGCACGCTTCTAATGGCGACAATCCCGCTGCCATCATATTGCCCGCATAAACCAAAGCACGGGTAGAAGTGGCTTCTTCCAGCCCATGATCTTTCAAAGTACGCGCACGACGACCTGCGGCAACCAGTTTTTCAACTTGCTCATCACTTAGCTCAGGCACTTCTTTCTTGACAATTTTGCGCTCGATTTCTTCGACAGGATAATCAAAATTGATACCGATAAAACGTTGTTTGGTCGAAGGCTTCAAATCTTTCAGCACCGTTTGATAACCCGGGTTATACGAAATAACCAGCATAAAATCCTCATGCGCTTCGATTTCCTGACCTTTTTTCTCTAGCGGCAATTGCCGTCTATGGTCAGTCAGCGGGTGAATAATCACCGTGCTATCGGTACGCGCTTCGACGATTTCATCCAAGTAACAAATCGCGCCTGCTTTCACGGCGCGAGTCAGCGGACCGTCTTGCCAAACTGTTTGCTCACCTTCCAACAAAAACCGCCCGACCAAATCCGAGCTGGTTAAATCTTCATGACACGATACCGTCACTAACGGACGTTGTAAGCGGTTCGCCATGTATTCTAGAAAGCGCGTTTTACCACAGCCAGTCGGCCCTTTAAGCATCACAGGTAAACGGCGTTTATAGGCCGCTTCAAAAATCTCAACTTCATTGTGCTGTGGCTCGTAATAGGGCGCATCGTCGGCATTTTCTGCCACAGGTTGCTGAATAATATCGCGCTCCACACCGCGTAAACGGTTCAAAAATCCTTTCATGCCATCTCCAGACGTTCTTCACGCATACAACGCGTTTTCATAAATAAGTATAAATGTCGCAAGGTACGCACTGCCATTTTTTCAGGATTGTCAGGCAACGCGTCCAATCGTTCCATGGTAATGCAGTTGTGATAATAAACCAGCTCGCGGCAATTATCACGTATCGTATTCCACGATGGGTCGCTCTTAACCAATGCCTTAAATACATCCAGCAAATCTGAGTCCACACTGGGTATCTCTTTCACGCCCACGTCAACGATATAGGCAATAATCAATTGCTTGGTCAACGCCATCGCGTGCGCCACCGTCGCCAGCAAAGGCAAGGATTTACGTTCGTTCAAAATACGTTCGAGGTCGATAATTTGCTCATCGACTTGGTCAAATGCGTTAATAAGTGCTTGATGATCCATTTCTGACTAGACCGAATAGAAGTTTAAGAATAAAATTACGGGATTGTGAACATCGCAATACCCGATTATTTTACTCAACTTTACTGTAAATTGGAATGCTGATATGAAAAAGCTGGTTAAACTCGTCAAGGTCAACAACCTAGAATACAACGTCAACCGTGATCCAGCAGTTTATCGCCGCTGCGCTAACGAAAGTTTCCGTATCCAAGCTTTATTAAATGGTGAAGGCGCAGTTAAATGCAAATTAACCGATACCACAGGAAAAGTGCTTAACGAACAAACCGTTACCGCACCAAATAGCTACACTCACGAAGTGAGCTTCCCAACACCAGGCGCACGCATCGTGACGCTGAACATAGAAGGTCATGGCGAAAAATTCGCTACCGACATCCTGCTAGATGTAATGGAACACGCTTGGCACGGTTAATTTGATACTAAATTAACTTGAACCAAAAACAAAAAGCCCATTTTTTAATGGGCTTTTTGTTTGAATCAGGTTGAACTGATAATAGGTAAGTACGCCTTAACGATCACGACCATGCTCATTATCGCCACCGCGATGACCATTGTCACCATTGCCGCGATGCTTATCTTTTTTATGTTTATGGTCGTCGTCCCGCCCATTATCATGACGATCACGGTGCTCATTTTGGTAATAAGGTACATAATCACGTTGATACCAACTGTCTTGCACGAAATAAACACGCTCATCGCAAGCATGGTATTCGCGGCAATGTTTTGCCCAATGTTTCGCGTGCCCTGGCGGCACATGCAGGTAAATAGGCGGTCTATCTCTAGCCGCTTGCTGGATTATTATAGGTTGACGGTAGATGACTTGTGGCTGCGGATAGTTGCCTAAATCTAATCTGCCATAAAAACCGGGTTGTCCGACGCTGACTGAAATACCCACATCTGCGGCAAAGACGGGTGCGGCAATCGTCGCCGCGAGCAAAGTTGTAGCAATTAAAGAATATTTCATACGTTTCTCCTATGAACGATGCAACACAACATTAAACTTTCGCTTCCAATGCTTCCCAACGCGCCATCATTGCTTCAGTTTGTTGATGCAGGTTAGCTAGTGTAGCTTGTAATTCAGCCACTTCGTTATTTTTTTTGCTATATAAATTAGGATCAGCCAAGCACGCATTGATGCGCTCTTGTTCTAGCTCCAGGGCTTCTAGTTGCGCGGGTAAAGCGGCTAAGTCTTGTTGTTCTTTCCAGCTTAATTTAGATTTAGCGGCTACCACTTTAGCAAGCACTGCTTTAGTGACGGGCTTGCTCACTAAGCTAGGATTAACAGCTGTTGCGGGTTTGCCGCGTTGCATGACCCAATCTTCATAGCCGCCTGCGTATTCGCGCAACACGCCATTGCCTTCAAAGGCAATGACTTGCGTCACCACGTTGTCGAGGAAAGTTCTATCATGCGACACCAGCAATACCGTGCCAGGGTAATCTTGTAACAATGACTCTAGCAACTCTAGCGTATCGATATCCAAATCATTGGTAGGCTCGTCCAATACCAAGATATTGGCTGGACGGGTAAATAAGCGTGCTAGTAGCAAGCGATTGCGCTCACCCCCTGATAAGGATTTAACAGGCGAACGTGCGCGTTCTGGGGCAAATAAGAAATCTTCCAAATAGCTAATAACGTGCTTGCGCTCGCCGCCGATTTCAACATAATCACCGCCTTGGCTGATGGTATAAGCCACGGTGGCTTCGTCATCTAGCTGTGCGCGGAATTGGTCAAAATAAGCAACAGATAGCTTAGTACCTAATTTCACTTCACCCGCATCAGGCTCGATTTCGCCCAATATCAATTTAATCAGTGTCGTTTTACCAATACCATTTGCGCCCACCAAGCCGACTTTATCGCCGCGTTGTATCACGCCAGAGAAATTATCTATCAGCAAACGTCCACCGTAAGATTTACTGACATGCTCTAGCTCGGCGACGCGCTTGCCTGATTTTTCACCGCTATCGACATTCAGGCTAACTTGCCCCAAATGATTACGGCGTTCGCTACGGGTAACGCGCAATTGCTCTAAACGCCGCACTCGCCCCTCATTGCGCGTGCGCCGTGCTTGTACGCCTTTGCGTATCCACACCTCTTCTTGCGCGAGGAATTTATCAAATTTGGCTTGTTCGACAGACTCTATCGCTAACTGGTCAGCTTTCAGCCGTTGGTAATCAGAGAAATTGCCTTCAAAAGTACGCAATTTGCCACGATCCAGTTCAACGATTTGCTGTGATACATTATCCAGAAAACGCCTATCATGGGTAATCACCACGACACTGCCAGCAAAGGTGCGTATCAGCTCTTCCAGCCACTCAATAGAACTCAAATCCAAATGGTTAGTCGGCTCATCCAGCAGTAGCAAATCAGGTTCGGCAACCAGTGCTCGCGCCAATGCCACGCGCTTTTTCAAGCCACCTGATAGCGTGCCGATAAGCACATCTTCAGGCAAATTCAGCTTAGTCAACGCGGTTTCAACTCGTGCCTGTAAGCTCCAACCGTCTAAGGCTTCTAATGCCGTTTGCAAAGTCTGCATTTGCGTCATCAGCGCGTCAAAATCCGCATCCACCTCGCCCATTTTATGGGTAACGTCATGATAATCCATCAGCAACTGACTCACATCGCCCAAACCAGCCGCCACCGCTTCATACACTGTATGTTCAGCATCCAGCACAGGCTCTTGCGGCACATAGCCTAGCTTCATCGCAGGTTGCCGCCACACCACGCCATCGTCAGGCGGCGTATCGCCAACCAATACTTTTAATAAACTCGATTTACCCGCACCATTGCGCCCGATTAAACCGATACGCACGCCAGGCTCTATCACCCAACTCGCGCGATCCAATAATGCAAAATGTCCAAACGCCAATGACGCGTTATCTATTGTTAATAATGGCATAGCTCTACCCTAATTGTTGTTCAACACCCATATTCGCCAACGCATCTGCGCGTTCGTTGCCTGGATGTCCTGCGTGTCCTTTGACCCAAATCCATTGCACCTGATGCTGGCTTGCTATTGCATCCAGCCGCTGCCATAAATCCACATTTTTAACTGGTTTATTATCACTGGTGCGCCAATTGCGTTTTTTCCAATTGGGCAGCCATTCGTTAATGCCTTTTAACACATACTGCGAATCCGCATAAACTGCCACGCGGCTAACCTGTTTCAAGCTGTGCAATGCCTCGATAACCGCCAATAACTCCATACGATTATTCGTGGTCAGCTTTTCGCCGCCGTATATTTCCTTACGATGCCCGCCGCTTTCCAACAACGCACCCCAGCCGCCTACACCTGGATTGCCTTTACATGCGCCATCGGTATAAATGTTAATTTCTGCTAACTCACTCATGACGACTTTCATTTTGTATATTGCGACTAGCAGGACGTAATGCACGCGACAAGGTAATTGGCTCTTGCCAACGCGGCTTGATAAGGTGCATACCGTGTACACGCTTAATCGCATGGATAAAATACACCCCGCCACCTTTTGCCCACCAACGGTCGCCCGCCAGCTCCATAAAATCAAAAAAACGCAAGCTGTCAGCATTCTCCAGTGGCGGCGCGTAGCAACACATAGATACCGCGACCACCTCAAAATTCAACAACGCCAACCAGTCTTTCAAACGCGTTAAATTGATGAATTGCCCAGACCAAGGATAAACAGCAGTACCTCGTCGCAACCAACGATTTAGCCCCCACAAACTACGTGGGTTAAAGCCGCTAATCAACAAATGCCCTTCCGCTATCAACACCCGCTCGACCTCGCGTAAAATCTGATGCGGATAGTTGGAAAACTCCAGCACATGCGGCAACACCAGCATATCCAAAGATTGATTAGCAAAAGGAAGATGCGTAGGCTCGACCAACACCTGCGCCGCTGCATCATGCGCCTGAAAACGATGCGTCATACGACTATTACGCAACACATCCCACGCAGGATTGCCTAATTGCACCGCATTAAAACCGAACAAATCCACCACCGTCTTATCAAAATAAGCCAGCTCACGTTGCTGTAAATACTGTCCTTGTGATGTCAGTGTCCACTCATTAAAGCTCATGTCGGCAACCATTTAGTCAGCGCAACCAGCCGCGTACTTGAAAGGCTGTATGGTATCATATTCGGTATGAATCCTCGCCTACACATTAGCCCCATCCCTGCGTTCCAAGACAATTACATTTGGGCGATACACGACGACCGACACGCCGCCGTCGTTGACCCTGGTGACGCAGTGGCGGTGCTGGATTTCCTCCAACAGCACCAGCTCACGCTCACCGCCATCCTCATTACCCACCATCACCACGATCACGTCGGCGGCATTGCCGCGTTGCTTGCCCACGGTGCAGTCCCCGTTTACGGCCCAGCGTTAGAACCCATCCCGCACCTCAGCCACCCCTTGCGCGAAGGTCAGCATATTCACCTTGAAGCACTCGATGCCGACTTTCAAATTCTCGATTTACCTGGGCACACGCTAGGTCACATCGCCTATTACGGCATCAATAGCGCATTTTGCGGGGATACTTTATTTGGCTGTGGTTGTGGACGATTATTTGAAGGCACGGCGGCGCAGATGCTGAATTCACTCAGCAAATTAGCCCGCCTACCCGCCGCCACTGCTGTCTATTGCGCACACGAATACACCTTGAGCAATATCACATTTGCACTCACATTAGAGCCTGACAACCTAGCACTACAGCAACGCCATACTCGCGACAGCGATTTACGTGCGCACCAACAACCTACACTCCCCAGCACTATCGCCATAGAACTTGCCAGCAACCCATTCCTACGCTGTCATTTGCCCAAGCTACAGCACGTATTCAACACCGACAACACGCTTGCCACCTTCACTGCCATGCGCTTATTAAAAGACAATTTCTAAGCCCTCGCCTTGCCCGCGCACCTGCTTTCCAGTATCATCCAGCGATGATTAAATCGCGCTATTTCACGCTAATCACACTGTTACTGTCTATCAGCACCATCAATCTTAGCTTCGCCGACACCTCAGTTGTAAAATTAGCCGACACTACCCCTTATATCAGCAATGCGCCTGACAGCACCACCATCACGCCAGCACTCAACACCGCTGACATCTGGGACAGAATACGCTCAGGCTTTGGCATGGACACGATGGACAGCCCGCTCGTCACCGCGCAAGTCAACTGGTACGCCCAACGCCCCGACTATGTACGCCGCACCGTTGAGCGCAGTCGCCGCTACTTGTACCACATCTTAGGCGAAGTAGAAAAACGCGGTATGCCGACCGAAATCGCCTTACTGCCGATGATAGAAAGCGCATTTAACCCTATGGCATATTCTCCCAGCCACGCCTCGGGTATCTGGCAATTTATTCCATCAACGGGTAAAGATTTTGGTCTCAAACAAAACGGCTGGTACGACGGTCGCCGCGACATTATCGCCGCCACAGGCGCGGCTTTGGATTACCTCAATAAACTCCATGATCAGTTTGGTACTTGGGAACTCGCGCTCGCTGCTTACAATTGTGGTGAAGGTTGCGTGGGCAGAGCCATTGCCAAAAATCAGGCACAGGGCTTACCCACCGATTACCTCAGCTTGAATTTGCCGATGGAAACGCGCAACTACGTGCCCAAACTACTCGCCGTCAAGCAAATCATTGCTGACCCCGCCAGCGTAGGCATCAACCTGAACAGCATCCCCGACCAAGCCTATTTCACCAAAGTCATGCTCGATAAATCCATAGACGTAAATTTAGCGGCAAAACTAGCCAACATGCCCGTCAATGAGTTTATTTCACTCAACCCCGCATTCAACAAACCTGTCGTGCGTTCTGACAGCAACACACAGCTGTTACTCCCCGTGGACAAAGTCGCTACTTTTTCGCAAAACTTAGCCAGCTATGACAAGCCACTGGTGAGCTGGCAAGCCTACACAGCCAAAATCGGTGAGCGCATTTCCAGCATTGCGAAAAAATTCAACGTCAGCGTCGCGTGGATTAAAGAACATAACCCCATACACCTAAGCAACAAAGGCAAGCTAACCAGCGATCACACCCTACTAGTCCCACTTGCCAGCACCAACACTGCCGCCACCATGCCGATAGAAAAAATCGCCATGAACGACCCCGTGCCTGCCAATAAAAATGACACCAAAAACACTCCCAGCACCGACTCATCCAACAAAAAATCCGACCCGCCTGCACACAAAATAACCGTTAAAAAAGGTGAAACGCTGCACAGCCTAGCTACACGTCACCATGTCAATGTAACTGAGTTAGAAAGCTGGAACCACATCAAACATCACCAACTCAAACTAGGGCAAAGCCTCATAGTGAGCGAACCTGCACAAGCAAAAAACAGTCAAAAAGACGAGCCAGCACACACCAGCAAGCGCGATAAGCACGCCAGCACCAAGGCAGATAAAAAAGCCAAAACCGCAAGCAAAAAAGATAAAAGCACACCGACTAAATCTAGCCACAGAAAAGCCGACAAACCCGCTTCGTCAACGAAAGGCACACAAAAAAAAGCCAGTGAATCAGCGTCATCCACGCACAAAACCAAACCAAAACCTAAGCATAAATCATCATGAAATTTGAGCACATCGTCGAAATTAACCACCCCGACATCCCGCCACAACAACAGCTGACGCTAACACAATTGTGGCATGGCTTAGTATTGCGTGCGACCGCACCCAAGTTGTTTATTCCGCATTTAGATGCGTGCCAAATCACGCCGATTGATGAGCACAATATGCAACGCACATTGCAGTTTGGCAAATTGATGGTGCGCGACCAAGTCACACTGACACCGCATCAATGCGTCAGTTATAACGTGCCCGCACAAGGTGAAATTCCAGAATCGAGCCTGAACATGCACATAGAGTCCCCGCATGAAACCATCATGATAGTACGTTTTATTTATGATGATTACCAAGCCGAAACAGCCGACCCCACGCAAAAAATGGCGAATGATTTTCGCCGTTCGGCCTACTTGGAAGCCGATTTAGACACTGTCCGCGTTATTCGCGAACAGGCCCTATCAGGTCAATTTCAACAACACTAAGCTGAATGTACTGACTGTATCGTCGCCAAATAGCCTCGTGCCTGCTCGATGAGGCTAGATGGCAAGCCGTTTTTCTCAGCAATAATCAGCCCTAAAGACGCACCTGCCTGACCAAACACCAGCTGATAAGTCGGTGACAACGTCGCATAATCAAAACGCATAGACGCATTGCTCAAATAGCTATGCTGATCAGCAAAGGCTTTAAGCGGCGTTAAATGCGTCGTCACCACGCCATACACCTTACGCGTTGCCAGCTCATCCAACACTGCCATCGCCAGCGACGCACCTTCTTCAGGGTCAGTCCCTGTGCCCAGCTCATCCATCAGCACCAATGTCTGCGCATCGGCTTCATTGAGTAAGCGTTTGAGCACTTCTACATGCCCCGCAAATGTCGATAAGTGATTATGCAAACTTTGCTTATCGCCCACATCGACTATCACCCGATTAAAATTGCCGATAATGCAATCGCCTTCAGCAGGTAGATGCAGACCGCAATGCGCCATGGTGACCAATAAGCCCACGGTTTTTAACACCACCGTTTTACCGCCCGTATTCGGCCCCGTAATCACCATCATCGTATGGCTACCGCCCAAATCTATATCTAACGGCACGATACGGCTAATGTTTTTTTCTTGAAACTGCATCATCAATTGCGGATGATAGGCTTGCTGCAACAATACCCGTGGCTCATCGACCAGCTTAGGCGGCGTGGCATTCAATGCCGCAGATAATTGCCCTGCCGCCAGTGCTAAATCTATCCAAGTAATACCGTCAACCAACTGGTGTAAATCAGCCAGATGCTCACGCACCACATCCGTCGTTGCCCGCAGGACGATCTGATTTTGCCCTTCGATTTGCGCATTCAAAGTTTCCAGCCGATTATTATGCGCGACCACCTCTATCGGCTCCATCAACACATCACGCCCACCGCCGCTAGAGCCGCGACGCACGCCCTTGAGCTTATCCGCATTAACCGCTCGCACGGTCAATACCGCACGCATCCCATGCCATTGCACACGGCTGTTTTCGTCAAAATAACTGGCGTACTCAGCCGAGCGCATTAAGCTCTTCAACTGCGACTCAATGTGAGTCTGTACCTCGTGATATTGCCCGTGCATCACACTCAGCTCTGGCGTAGCATCTTCACGCAAACGCCCTGCCGCATTGATGGTTTTGTCCAATGCCTCAACGAGTAACGCGGGGGCTTTCAAATAATGTATATCGGCATATAAGTCAGCGTAATTTGCCACTAAATCACGTAGCGTCAATCCCAATTTCATCACTACCCGCAAATTATGCAAAGCACTGGCAGGCAACGCCGCCCCTGCCTGATTCGCCTGACGCAACGCCGCCCGAATATCAGGCATATTTTGTACTTTAGGCAATAAATAAGCATCTGCTACTTGCCGCGCCGCCGTCACTGCCGCTTGCATTTGCCGTGCAATACCGAGGTTGGGCGCAGGCTCAAGATGCCGCGCCGCGTCCGCGCCATATGGCGTAAACGTCAATCGCTCAATAATACGACGTATGCCATCAAACTCCAGTGCCTTCAAATCACTTTGCATAAACGCTATCCAAATAATCAAATCGTAACAAAGTCACCGCCATAAAACAATCTCGCCATTAGTTAGTTTGCTGTCAGCCCAGCCACAGCAAATTACGTTAAAATACATCTACCCCCTATCAACACAGCTACCATGCCATGAGCGCAGAACACCATCACCATCATAGTCATCACTGTGACCACCATGACCACAGCCATGTTGATACCAATAGCCGCGCTTTTGCCATTGGCGTAAGCCTGAATTTAGCATTTGTCATCGTCGAAATAGGCTTTGGCTTATACGCTGACTCACTCTCACTACTCGCCGATGCAGGGCATAATTTCAGCGATGTTATCGGACTACTCGCCGCTTGGGGCGCGATGATACTTGCCAAACGCGCTCCCTCATCGCGCTACACTTACGGTCTGCGTAGCACGACCATACTCGCCGCCCTTGCCAACGCCATGCTTTTACTTATCGCCGTCGGTGGTATTGCTTGGGAAGCTATCCATCGCTTTTCCGAACACGTCATCGTCAATGAACCCATCATGATTTGGGTTGCCCTAATCGGTGTGGTAATCAACATAGGCACGGCGATGATGTTCATGCGCGGCAACAAAACCGACCTCAATCTACGCGGCGCATACCTGCATATGTTATCCGATGCCGCTGTATCCGTAGGCGTAGCAGTCGCTGGCGCACTCATGTTATGGACGGGCTGGTTATGGCTAGACCCTGCTATCAGCTTACTCATCGCCGCTGCTATTTTATACGGCACGTGGGGGCTATTTAAGCAATCCATTAAGTTGGCACTTCATGCCGTACCCGATGCCATAGACCCAACTAAAGTATTGACCTATTTGCAAAGCTTACCCGAAGTACAAGAAGTCCACGACCTGCACATTTGGGGTATGAGCACCACAGAAAACGCACTCACCGCCCACCTAGTCATGCCCGCAGGACACCCAGGCGACGCTTATTTAGCGCACCTAGCAGAAGAACTCGCACATCATCACCAGATCCAGCACGCCACCATACAAGTAGAGCTAGGCAATCATGACGTACTATGCAAACTCGCCCCTGCGGATGTGGTTTAAGGTCAGCGCGACTCAACCAACGCCCTATATTTTTTGTTAATTGCTATGTGAATGATGCGCCCAACCATCTCCACTCCTCCCCATCATCAATAATCAAGCCTGCTAATGGCTCACTATCAGCTTCGGGCTGATAGTCATTAAACCATCCAGAACGCGATGTATTAACTGATAACACCACTACATTATCATCTTCTAGACGCATATCGACCCTATTTTTTATCACGACAACACACTCTCTACACCAATTTCCCCAGACTACTTCACGTAATACATAAAATTCTGATACGGTGCTTCTGCTACTTTGAACCATTGAATTTCACTGTCGCGGAATTTTTTCCATTCGGTATAAATTTTCTTGAAGGCTGGATTTTTTGCTGATTCTTCATCGTACATCGCAAATGCCGCTTGGCGGGCGGCGAGCATGACATCTTTGGGGAAAGGATGTATTTGTACACCTTGTTGCACTAAACGCATCAAAGCGGGCGGATTTTTACTGTCGTATTGCGCCAGCATCATGGCGTTGGCTTCCATCGTCGCGACTTCAAAAGCCTGACGATATAACTCAGGCAAAGCGTTCCATTTGTCGATATTCACCATAAAGCTCAGTTGCGGACCGCCCTCCCACCAGCCTGGATAGTAGTAATGCTTGGCAATTTTGTAAAAACCCAACTTTTCATCATCGTAAGGTCCTACCCATTCTGCCGCATCCAGCGCACCGCGCTCTAAGGCAGGATAAATATCGCCGCCAGGTAAGGTTTGTGGCACGGCACCTAACTTAGCCATGATTTTGCCACCCAAGCCAGGAATACGCATTTTCAGCCCTTTTAGGTCTGCCAATGATTTAATTTCATGACGGAACCAGCCGCCCATTTGTGTGCCTGTATTACCGCCTGGAAACTGCATGATATTGTAGTTCTTGAAAAACTCACGCATCAATTGCAAGCCGCCACCTGCGTACATCCACGCGTTTTGCTGGCGGGCAGTCAAACCAAATGGCACAGCGCAATCAAACGCGAACGCCATATTTTTACCCACATAATAATAGCTGGCAGTATGTCCGCACTCTACCGTCGCATTTTGCACCGCATCGAGCACCTGTAAACCTGGCACTAACTCGCCACCCGCGAATACGCGAATCTGAAATTTACCATTGGTCAACGCCGCTACACGTTTAGATAAAATCTCGGCCGCGCCATAAATCGTATCCAAACTTTTGGGAAAGCTGGAAGCCAAGCGCCAGTTAATCACGGGCGTATCCGCCGCGAGTGCTGATGCAGGTATCGCACTCAAACCAGCCAAGCTCGCCCCAGCCGCACCTTTAATAAAATCTCGACGTTGCATTTATATCCCCACGCGCTAATAAAGATGTAAAATTATACGGCTAACCGATTACTCTCACACGCTTAACTATGTCCGAACCTACTGAAAAACCTGCTATTTCCAATTTTATCCGCAATATCATTGATGATGACATTGCCAACAACAAATGGAACCACCCCGTCACCACGCGTTTCCCCCCGGAGCCTAACGGTTATTTACATTATGGTCATGCTAAATCCATCTGCTTAAACTTTGGCTTGGCACGTGATTACGCAGGGGTTTGTCATTTGCGCTTTGATGATACCAATCCTGAAAAAGAAGAGCAGGAATACGTCGATTCCATCATAGACGCAGTGCGCTGGCTGGGCTTTGACTGGGGTGACAAGCAATTTTTCGCCTCCGATTATTTCGACAAACTGTACGCCTACGCCGAATTTTTAATTGAACAAGGATTAGCTTACGTTGACAGCCAAAGTGCTGAAGCCATGCGCGAGAATCGCGGCACGCACATCGTCGCAGGTAAAAACAGCCCCTACCGCGACCGCACGCCCGCCGAAAATCTAGATTTATTCCGCCGCATGAAAGCAGGCGAATTTGCCGACGGCGCACATGTATTACGCGCCAAAATAGACATGGCATCGCCTAACTTTAATTTACGCGACCCTGTTATTTACCGTATTCGCCATGCTGAACATCACCGCACGGGCAACAAATGGTGTATTTATCCGCTGTATGACTACACGCATTGCATTTCTGACGCGCTCGAACGCATTACCCACTCGGTCTGCACACTGGAATTTGAAGATCATCGCCCATTGTATGATTGGGTGCTGGATAAACTACAACCCATCATCGGCTGGCATCCGCAACAAATCGAATTCGCACGACTTAATTTAACCTACGTGGTGCTGTCTAAACGCAAACTCATTACGCTAGTTGAGGGCAGTCACGTTGACGGCTGGGACGACCCACGCCTGCCTACCTTAGTTGGCGCGCGCCGACGTGGTTTTACTGCCGCTGGATTCCGCTTATTTACTGACCGTATCGGCGTATCTAAAGGCGATTCGTGGATAGACATGAGCATATTGGAAGACTGTATGCGCGAGGATTTGAACTTTACCGCAGAACGTCGTATCGCTGTTATCAATCCTGTTAAACTCATCATCGACAATTACGCCGAAGCAGAATCGGAAATCTGCTTCGCCCCCAACCACCCACTCAAACCCGAGCTAGGTAAACGCGAAATCATGCTATCGCGCGAACTGTGGGTAGAGCGCGAAGATTATATGGAAACGCCCAGCAAAGGCTATTTCCGTTTATTTCCTGGCAATAAAGTGCGCCTGCGTTACGGCTATGTGGTTGAATGTACGCACGCAGAATACGACGACAACGGCAATTTAAGCGCGATACATTGTAATTACTTACCCGAGACCAAATCAGGCACAGCCGGTGCTGATAGCGTTAAAGTGAAGGGAAATATACATTGGCTATCTGCCGCGCACGCCAGCGCAGTTGAAGTGCGCCTGTACGATAGATTATTTGCCGTACCGCACCCTGGTGCTGACGATAGAGACTATCTATTGGACATCAACCCTGACTCTAAGCAAGTGATTAGTGCCTATATTGAGCCTGCTTTGTGTGATATTGCCGCTGAACAACATTTTCAATTTGAACGCAACGGCTACTTTGTCAGCGACAGGATGGACAGCAAGGCAGGCGCACCCGTGTTTAACCGCACAGTGACGCTAAAAGACACATGGGTGCAAAAGAAGTGAACAATTAGAAAACGGGCTGGTGTCCCATGCACGAATCGAACGTGCGACCCCCTTCTTAGGAGGAAGGTGCTCTATCCACTGAGCTAATGAGACACAGCCCGCTATCATAGCGTTTTTTAACGCAACATGAAATCGAAAACAGCACGCATTTGCTGTTAGTTTAATTAGCGATTACATTTACCCTTACGGCTTTGTACCCAGCCATAAAGATACGTGCCTGCGATTACACCCAGCAAAGTAGGCACGATAATCAGTTTACCCTCACCTAGCATCGCAGGCGCAGAGCCTGGACAAGATCCTGTAATTGCCCAGCCTGCGCCAAATAACAAAGATCCCAACACCCAATGTTTAGGCAAGGATTTAGTTTCGAATTTAATGCGTTCAGCCGTCATCACAGCACGTGCTTGCACGCGCTTCATTAAAAATATGCCTATCGATCCCACTATCACTGCCGAAATAATAACGCGAGATAACTGCATGTTTTGAAACTGGAAGAGTTGCGCATAAAAATCAAATGTCGTTGCGCCTGCCAAACTCAACAACAAGCCAAACATCACACCCAATATTACATAAACTAACTGATTCATGGCAATATCACCCGCGTTATCAACTGCATAGTTACTATCCCGCCGACAAAAAACAACAACCCCGCCAACACGCTACCCAAATTCATCATGGGAATACCCGTAATTACATGCCCACTGGTACAACCGCCCGCTATCCGTGCGCCTATCCCCATAATCAACCCGCCACAGAACAGCACCACTATGCGCCAGCTTAAATCGGCTGGCAATATCGCATCGTAAGCCTTACCCATAGTAAAATCAGGCACATAAACACCAGGATGAGCAATCATCGCCGCAAGAAAGCCGCCCAAAACGATGCCTAAAACGAACCATAACCGCCAATGATTATGGGTGTAGTCTGCCTGCCTGAAAAAATCCAGCTTAGACACGCTAGACAACAAATTACCGTAAGCACGAGAAACCCCTAACTGCTTGCCCGTAATCCAATAAAACGCCACCATCAGCACGCCTATTCCAGCACCTGCTAACCATGATGGCCAAATAACAACTGCGTGCATACTATGCTCCCCATTGATTGATATTAGTATGTGAGACCTTGAACACTACGACCATATATACCTATTGACGCGCTTAATAATTCGGTTGCACCACGCCTTTTAATGGCTGAATTTCCTTACTTGCCGAAATCGCATTAGGCAGTGGCGACATTAAATGCACCCGATTTAACCTTGGATTAACGGTATGGTCAGGCAACATATACAGGTAATACGCGACGACATCCGTTGCATCTAAAATACCGCCATCTTTATCCTTCAGCACGTTAATATCCCAGGCTTTATGGCGGTTAATCATATTAGGATTATCTACGTACCAATAGCCACCGACGGTATAAAGTTTTTCCATATCAATCAAACCACTGCCATCTAGGCGTATGTTGTTGACACGATTACCGTAGGATTTTTTAGGGTCTAATTCATAGCTCAGTCCAGAAAAAGCAATTTGCCAACCACCACCCCACCAACCCACATATGGCGATAGCGAGGAGTCAGCACCGCGCTCTAACATCCAACGTATGTCATCACCGGACAGCTTGCCACAAGCGACTTGCGGGCCTATAGGAATATAGTGATAAATATCTTCTAGCTTAATTGGACCAGGAGCAATATGCGTACCGTAGCGGAAGCCCCGCATCAAGCCCAAATCAGCATGACAAGCCTCACGAAAAGCATCCGCAATAAAATCATGTGACGAACCCTCTATCACCGCATTCATACCACTAGACCCTGCAAAGTTAGAACGATGTAGCGCGACTTTTGTAAAACCGATCACGCTATCTATAGGCGTGCGCAATATCGCCGCGTTAATTGGATTAACGTGGGTGACAAAACCTGCTTTAACAAAAGGCTTGCGTATTTCTTCTATTTTCGCAGCAATGACGGGATCAGGCTGGTTATTTTTAGTGGTAATTCTATGTTGCTTCCAACTATAACCCGTCATCTTGCCATTACTAACATGGGCAGTCAGTTCACCTAATACCGTACCGTCTTGCCCCTCTTCAACCAAGATAGTGCCTGACTTTGCCACCAATTCTTTACGCGACTCTTCGTGCATATCAGACGACAGGACGATGTCTATACCGGGGATAGTTTCGGCAATTTCCAAATTTGCGCCCAAACCGCGCTCTGAAATCAACACGATTAAATCCACTTTATGTTTATTACGTAACAACGGCACTGCGGCGGCCACTTCAAATTCACCGGGTGTCATGGTAAAGCCATCCATCACCCGTGTACTCACGGCTTGCGGACCACGGTCGGCTGTCAAACCAATAATCCCCACCCGCACACCATTGACATCTTTAATCATGTACGGTTTCAAGACCCGCTGCCCAGCTTGCTTGGCATAGCGCGTTTCAGGAAAACCATACAGGGTTGAATAATATAAATTGGCTGATAATGCGTTCCAATTTGCCAACGGCTTATCACCTGCAAATAGCTCACGAAAACGCTCAGTGCCGTATAAATAATCCCAATTACCAGGGTTAAATGCGTCTATTTTGAACAAGTTCAAAATATCAACCATCGCCTGCCCGCGTGTGTATAAGGCTTCGGCTGACCCTTGTATGGTATCGCCGCCGTTAATCAACAAGGCATTGGGATGTTCTTTGCGGATTTTTTTGACTTGGTCATATACATACGCCAAACCACCCATCATCTGCCCTTGATCAGGGTCACCCTCACGCATATTAGGGCGCGGAATTAAATGCCCGTGCAAATCGCCCATATGGATGAACGTCACATCACCGCTCCCTGCTGCATTTGCACTCACAGGGGCTATCAGCGTAGCAATACAGATGCTGATTATTTTTGTTTTAAGCTGTCTAAACATCGATATATCCAATATAACCAGCGTCTTTAAGGACGCACGTAAGACCAACCCAGCTTTTGTTTTTCCATGATTTCAACTACGCCTGACGGCACGTAACTGACATCACGCAACATGTCCGAAGGGCGCAACTTAGCCGCACGCATAGAATAATCACAAACAACAATACGAATACCGTTGTATTTTTCCTGCTTCACCCGTTCAGGAATAGGTTTAGGCGCGTAGTATTTCAGCGTTTGCACACCAGGGCCGAACACCACAATTTCAACTTCCACATTAGGCGCACCATACTGCGCTTGGACAAATTTAGCCGCATTCAAGGCAGAATTAAGCTGCTCTATACTGTCTTCGCTGACTTGAATTAACAAGTGTTCTTTCACTTGCTCAGCGGCATGTCCGACTAAACTCATGCTTGCCAACAGCAACGCCAATCCCAATGATTTTAATTTCATCTTAATTTCTCCTCTTAATCAAACTGTATGCGCGTTCAACGTTGTATCCACGGGAGCGGCAGATTTAACGCGCCCACTACAATAAATATAATCTTTACCAATCGTTGCTTCTAAAATTTGCGCCACTTGTACATCGCCCGTCAGCACACCTTCACGCACCCACAAACTTAACTGGTAACCATTTTTCTTACGTTTCACAGCCTCTTGTGCAATCACCTCGGCCGCCGCAACGTCCACGCCGTTGAGATACTCGCCCATGACCACCAAATTAGCTTTACGCATATCGTCTTTTGCTACATCCATAAACGCACGTTCGATATTTTGTGTAGAGCCGAAGAACAAATTGCCAGAAATCGCAATGGCCGTGGTGTCATCCACCGTCATTTTTCCTGTTAAATACTGACGTTTTTCTTGCTCAAACAGCACTTCAAAGCCAGGCTTGGAAATGGTGCGTAAATAACCCGCAATAGATAAGAAAATACCTAAATAAACACCGTCATCAACACCGCTAAACAGTGTCGTCAATAAAACCAGCACAAACACTACACGCCCACCGCCTTTAATCGCGAGCAAGTGACGAATATCTTTTACTTTTACCAACGCCGCACCCACTAAGAACAGCACCCCTGCCATCACAGGCACTGGCAAATAAGCAATTACAGGTGCGGCAACAAACACCAGCACTGCCAGCGCAAATGCTGAAATCAAGCCTGCCAAAGGCGTTTTTGCGCCAGCCTCTATGTTAGCCGCACTGCGATTAAACGAACCGCAGCTGGTAAAGCAGGATAAGAAACTCCCTGCCACATTAGATAAACCCTGCCCGATAACTTCTTGGTTAATATCCAAGCCCTGCTGACCTGATTTAGCCGCCATGGATCGCGCAATCACAGACGACTGCATTAGACCCAACACTGCCATACCCATCGCCGCAGGATAAGCAAAGTTAGCAAACGGGCCAAAGTTCTCAGGTGAAAAATCAGGGGCAGAGAACGGCACTGCAGTAAATTTCATGTAACCCAGCATATCTATATGCGCAGTTGCACTACCCACTAACATGCCCAATATCCAGGCAGTTAGCATACCAACCCCAACTGCCATAATGTAATGCGGCCACTTTGGGCGCAACCGTTTAATCAGCAAGCCTGACACCACTGTAATCACACCAACCATGACCGCATATGGATTCGCACGCGAGAAGGCAAACATAATCTGCATCAACACTTGATCCAGCGTCTCATTGAGGTTCATCACCACCCCCAAAAAGTTACCCACCTGTTGAATCACAATAATGATGCCCACACCCGTGACCAATGCCACCATCACCGTATGTGAAAAATAATTAAACACCACGCCCAATCGCAACACACCAAATAGCAATTGCAAAATACCTGCCATAAACGTCAAGGTAATCGCATATTGCACATAATCAGGTGAGCCTATATTGGCAAATGGGGCTATCGTCATCGCCGTCAACACTGCCAGCGCAGTATTCGGTCCCGACAATGAATGCCATGACGAACCATACAAAGCGGTAATAATGACAGGAAAAATAGCGGTATATAAACCGTATTCAGGCGGCAAACCAGCCAGCGTTGCCAGCGCAATCGCTTGTGGCAAAATCAACACACCCGCAGTAATCCCCGCGATGGTATCGTTACGCACTGTGGCGCGATCCAACAACGACCACCAAGCCATAAACGGGAATAAAGCATTACGCACACGCGTTGATTTAAGCGTAGACTTCACCATCATCAACCCTCCGTCACAGGCATAAAGATACTCATAAACATTCCTTTACGCGGATCCCACGGTCTGTCTTGCATAAAGATATGCACACAGACATCCAACGCCTCATCATCATTTAAGACGTGCGACTTACCTAGCGGCATATTTGCCTTCACAAAGCCGGCACATGTTTTTACTTTATACATCCCTGCTCCCTTGTTATAACTATCAGGACCCGCTAGAGGTGGGAACATATAGCCTGGACGATTGGTGAATTTCTTACCCATCAAATCATCACCATGGCAACTGGCGCAATAGGCTTTGTAATGCACTGCGCCATTAAAGGGAGACGGGTCTTCAGTTTTATCAATACGCGCAAAACCACGTCCCGCCATTAACGTCCCCGTCGGTATGCCTGTAGATAACCATTGCGCATAAACTGTCAACGCCTCAACTTCACGCGAGTCCAAAGTCGGTGCCATGCCGTTCATACTAAAACGGAAGCAATCTTGCAGGCGTTCTTGAAAGCTAATCACCTGACGGCTCTTATCGCGATACATAGGGTATAGCGGATACGCAGCCCACAACGGTGCAGCGTGCGGCTTACGACCTTCTTGCAAGTGACAATTAGCACAATTCAAACCGTTGCCCACATAACGTTTGGCATATTCTTGCGTATTGATAAAAATGTTACGCCCCAAACGTACCTCATCTGCATACTTGCTATCATCCAAATCTTCTAATTTGGGCGGTACAAAATACTCGCCTGGTTTAATAACAGGTACTATCGTTAGCTCATTAGGCAGACTTTCATGCGGACGCTGCATACTTACGTGCGTTTCCATAGCCTCTAATGTCGGCAAATCATCACCGCTATCAGGCGACTGCGTATCAGCCGCCACCCAAGTGCCAAACGCGATACCCGTCACAGCGACGACGGCGAGTGCATATTTATGTAATTTTGTGAATTTCATCTGCTCTATCCCTTAATTACCACCAGTAGGCGGAGCAAAAATGTTAAAGAACCAACCGAAACGCGGATCCCAAGGTCTATCTTGCAACCAGATATAGGTGCAAATATCCCATGCTTCCATATCTGTCAACGTCCAGCCTTTACCTAAGGGCATATTCGCCTTAGAAAACTGTGCGCAACTTTTGACTGAACTCATGCCTGCACCGTGATTGAACGAATCTTTACCCCATAAAGGTGGGAACATGTAACCATCACGATTAGTGAATTTTTGTCCCGCGCCCTCAATACCATGACAGCTTGCACAACTCTCTTTGTACAGTTTTTCACCGTTGATCGGTGTTGGGTCACGCGGTTTACCTAAACGCGCAAAACCACGGCCTGGTAGCTCTTTATTAAACGGCGCACCCGTTGATAACCAATGCGCATACGAAGTAATGGCTTTTATTTCTGGAGAATCCAGCGTCGGCGCAATACCATTCATACTGAAGCGAAAGCAATCCTGCACTCGCTCTTCAAACGTCACCACATCACGCGTTTTATTACGAAACGCGGGATACATAGGGTAAGCCGCCCATAAAGGTCCCGCGTAGGCTTTACGCCCTTCTTGTAAATGGCAATTGCTGCAATTCAAACCATTACCCACATAACGCTTGGCGTAATGCTGCGTGTCTATAAAAATGTTACGCCCCAGCTTTACCATGTCGCCGTATTTACTGGTGGGAATATCACCGACTTCTGGCGGCACAAAGTATTCACCTGGACTGATGGCAGGAATTTGACGTATGGCTTTTTCACGCGTCAAACCTGTAGGAATACTCGCGCGTGCATCATAGCTGTCGATTCTGACAGGGCTGGCAGTCAACGCAGTATCAACCGCAGACGCGAGCTGACTCAGACCCAATAGCAATAAGAAACTCAATCTTTTCATCTTATTGTTGACCTTTTACCGTCAATGAACGATTGGCATAATAAGCAGCCACATTCAGTTTATCCGCATCGGTAAGCTGATCTGCCACGGCTTTCATCAACCCCAAATTATCATTATCACGCTGACCTTGTTGCCATTTATTGATTTGATTGACGATATAAATTGAAGGTTGCCCCGCCAATGGTGGAAAATCAGCACCAAAACCCTCACCATCAGGCGCGTGGCAGGATACGCAAGCAGGCAAGCCGTATTCAGCTTTACCACGCAAAGCCAAATCTTGACCACGTTCCAATACTTGGTAATCAGCGGCTACAGGTATCGCGGTATAAGACAAACTGGCGTAATAAACTGCTAAATTATGTATATCAGCAACACTCAATTGTTTAGCAATCGGGCTCATAATGTCATCATGTCGCAAACCAGGGCTGAATACCGTCAAATCCGAATATATCCTAGGTGTTTTGCTATAGTCTTTAGCAACAGCTTCTATTGCCACACCTGCTGGCGGCAATTCACGGGCCAAGTCTTTTAATTGTTTTTCAATATATCCCGCATTTAATCCCGCTAACCGAGGATAACCAGCCGCCGCAATGCCTTCGCCATGCGCACCATGACAGGCAACGCAACCTGGTATCGCATCACGTCCTTTTTCAGCCAGTTTTTGTCCTGCTTGTATTGCCGCTTGGTTGGCTTTCTCTTCTTTGCTGTCGCACCCAGACAAAGCAACAACCATCGCGCCCAATGCCACAATGAGCGATTTCTTAAACATAGCTTGATCTCTATTTGCAGTTTGAAATTTCATATTCTTCACTTCTTTAATTGAACTATATGACACACCCGTCTCCCCTACATACATCTATTCTGCCCCCACACCCACGCCTTTAAGTGGTTGTACGAACTCATTCACTGGCCACATTTTCGTTTGATGCACGTCCTCAACATCATGCCGATTTTGTTTGCCTATCAAACCATTTTTTAAGCCATAAATGAACAAATCTGCCGCTGTCCAGGGTCTATTAGTGTCTGGATTGATGAGTGACTCAACTGATTCAAACTCATCATAACTGCATAAAGTGGTGTCCGCTTTACTGTCAAAAGGTCGCGCACAACCTGTGACTGTCACTAGCTCATCAGGCAATAATGGTCTGGCTTCATCTTTTAATTGCATGTCCAGCACACGACTACCATTAGGACGCGCCAAATCTAATTTTATTTTCAAACCTGACCAGCCGTCAGCCCAGCCACCCGACTGCTGGGCGATGTCCGTAGAAAACACACTAGTCAAATTATATTCAACGACTTTACGCAAACCTGCGCCTGTAATCGAGCCAGTCGCTACCATATAAGGCACGGGGAAGTAGCGATACACATCCTCTAAGGTAATCGCCCCATTCGCAATGGTGTTGTCTTCTAATGGTGTGCCTGCAACAAAAACGGGGCTATCAAAGCGAAAGCCTGGCGTAATAGCGACTTGGGTTTTACCTACTTTACGCATCACATCAGCCATGGCATCATTGAATGTGCTTTCCAGTGCATTATGTCTATCCAACGGCGAACTGGTATAGCCCACGACGGTATCTATAGACTGTGTGAGTCGCACATTAGCCGCCATGCTCGGCAGTTTGATATTGACGTTATTACCTAAGAAAGGCGCACGTGCGACCGCAACCAAGGATTTCATATTGCTATCTTCCGCAATTTTGGTATCCACATCATACAAATGCCAATCACGCGCAACGACACGATTATTTTTAACGGTGATATTCATGCGTCCTAAATACGCACCATCACCACCCGCCTCAACCACCAACGCACCACTACTGCTAGTCAGCGGTTTGCGTACCACTTCATGCGTGTGCGCAGAAAAGAACACATCGACCAAATCTGTAGGAATCGTATTAGCCAGTGAATAATCTTTCTGTATCCCCAACTCACTCATGACCACCACAATTTGTGCACCTTGCGCACGTAATTCAGCCGCATGTTTTTGAATCAAATTAGCGTAGGTCTTAGTGTCATAATCAAGAAACTTCAACCCAAACGCCAGCATAGGGTGCATACGTGGCACGATGTCTGAGGTAATACCGACAAAACCGACCTTAACCCCAGCCACTTCTTTCATCATCGTCGGCGGCATGAGGTAATCACCACGACGGAAGAACGGCAAAGTGATTTTCAAATTAGCGGCTAAATTTGGGTAATTAACCCGCTTTACCGTGCCATCGGTAAACAATCCCATAGACTTCAATGGACCATATCGCGTGCGCGTCACTATCGGTCCGTAGGCATAATCCCAGTTCCCAACGACACCCACATCCACACCCAACGCACTCATAGGATCAACTATTGCGTTACCATTGGTAAACAATGCCTCAACACCACCATGATAAGTATCACCGATATTCATCAAGATATTGTTAGGATATTGCTTACGCACCTGCTTAATCAACGTCGCTAAACGCGCCATACCACCGCGCTGCTCTAATTTCTCACGCTCACCATAACGCACCAATTCTGGGTGTGTCGTTAAATGGGCGTGTAAATCATTCAGGTGGATAAACGTCACCACTTTCACATCCGTATTCGCAATATCTGCCGCCCACGCGATAGGCGCAGTTACACTTAACAGCATCAACAGCACAGTAGCGGACAAATAGTGTTTTAACATGGTGACGAATACCTTAGCTTAATGTGAATTCTGCAAATCATCAGAAGTAAATTCAGACAGAGAAACGCCTGTACCGAATTTGAAATTACTGGACACCATCACAGTGCTTTTAGCGGTGATGTGATTCACCATTTTGCCTGTTTCAGCACGCCAGTATTTACCGTTGTAAAGTTTGAAGCCTGTTTGCACTAAAGTCTTTAATAGCTCATTTTTACGGTCGTAATACTCAATTTTAACTGTGCGCAACTCTTTGGTATCTATCCACGTGATTTGACGGGTATAGCCAGAAAACTCATATTTAGGCGTGCGTTCAACCACGAAACACTGCCATTCACCACAAGGTTCATCACGTAACCAGTTGTAAGAAAACTTCTCTACCACAGGCGAGCTTAAATCTTCATACGCAAATTCACTACCCATAAACGGCCCTGATTTATTATTCGAATTCAAACGTTTAACGCGCTTGACTGCTGGCAGAAACAGCCACTGATCATCAGGTAACAAGCCATGACTAAACGTCAACATCGCCGTGCCCTTAACATCTGCAGGCTTATCAAACACCAGTTTGCTTTTATCACCCTCACCAGGTGTCGTGACTTCCAACGTCATGGAATGTAAATAATTCACCGTTTCCTGACCTTGAGCGTTTTTCAACGTCATCACAATGTCATTGGTGTAGTCTTTGTACCCTTCATTTTTTGCATCTTGCTGCTTCGCAATTGCCAATCCTTTTTCTTGCGTGGTCTGAGCAAAAACACTTAGCGGCATCAATAGTGCCAATATGGCTAATAACTTATACATAGTCCAACTCCTTTTCAGATTAAATTTTTCTACCGCGATCAACCAACAAAATTAAGCCTGGTAACATAAATGCCTCCGTGAGCGCAGCAACAGTAATCGTAATCGCTGTTACCAATCCCATATCCGAGTTCATAGCAAAATGCGACGATGCCAACACCAAGAAGCCGCACACCAGCGTCAATGTAGATATCCACATCGGCACACCTGCCATATCAAACGCATAGCGCAAAGCATCTTCGGGTGTCTTATCCATCTCTCGCCTAGCGGTGAGGTATTTACTCAAGAAGTGCATAGTGTCATCCACCACAATACCCAATGAGATTATCCCTACCATCGCCACACCCATATTGATTTGGCCGACTGTCATCCCCCAAATACCATACGCAATTAAAGCGGGCGTAATGTTAGGAACCATACTCACCAAGCCCAGTTTGAATGAGCGTATCGCCAGCATAATCAGCACAGAAATCTGCAATATCTGGATAACCTCACCCTGCAACATGCTCTTACCGTTTTCTTGTCCCACATGAGCAAACATTAAGCCTGCACCTGTTGCGCCGCTCGATTTAAGCACACCATCACCATGCTCTTTCAACCACTTATTGGCTCGCTCTTCCAGTGCTATCATTTCTGTGGAGTGCACCGCGTGCAAAGTAGCGGTCAATTTAGTCGCTGAATTATCAAGGTTAATCTGATTATTCAAATCCAAACCGTAAGGTAATGACAGTTGATAAGTAAGCAAATACTGCGCAGCCAGCTCTCTAGATTCAGGCAATTTATAATCAGCAGGATTATCGGCATGCATGTTTTTGTTTAGGCGTTTCATGATGTCAGTGAACGTATTGACGTGCATGACCTCAGGCTGTTGACGTAACCAGTTTGCAAACTCGTCCGTTTTTTGCAAAAACTTGGGCTCATTGATACCGCCTGTTTCATTGGCCTCAATCGAGAAGTCCATCAAATACACCCCAGTTAAGTTTTTCAGGGTGAAGTCGGTTGATTGGCGGAATTGTGTCGATTCATCAAAATACTCGTGGAATGAATCATCGAACTTATTATTCATCACAAAAGAACCTACGACTATCGTGAACAAAACGCTGCCAAACAACATTTTGTAACGGTTACGCAGGAAGAACTCTTGATAAATCTCCATCCATTTAACTTTGCTATCTTCTTGCGTATGCACTTTGCCAGCAGGTAGCATTAGCATTAACACAGGCAACAACGTCATCGTAATCACAAATGCAATCATAATACCCACTGCAACCGTATTGCCCAAAGTATGGAACGGCGGCACGTCGGACATATTCATCGTTAAATAACCCAATGCCGATGTCACATTGGTAAACAACATAGGCGCAAAACTGGAGCGTATGCTTTCTTTCATCGCCTCAACACGGGGCATACCATGCCGAATACCATGCCCGTAATGCGACATGAGATGCACGCCATCGGCAATCGCCATAATCAGTATAGTGAGCGGTGCCGTTGCAACAGGCGCGGATAAAATCACATCAAACCAACCCGCAATACCCATAGCTGCGGCAATAGACAGCATGATATTAAGGAAAATCAAGCCAACCGCAGGTGCACTACGCAAGGTCAACATCAATACGATGGCCAAAATCCCCATCATATAAGGCACAAGGTGGCGCATATCATTGCGTGTCGCTTGCAAGAACGCGTTGTTCATCATCACTGCGCCATTGAGATAAACTTTAACGTCAGGATGTTTGGTTTCAAATTTAGCCTGCATCGCGTCCACATATGCGACCACTTTTTCTATTTCTTTTACTTTGTTTTTGCCAGGCAATTGCAAAGTAATGTTAATACCCGTTACCCGACCATCTTCAGAAACCAAACGTTTCGCCAGCAATGGATCATGCACCGCGATATTGCGAATGCGTGCAATATCAGCATCACTTAATCCATTAGGATTTTTGACCAAATCGGCCACATTCAGATCGTCGCCCACCGCTACCGAATTTTGATAATTACTAACGGAATCAACACGGCTAGAGTACGGCGTTTGCCAAGCTGCGTCCGTTAACTCAATTAACGCAGACAGGTTTTCACGCGTGAATACGTTTTCATTTTTGGGAGCCAACACCAATAATACGTTGTCACTTTTGGTGTAAATTTTTTGCAGGGAATCAAAGGCTTGTAACTGTGGATTATCTGCCTTAAAAAATATTCGATAATCGCCACTCATAGTCAGCCGCTTCGCGCCCATCGCCGCAGCAATAATAAGTGCTAACGTCATCACGATAATCAACCAACGATGCGCAATAACCCAATCGGCAAAACGCCGTGTAAACGAATTCACTCAAAGCCCTCCTAAATTAACCATAAAAAATCGACACCCAAACATTGAACGCCGATTAACACCGTGCGCAAAAATCAGAAGTACCGTGCCAGCGTTGCTTGCAAGTAACTATCTTCACGATAAGCGTTTAATGGATTACCTGAATCAATAGAGTTAAACCACTGACCTTCAAACATCGTAGTCCAATGATCGTTCAAACGTCGACTGACTTGCAAACGTGTACTCCGACTACTATCGTTGGTATCGGTCAATACGCCCAACTTAATTTGAGTAGAGTTTGCATCGTTTAGGCTCAATCTCAACCCTGTAAATACATCGCTCTGATAAATTGCCTGACCTTGACCACGACTATCATAGTTGTATTCTAAAAAAGCATTCACGTCGTAAGGCGTTTTGAATACGCCCGTAAATGCATATTCCACACCTGTCACATATGCATAATAATGCGCGTAATCAGTTGTACGATGTAGAGCCTCTAATTTCCCTATCCATCTCCCAAAAATACTAGTCACATCTATGCTAGTTTGTTCCATTTGGTCGTAACTAAGATACAAGCCAGCAGGATTAGCAGTTGTCACATATGATGTCGCTGAGATCAAACGAGGATCGCGATTCGTACCGATAAACTGAGAAACGCCAACGTCGGTATTGCCAAATGATTTAGACCAACGCACAGCAAAATCAACGTGATTGCGCCCATCGCTAGACTGATACACATTAGGCAAGGTATCAAACGACACGAGGGGTCGCAAACGCCCATCAGGACCAGAAAAAGTCCGCTCACGGAAAAACGGCATTACAAAAGCCTCTACTTTCCCCCAATCACGCACCATGCTGGCATGAACCATAGGCTGACCTAATTTACTTTCTTTGTTGATGTTTTCAACTTCATCGGTTTGATTAATGACATCAACTAAATGTTGCGATTCAGCAGCCCCCCAGAAAACCTTGTCAATACCTACCTTCAACTCCCAGGGCTTGCTTTCAGTACCGCGCTTCGATGTCCAAACCATCTCACGAATATCCGCATGGGTACGCGCATCATCCATGTTATCCCAACGGAAAAACGGCTTAAATGAAAACGAATTAGTTTTATCAGCCCACTCATTAAAGTAACTAGGCTGTATCACAACAGAAGGTTGATTATTGCCTTGCGTACCCGCACCACTCGCCGCAGCAGCAGCCTGCGCCGCTACCACCGTGGGGATAACAGCTGGCACAAAACCCGCATTCAAAGCAAATTGATAAAAAGCAGCAGCTTGCGCCTGCTGTGTTGAGTTAGCCACCGCCTGCGCAGGCGGCTTACGGAAATAGCGATAATCTAAATCAACTTCAGTTGTCCACTCCCCAGCCATAGCGGAACTCACGCTACTAATACCACTCATACCCACCAAGCAAACCAACACTTTTTTCTTTAACTGCATACCACCCCCAAAAAATTCAAATTTACATCACAATACTGACCTAGCTGTTTATCCCCAAAACTAGTTACAATTTGTTACAATCGCTATTGTATCGCATTACTTAAAAACAGCGTTAATCTGACAAAAAAAAAACTTATAGTACATACCTACCATGAACAACCTATCATCACCATCACAACAATACTTAAACCTACCCAATCAGTTTTATAGCCACGTCACGCCAACACCACTAATACAGCCTCAGCTATTACACCTAAACACAGCCACTGCCAATTTAATCAATTTTGATCACTCTGATGACACAAACAAGCAAGTTTTAGACCACCTCTGCGGCAACACGCTACCCAACCATATACAACCCATAGCCATGGTCTATGCGGGGCACCAATTTGGGCACTATGTGCCACAGCTGGGCGATGGACGGGCGATGTTACTGGGTGGTGTAGCACACGAGGGAAAATACTGGGAGCTACAACTCAAGGGCGCAGGTCCCACGCCCTATTCACGCAATAGCGATGGACGTGCGGTGTTGCGCTCCAGCATACGCGAATACTTGTGTTCAGCTGCCATGCACGGTTTGGGCATACCCACCACGCACGCCTTGTCTCTAGTCGGTAGCAGCCAGCCTGTCTATCGTGAAACGGTAGAAACTGCCGCCGTGGTGATGCGTGTTGCACCTAGCTTTATTCGCTTTGGCTCATTTGAATACTTTTTTTATCGCGGACAGGCTGACGCTGTACGTACGCTGGCCGACCATGTCATCCAACATCACTACCCCGAACTTGAACAGCAAACGAATAAATACCCTGCATTCTTACAGCAAGTGGTTATCAGCACGGCCAAACTCATGGCGCATTGGCAAGCAGTGGGATTTGCACATGGCGTTATGAATACCGACAATATGTCCATACTTGGACTTACACTGGATTATGGCCCATTTGGATTTTTAGATGAGTACAATCCTGGTTACATTTGTAACCACACCGATCAAACAGGGCGTTATGCCTTTGATCAACAGCCTGACATCGGCGCATGGAATTTAACTCGCCTCGCGCAAGCCTTAACGCCATTGATGTCTATGGAGGAAGCGAAAACCGCATTAGCGATTTACCCAGCCCACTTTGCCAGCCATTACATTAACTTAATGTGTGCCAAATTAGGCGTAGCCGCTGATAAATCTGCTGTCCCTGTCATTATGCAATTACTCCACATCATGCAGGCGAACCACATTGATTACACATTGTTCATGCGCCAACTCGCGCACTTCAATAGCGCAACAGACGCACTCAACGCACCATTACGCGACTTATTCATCGACCGCGACGCATTTGAGCTATGGGCGCATCAGTATCGCGCATTACTACAAGCTCAACACAGCATAGACAGTATTCGCGCCGAACAAATGAACCGTGTTAATCCTAAATACATATTGCGCAACTATCTTGCCGAAAATGCCATCGTCGCCGCCCGCGATCATGACGACACTAGCGAAATTGATAAGCTGATGACGCTATTGCAAAGCCCCTACGACGAACACCCTGAATTTGAAGCCTATGCCGCCATGCCACCCGATTGGGCAAAACACATTAGCGTAAGTTGCTCGTCATGAAACTCGTCGTGCTGGCTGGCATTTGCTTATTAAGTGCTTGCAGTAGCACACCCGTTGTCCAAAAAGATGGCACAGTATTAGCGCAACAAGACTACCAACTCAGCAACATTGCCAAATCCAGCCTAGACATCACCGCCGAATTTCACCAGCAAGCCAGCCAACTATCACTGCGCACGCTGGCAGAAAAGCTCTACAAGCGCAATCCGCGTGAACTTAAAAAATCAGGGCAGAGTTTAAGCGTGCGATTAGCCCAATTACTGAGCGACCCACTCCCCACCGCGCAAGCCCAATCCACGCTGTTACTCGCATTCCAGCCTGATTATACGGATGATCGTGTCTATGCTTACATGCGCGGATTAAATGCCATGATTAACGTCGCCTACAACAACCAAACCGAGTTTTACATCATAGACCAGCTAGACCCACAAAAACTATACAACAGCGCACGCAATATCGAAGTCGCCGCGTGGAAGCTCAACACCAGTAAAGATACCAACAACACACCTTATTTACTGGCAAACGAACTTGACAACTATAGCTTTGAGCGCGAATTTGGCAAATTGATTGCAAATCAAGACATACTCGCTCGCATTGTCGCTGACCGCACCAACCGCAGTATCAACTGGTTTGCACAAACCGCTGGACGTATGGTATTTTTACCTTTTTAGCCCTAGCGTACTCGCCATTGTGAAACTAAGCACACTCATTAGCACGACCTTATTTTGTTTTTTTGCCACGACAGCGCACGCTGATAACGCAATAAAAACAGATACCACCCCAACCACTTTGAAAGCACACAAAATCATGACCACAGAATCAGGCCTCATTATCGAAGACATCATCACTGGCACAGGTGCGACTGCACAAGCAGGGCAAATGGTCAGCGTACATTACACGGGCTGGCTGACCAACGGCACTAAATTCGACTCCAGCAAAGATCGCAACCAGCCGTTTAACTTTAGCCTAGGCGGCGGCCAAGTCATCCGTGGTTGGGATGAAGGCGTTGCAGGAATGCAAGTCGGCGGCAAACGCAAACTCACTATCCCACCCCAATTAGGCTATGGTGCACGCGGTGCTGGTGGTGTTATTCCGCCTAACGCCACTTTGATTTTTGAAGTTGAACTGCTAGGCGTGAAATAACTATTTTTTTGGTGAACGCATACGCTTACATGCGTTCATCAAACCATTGGTTGAGCTATCATGCTCAGTGACGCGCTCATTCGACAGCAGACCACTTTCAATTGCGCCCGCCAATTGCTTACCTAGCTCCACGCCCCATTGATCAAACGAATTGATATTCCAGATAACCCCCTGAACAAACACTTTATGCTCATACAAGGCAATCAACGCGCCTAAGGTATGCGGTGTTAATTTGCGATACAGCAAAGTACTAGAGGGTCGATTACCAGGGAATACTTTATGCGGCAATAACTCTTCCAGCTTATCCCCCGTCATACCGTCGCGCACTAACTCTACCCGCGCCTCATCTCGCGTTTTACCACGCATCAGCGCCTTAGTTTGCGCAAAACAGTTAGACAACAACACCTCATGTTGATGATCAATAGGGTAATGCGATTCTACCGCCACCAAAAAATCCGCTGGCACTAAGCGCGTACCTTGGTGCACCAGCTGGAAAAACGCGTGTTGCCCATTGCAACCAGGCTCACCCCAAATAATCGGCCCTGTCTGGCAATGCACTACCTTGCCATCAAAAGTCACACTTTTACCGTTACTTTCCATATCCAATTGCTGTAAATAAGCGGTGAAACGCCCTAAATACTGGTCGTAAGGGAAAATAGCATGACTATCTGCATTCCAAAAATCGTTATGCCAAATACCGAGTAATGCCATAATCACAGGCATATTTTTTTCTAATGGCGCACTACAGAAGTGTTCATCCATCGCGTAACCACCTGCCAGCAGTTGCTCAAAACCGTCCATTCCTATCATCAGCGCAACAGGTAAACCTACCGCTGACCAAATAGAATAACGGCCACCGACCCAATCCCAAAACTCAAACATATTCGCCGTATCAATACCAAATGCCTGCACTTTTTTAGTATTGGTAGAAATCGCCACAAAGTGCTTGGCAACAGCCGCTTCAGCACCCAGTTGTTTAACCAGCCAACGCCGTGCCGCTTGCGCATTTAACAAGGTTTCAGGTGTCGTAAAACTCTTCGATGCGACTATGAATAAGGTGGTTTCAGGATTCACCTCCGACAAAGTTTCCATGATTTGGCTAGGGTCAACGTTAGACACAAAGTGCGCTTTTAAGCCCGTTTGCGCATAATAAGTCAATGCCTGCGTCACCATCACAGGACCTAAATCCGAGCCACCAATACCGATATTCACAATATCGGTAATCCGCTTCCCCGTATGCCCCAACCACTCGCCGTTACGCACCTTATCGGTGAATACCCGCATCCGCGCCAACACACCGCGCACCAGCGGCATAACATTCTCGCCATCAACATACACAGGCTCGTCAGTTTGCTTGCGTAACGCAGTATGCAACACCGCACGCCCCTCGGTACGATTGAGTTTTTCGCCTGCAAACATCGCGTTAATCGCCTCAGGCAAGCCCGCATCTACCGCTATTTCTGCCAGCAAGCGCATAGTCGTATTGGTAATTCTATTTTTAGAATAATCCAACAGTATCCCTGCTGCTTCCATAGAAAAACGCTTGAAACGCTTAGGATCTTCAGCAAACAAAAAGCGCATTTGTATTTTTGCCATGTCGCTTTTATGTTTTTTCAACTCTTTCCATGCGGGAAATTGCGTACAATCATTCATCTCGTATTACCTACCCTTATTAAGTTTATAGCCTCATTATGATGAACTGTTACAATACAGCACTAGCATACGACATGAATGTTAAAAAGCAAATATAATGCCTACAACAAACAAAAATAATGGAACCACTCAGAAAAACTAACGTCTCTAAACTATGCACACAATAAACCACAGGGAATGAATCATCATGAGCGTCGTCAAAACTAACAAAGCCTTATTATTACAAACACCATTTTTAGACACTTTACGCCAAGAAAATGTGCCTGTATCCGTTTACCTCGTCAACGGCATCAAACTACAAGGTCAAATCGAATCTTACGATCAATACGTCATTTTGCTGAAAAACATGGTCACGCAAATGGTTTACAAACACGCCATTTCCACCATCGTCCCAGCCCGTCCAGTACCACTACAACCCACCAGCGCATAGGCACCAGGCACGGATGTTTGAACGACACAGCGGTAGCGAGCGCGTTTTATTGGTCAGCATCAACTTTGGTGAGACCGATTACCAAGACAGCGTAGAAGAACTACATAGATTAGCCGAAAGCGCAGGCCTTAGCATAGTAGGGCTAATCGAAGGCAAACGCGCACGCCCCGACCCCGCATTATTTGCAGGGTCGGGTAAGGTAGAAGAAATCGCCAGCATGGTCAACGTGACCGAAACGGGGTTAGTCATTTTCAACCACGCATTATCTCCCGCCCAAGAACGCAATTTAGAGCAGGCACTACAATGCCGCGTCGTCGATAGAACCACACTCATACTCGACATATTCGCCAGTCGCGCCAAAAGTGCGGCAGGAATATTACAAGTGGAACTAGCCCAACTCGCGCACATAGCCACGCGCTTAGTGCGCGGCTGGACGCACTTGGAGCGACAAAAAGGCGGGATAGGCTTACGCGGTCCAGGCGAAACACAGCTAGAAACCGACCGTCGCTTACTCGGCAAACGCGTTAAGCTACTCAAAGACCGCTTAGTCAAACTCAATCAGCAACGCCATATCCAACGCCGTGCGCGTAGCCGCAACCGCGTTATGTCCATCTCCTTGGTGGGCTATACCAACGCGGGTAAATCCACTTTATTTAACGCACTCACCCATGCTAATAGCTATACCGCCGACCAATTATTTGCCACACTGGACACAACAACACGCCAATTATTTTTACCCGACGCTGGCGAACTCGTCATTTCTGATACAGTAGGATTCATCACCCGCTTACCACACACCTTGGTGGAAAGTTTTCGCGCTACATTAGAAGAAACGATACAAGCCGATTTGCTACTACACGTCGTCGATGCCGCCAGCCCTATTCGCGACAAACATATTAGCGAAGTCAACAAAGTGCTGGCCGAAATCGGCGCATCGCATGTACCGCAAATTATCATTTTGAACAAAATCGATCTATGCACTAGCACAGCAGGCATGACGCAAGATGAGTATGGTAGAATCCAAGAAATACATTTAAGCGCACAAACAGGGTTAGGTATGGCGTGTTTACGTGCAGCGTTATCCGCCGCAAAACAAGCACACATACTACCCACTGCACCCACTCAACAAGCAAACATGGTCAACAACCTATATCACCCAGAATTGGATTAAACATGGCATGGAATGACCCTCAATGGGATAAAAAAAACGGTAGCCCACCCGACTTAGACGAACTTTGGAAAAAGTTTAACGCCAAACTCAATAGCTTATTCGGTGGCAAACCTAATAATGGTAACAATTCCCCCGCATTCAACGCAGGTGGGTTGGGCATTATCGTAGCCGTTATTATTGCTATCTGGCTGGCCTCAGGCTTTTACATCGTCGATACAGGCGAACGCGGTGTCGTATTGCGCTTTGGTAAATTCATAGAAACCACCCAACCAGGGCCCAACTGGCACTTGCCTACTCCTATAGAAACCGTGCAAGTCGTCAATATCGAGCAAGTGCGCACGGTAGAAGTTGGCTATCGCAACAATGTTAAAAGCAAGATGCTGAAAGAATCCCTCATGCTCACCGACGATGAAAATATCGTCGATATACAATTTGCCGTGCAATACACACTCAAAGACCCCGAGGATTATTTATTCAGCAATCGCTCGCCAGACGATGCCGTGCGTCAAGCCGCTGAAAGCGTCATGAGCGAAATCGTCGGTAAAAGTAAAATGGATTACGTACTCTATGAAGGACGTGCCGATGTTGCCGCCCGTGCAACCAAAAACATCCAAGACGCACTCGACCGCTATAAAACAGGTATTAGCGTAAGCAAAGTTACCCTGCAAAATGCACAGCCACCACAAGAAGTCCAAGCCGCGTTTGACGATGCCGTTAAAGCAGGTCAAGACCGCGAACGCCTCAAGAGCGAAGGTCAAGCCTACGCCAATGACGTTGTTCCTAAAGCACGCGGAATGGCGGCACGCTTAAATGAGGAAGCCAATGGTTACAAGCAATCTATCATTGCCAACGCCGAAGGTGAAGCCAGCCGTTTCAAACAAGTTTTGGTGGAATACAACAAAGCCCCTGCTGTCACACGCGACCGCATGTACATAGACATGATGCAACAAGTCCTCACCAGCACCAGCAAAGTCTTAGTTGACAGCACCAAAGGCGGCAACAATCTACTCTACCTACCGTTAGATAAACTCATGCAAACGACCACCACAACAACACCTGCGACACCAGCCGTTAGTGCGCCCGCAACCGACGCGCCTAAACCCGCGAATAGTAGCGACCCCAGCACAACAGAAACGGGGCGTTCCCGCGATGCCTTCCGCAGTCGTGATCGGGAGGACAGACCATGAAAAATTTTAATATCGTTATTGTTGCCCTGCTCGGATTACTTATTGTAGCAAGCATGACCATGTACACCGTCGATCAACGCCAAAACGCGATGGTATTTCAGTTGGGTGAAGTCGTTGCTGTGGACAAAAAACCAGGCTTGTATTTCAAATTACCGATATTGCAAAATGTACGCTACTTTGACACCCGCATCCTGACACTCGACCCTGCTGATCCTGATCGTTTTATTACGTCAGAAAAGAAAAATGTGCTCGTCGATTACTTTGCCAAATGGCGAATTATCGATGTAAAACAATACTACGTCAGTGTAGGCGGTGACGAAACGCGTGCGCAAACGCGTTTACAGCAAACCATCAACGACAGCCTACGCGCTGAATTTGGTAAACGCACCGTACATGAAGTGGTCTCAGGCGAACGCGACGAAATCATGGCATCGCTACGTTTGAAAGCCGACCAAGACGCACGCAAAATCGGTGTGCAAGTCATGGATGTGCGTATTAAACACGTCGATTTACCCGAAGAAGTCAGCGACTCCGTTTATCGCCGCATGGAAGCAGAACGCAAACGCGTTGCCAATGAGCTACGCTCTACAGGCTCGGCCGAAGCCGAAAAAATTCGTGCTGATGCAGATCGCCAACGTGAAATCATCATCGCCGAAGCCTATCGTGACGCACAACGCGTAAAAGGTGAAGGCGACGCTAAAGCCAGCACCATTTATGCCGAGGCTTATTCTAAAAACCCTGAGTTTTATGCGTTCTACCGTAGCATGGATGCGTATCGTCAAAGTTTCAAAAACAAGAGCGACATACTGGTGTTAGAACCTAATTCGGCGTTCTTCAAATACATGAAATCACCGAAAGCCAGTAAATAAGCGTATATAAAAGCAACCTGCCTTAGCGCATGAATTTGCCCTCGTTTCTATCATCGAGGGCATTTTCTTGTTAATTAACTGTAATTTATGGCGTAAAACACAGCCAAAAATGATAGAATCCCATCATATTTTTGTCGCCAACGACGATGCTTATTGCCCAAACAATGAGCTTAATCCTACTGATAATGGTGCACTCATGCATAAATGGATACTTCCCGAATACATAGAAGACTTACTCCCGCCTACCGCTTTGCGCATGGAAAATTTGCGCCGTAGCATACTCAACTTATTCCGCGTACATGGCTATGAATTAGTCACACCGCCGCTGATAGAATACATAGAGTCGCTATTAACAGGTGCTGGCGGCGATTTAGACTTGAAAACATTCAAGCTAGTTGACCAAATCACGGGTAAAACGATGGGTGTGCGTGCCGACATCACCCCGCAAGTTGCCCGCATAGACGCGCACCTGCTTAATCGCCAAGGCGTTACTCGCCTATGCTATGCAGGTTCGGTATTGCATACCCTACCCGACGGCACTAACCGCTCACGCGAACTGATGCAATTAGGTGCCGAGTTATACGGCCACTCAGGCTATGAAGCCGACGTGGAAATACAAAAACTCATGCTCAATGCGCTCAAATTAGTCGGCGTGAGCGACTTGCATTTAGACATCGGTCACGCAGGCGTTTTCCGTGGCTTATTAAGCTATGCCGAAATCGAGGCAGAACGCGTACCCGCACTATTTGCCGCGCTGCAAACCAAAGACATCACCACCTTACGTGAACTCACCGCCCACTTAGCCCCTCACATACAAGATGCGTTTTGTGCTTTGCCACGCCTATACGGCGGTATTGAAGTGTTAGAGGAGGCATTCCGCGTCTTACCTAGCCAATTAGACATTAGCCAAGCATTAGAAGAATTAAAAGCTATTAGCAATGAACTCAAAGGCGACGCGCTTATCAATATCGACCTTGCTGAACTCCGTGGCTACAACTACCACAGCGGCGTTATTTTTGCCGTTTACCACCAAAACCACCTCGTACCACTGGCACAAGGTGGGCGCTATGATGAAGTTGGCATTAGTTTTGGACGTGCGCGTCCAGCAACGGGATTCAGCCTGGATTTACGTGAAATTGCGACGCGTTTTTGGCGTGCCCCAGGCGCAAAAGCCATACTCGCACCCTACTCAAAAAACGCCAAACTACAGGAAAAAATCAGCGAATTACGCAATGCAGGCGACATTGTCATCGCCGAGCTACCAGGTCACGAAGACACCCGCGATGAATATGAATACGACCGTATCCTCATCACCGATGCGATAGGTGAGTGGGTAGTAAAACCACGCCCTACAGCCTGACATTCATATCAAACAAAATTATTATTGAACAATTGGAAATAAACTATGAGTAAAAACGTTGTCGTCATTGGCACTCAATGGGGTGATGAAGGTAAAGGTAAAATCGTTGATTGGCTAACCGATCATGCCCAAGGCGTGGTGCGCTTTCAAGGTGGTCATAATGCAGGACACACCTTAGTCGTTGCTGGCAAAAAAACCGTGCTGCACCTTATTCCATCAGGCATTTTACGTGACAATGTCACCTGTTACATAGGCAATGGCGTCGTCGTATCACCCGCAGCTTTACTAGAAGAAATGGACATGCTGGCAAGCCACGGTGTCGATGTTGCCTCACGCTTGAAAATATCCGAAGCCTGCCCGTTGATACTTGGCTATCATATCGCCATAGACCAAGCGCGTGAACGCGCTAAAGGCAATGCCAAAATCGGCACGACAGGACGCGGCATCGGCCCTGCTTACGAGGACAAAGTGGCACGTCGCGCTATTCGCTTACAAGACGTGTTCCACCGTGAACGTTTCGCCGCCAAATTAGGCGAAGTGTTGGATTATCATAATTTCGTATTGAAAAATTACTTCCATACTGACATCGTTGATTTCAATCAAGTACTAGACGAAACCATGCGCTTGGCAGAACGTATCAAACCGATGGTGGCCGACGTGCCGCGCCAATTGTACGAAGCTAACCGCGCAGGTAGCAATTTACTATTTGAAGGCGCACAAGGTACTTTACTAGATATAGACCACGGCACGTATCCTTTTGTCACCTCCAGCAACTGCACTTCAGGTGGCGCGGCAACAGGCGCAGGCGTGGGTCCTAATACCTTGCACTACGTCTTGGGCATCACCAAGGCTTACACCACACGCGTAGGCTCAGGGCCATTCCCTACCGAACTGTTTGACGGCAACGGTAAATACCTTGCCGAACGCGGTCACGAATTTGGCTCTACCACTGGTCGTGCCCGTCGTTGCGGCTGGTTTGATGCTGCAGCATTAAAACGATCCATACAGATTAACGGCGTTTCAGGGCTGTGCGTCACTAAATTAGACGTGCTCGACGGCATGGAAACATTGCAGATTTGCGTGGGCTACAAATTAGCCGACGGCTATTCAGATATCCTCCCTGTCGGCGCAGAAACACTATCAAGCTGCGAACCCGTGTATGAAGAAATGCCAGGCTGGTCAGACAGCACCGTAGGTATCAAGCAATTTGACCAACTACCTGCTAACGCCCGCGCTTACTTAAAACGCATGGAAGCCTTATGTGAAGTGCCAATAGACATGATTTCTACAGGTCCAGACCGTGAAGAAACCATCGTCTTGCGTCACCCCTTCAGCATCTAAACACCCTGCCGCATCTAGTCATGCCCATGTTATGTGGGCATGACTAAACCATCGTAATTTTAGCGACACTAACACCTTGAAAATCCCAACAAATATCAACAATAAAAAATAACATATTGATATTTATACATAAAATAAAATGGCACAACTATTGCTTTATATAGTACAGCTGGGTAATTAAGCCCGCTTTCTATACTGGAGACTATTATGTTGACCTCTTTCAGCCACGCCATCCTTATGTTTAAGCTCTATGCCGCACTCACCTTGTTCGTCAGTGCGCTGTATTTAGGTAATTACACTAGCCGCCTAAAATCCATTTTCAACTAAATGTTAGCAATAAACCGCATGTCGCCTAATAACGACATTCGGTTTATCGACAACTTATTGTTTCTTAATAAATTTACCGAATTTACATATTACCTGTCGCCAGATGCCGACAATAGGAGCACATCTATGTTAAAAAAATTTATGCAAACGCGTACTCATAGCGAAAGCACCACGGAAACTGATGCCCCAAAAATCAACCTAAAATCCCCCTCCGCCCTCACCCCTATTAGCAAATTAGTTAAAGCTGCGCCTAAGGATGAAGGTAGTAAACTCATCGTTGGCGCACATATCGAATTAAAAGATTCAGAAATTACCGACTGTGACATCTTAGTCGTAGAAGGACGCGTTAAATCAGCCATTAAAAGCCGCCAGATACGTATAGCCCAAGGCGGCGTTTTTGTCGGCACGGCTGAAGTTGACATCGCTGAAATACGCGGTTTTTTTGATGGCGATTTAATCGTGCATAAACAGTTAATCGTCCATGCAACCGCCCATATTCACGGACATATTTGCTATACCAGCATGACAGTAGAAGATGGTGCAATCATCACAGGAAGCATAGAAAATCAGATGAGCGTCAATACTACTCAAACTATGCAAGCGCAAACACCGCCACACGTCAGACTGACTTAAGCTGGAAACCAAAAAAGCCCATCAACAGATAGGCTTTTTTATAAACTATGGAACCACTATTCAGGCGTTCATGCCGCCATCTATTGACACGGGATTGCCATGTTCAATGCGCACCCGCTGACCTTCGTTAAAATGGGGCGGTTGATTTAAGTAAAAAGTCCGATGTCCGCCATTATCCAAACGGACATAAACCGTATAACGCATCTGACTATTATGCCGCTTTTCCACCTCATTACCCGCATATGCACCGCCTGCCGCACCCACTACTGTCATCACGGTGCGACCATTGCCGCCACCCATTTGGTTACCCACAACCGCCCCTAGCACGCCGCCTGCGACCGCACCGACACCCGTTGGTTTAGCCATAATTTCAGTCGCGCGTATCGCGCTCACCGTCCCGCAACTATGACAAACAGCTGATTTGGCGACGGATTGCGACGGTTGATACATTTGCTTACGTTGCGCATCGGTTGCTTCGCCATAACGTGTTGTTTGCGTATCAGCAGGCGTGTTTAGTGGCGCACTTATAATCGGTGTTGCCATAACGGCATCCTCTGAATTAGCCTTCGGTAGCCAACCTGCAATAGCGGCGATACCTAATAAGCTAAACAGCGTGACTGAAATACCAGAAACAACTAACGTGGGGTACAACATACCTTTAGGTTCATTCATTCTTCTCTCCTAAAAATCACAAATCTTGCACTAGCAAGTCGTTCACCACCTGCCGAACACCCGCAACACCTGCCGCGATTTGCCCAGCAGTAACGACTTGCGCACGCGCTAACACATCATGCGCATTGGAGAGCGAGCCGCTTAACTGCACAACGCCGTGTTCAGTTTCAACTTGTATGTACAAGTTTTTAAGTAATACGTTTTGCAATAGTGCGGCTTCGACTTTGGCAGTAATAATACGGTCATCCGCTACATTCACTAAGGGTAGATTGTCACGTGCGGCTAAAGCCGTCTTAAATTCAGTGGTATTGAGATAACCGTCATGATTCACATCTGCGGTTTCAAATTGTTTAATCGACATGCCTTTTAGCAACGCTTCTTGCACACTGATTTTGGCATCATGATTAGTGTCATATTGACTATAGCCTAGTGTGTTTCCTGATATTTGCGCAAACGCATTAACAGACGTTACCATCACCAGCAACACGCCAAACGATGTAAATTCTTTTAACTTAAACATGATATTGCTCCTATCTCTGGCGTGGCAAACGCACCACGCACAGACATAAAAGCACAATTCATGCCACATAAAATTATATTTATAAACAAACAGATATGAAAAAAAACTGGTGTGCGCAAGCATAATTTGTCGTCTATATACAACAACGATAGAGCGTAACCAGCTAAGTCATTGAAATGTATAGCATACAGCTTGTCGTCAAATAACGACAACACATATAAATCATACACTTACTTGAATACGGCAGGGTCTAAACTGTGTCGCTGTAACAGCTTATAAAACTCTGTGCGATTACGCTGCGCCAGCTTCGCGGCCTGGGTGACATTACCTGCCGCAATTTTAAGCACACACACCAGATAAGTGCGCTCAAACTGCTTACGCGCATCTTCAAATGAGCTTAATTGATCTTCAGCTTTATGTAGCGCATCCAGCACCAGCGCGGCGGGAATAAGTGACGTAGCGGATAACACCACGCATTGCTCAACCACATTCATCAATTGCCGCACATTACCTGGCCATGCCGCATTCACGAGCAACTCTATCGCTTCTGGCGCATAGCCGTTGATCGTTTTATGATATTTTTCAGCTAAAGTTTGCGCAAAATAATTTGCTAATAAAGGCACATCCTCACGCCGTTGCGCTAAGGCAGGTATCGTTAATGCCACCACATGCAAACGATAATACAAATCTTCACGGAAATTACCCGCCGCAATTTCCGCTAATAAATCGCGATGCGTGGCAGAAATAATGCGCACATCAATCGCGATAGTCTGCGCTGAACCGACAGGGCGGACTTGCCGCTCCTGCAACACGCGCAATAATTTGACTTGCAATAACAACGGCATATCGCCTATTTCATCTAAAAACAGCGTACCACCCTCAGCCATCTGAAACAAACCTTGATGATCCCGCACGGCTCCTGTAAACGCACCCTTAACATGCCCAAACAACTCAGACTCTAATAACTGCTCAGGAATAGCCGCGCAATTAACCGCGATAAAAGGTCGTTGTTGACGTGGGCTAGCCTGATGTATCGCCTGCGCCAGCAACTCCTTACCCGTACCGCTTTCACCCTGTATTAACACACTGGCATCCGCTGTCGCGACCATCTTCGCTTTACTCAGCACATCCTCCATCGCCGCGCTGTGGGTAATAATATGCGCACGCCATGACGCGTTATCGGTAGGCATAGCAGGTGCTGACAAAGCAACCGCTTGCGCCACTTGCGCCAATAAAGTCTTACTATCGAACGGCTTGGATAAATAGCCAAAAACACCCTGCTGAGTCGCCGCGACCGCATCAGGTATCGTGCCATGCGCGGTCAAAATAATCACAGGCAAGGCAGGCATGGCTACTCGTATATGCGCAAACAAAGCCATGCCATCCATGCCACTCATCTGCATATCCGTAATAATCAACTGTGGGCGCGAGACATCTAGCCGATTCAGCGCGATTTCTGCGCTAGTTGCAGTTTCCACGGCATAACCTGCCGCCTCCAAACGCATCGCTAATAATGCTAATAAATCAGTATCGTCATCAACAATAAGAATTTTTGCGGCTGATGCGCTCATAGATGCTTATCTCTGCGTATCATGCTTTTTTCCATATCTTTAATCGCATCGACCTTGATTTGTAAGGCATCACCGCGCTTTTGTTCGTCTTTTAAGCGCACGTTACAGTCATCCTGCAAACGTTGTTGCTCACCCAGCTCAGTTAATAACAAATTAGCCAGCGCAGACACACTGCCGCTATTCGCCTTACCGTCTCGCAGCACCTCGTTCAACAAAGCAATGGCCGACACCTCATCATGAAAATGCGTATTAGGCACCATCAACAACATCACCAAGCGCATACGATAGCTATTCGTTTTGTTTTGCGCCAATTGCTGCCTAGCTCTCTCATGCTCTTTTGCCATCTCGCCCGCCGACATTTTGCGTGCCGCCGCATAATAATTTAACAAATCATCTGCTTGCGCCCCCATTAACGGCGGTGTCCACCCCCCCACCGATGAACGCGGTTCCAAACCATTACACGCACTCAACACCGATACTAACAGTGCCCCTACTAGCCAATTTTTTATCATTTCCCTACTCTATCCGAGACCTTTTCACGATGACTGCGCTTGTTCATATTTCGTTGGAAATCAGCTCAAAATGCTCATGTACTGCTTGTACACTCCGCTTTTTCGCTGATTTCCGCCTCATCTGAACTACGCTCGTCACATCGTGCAAAGGTCTCTATCTATCATTTAACGGCAAAATCAATTGAAAATGCGCTCCCACACCCTCACGGGCAATCACGCGCAAATCGCCGCCATGCGCCAACGCATACTCTCGTGCTATCGCCAAGCCCAAACCCGTACCTTTAGTATAACCCTGCGCAACACGCCTACCCTGATAAAAAGGCGCAAACAGCAAAGCGCTATCCGCATCATCTATACCCAACCCCGCATCTATCACATCCAAATGTACTCTGTTATCAACAACCTGCGCTTGAATAGTGATACGCCCAGCGGATGGAGAAAATTTAATTGCATTAGAAAGCAGATTATCCAACACCGTCTGTATTTTGCTCTCGTCGCAATAGACTGTCAGATGAGGCGATATGTTCAAATCAATGTGCAATGCTTTATTCATCACCGCTAACGCCTGATCCTGCAACACCGCATCAACAATAGACTGCACTAACACGGGCGATTTGATTAAACTAGATTGCTGTTGTTGTATCGCACTATAACTCAGCAAATCCTCAATACGTCGCTGTAATTGCACGCTATTTTTGTGCAAAATAACAGTCACTTGACGTTGCTTAGGCGTTAGCTCGCCCAGCACCCCGTCGTTTAACAAATCCGCACCCTCGCGTATCGCCGTCAGCGGTGTTTTTAACTCATGTGAAACGTGTCGTAAAAATGTGTTTTTTTGCGTTTCTACAGCCAACAACCGTAGCCGCATCCAATCCAACTTATCGCCCAACTTACTTAAATCCTCAGGTCCTTCGACGCGCACCGCATGATTTAACTGCCCCTGCCCCATGCGGCGGATAGCCTGTTCAATTTGGCGTATAGGTCGCGTAATCACCACAGAAAAACCCAACGCCAAAATAATGGCAAACGGAATCAACCCCAATAACTGCCAAACTACCCGCTTGCGGGCACGCGCCGCTTTAATCTGCAACGCATCCGCCTCCTGCTCTATCAAGTTATAGCCCGCTGTAGAAAAAGTATGCGCCACATCTAACAACTGAGAAAAACCAGATACGCTATCTTGCAGTTTTGCGGGGGTAGCACGACTGGCGTTCACTTGCGTAAAAATAGCCAGCTCATTTTTTTGTAATTGCAACAGCCCCTGCTTTTGCGCACTACTTAAATTAAGCGCAGCCAGCTCCGCCGCCGCTTTGGCAAACTTATCGTGAGCATGAAAATAGCCTTCTAACAGCCCATCATCATCCAAAATCATCGCCTGCCGCGCACTGCGTTCCATCGCCACAATCTCATCCGCCAATACGCGGCTACTGTGCGCAATTTGAGTCGCTTGATAGACCGCTTGACGACTTTGTTCAGCTAATTGATTGATAGTGACCGCACTGTCAACCAGCGCAATAATCAGTGGCAATAACACCAAAGAAAAACCTATCAATATCAGCTTGAGGAATGATTTCGGGTTATGCCGCAACAAACGCGTATAAGCGACATCCACCGTCGCGGCTACGTCGTTTGCGGGCTTATTATCCAACTAAATCACCGTCACTTTCGCCGCGCCCGCTTGCAAATGTCCGATAACACAGGCTTGCTCAAAACCCTGCGCCTGAAAAACAGCCAACACCGCCGCCACCGCATCAGGCGCACAGCTGACCAACAATCCCCCACTTGTTTGCGGATCACACAGCAAGTTTTTTTGCCAATCCAACATTGTCGCTGGCAAACTCACATCATGCCCGTAACTGTTCCAATTACGCGCCGCCGCCCCTGGTGCATAACCCTGCTGCGCCAAGCTCAACGCCTCTGACCACACAGGCACAGCAGCAAAATCAATTTCTGCCGCTAATTTTGACCCGCGACAAACCTCCAGTAAATGCCCTAACAAAGCAAACCCCGTCACGTCGGTCAAAGCATGCACATCGTCCATATCCACCAGCGTAGCACCTGGCGTATTGAGCTTGGTGGTGCTGGCCAGCATTTGCTCATAACCCAGTGCCGACAGTTCGCCTTTTTTCAACGCCGCGCTCATAATCCCCACGCCCAACGCCTTGCCTAAAATCAACACATCGCCCGCACGCGCATGGCTATTGCGCTTGACCTTATCAGGGTGCACCAGTCCTAACGCAACCAAACCATAAATCGGCTCAGGCGCATCTATAGAATGCCCACCCGCGATAGGAATACCCACATCCGCACACACCGACTCGCCGCCCGCCAGTATCGCCTGAATAACGTCGATAGGTAACTTATCTATCGGCATACCCACCACTGCCAGTGCCATAATCGGCGTGCCGCCCATCGCATAAATATCCGAAATTGCATTCGTCGCCGCAATACGACCGAATTCAAACGGGTCATCAACGATAGGCATAAAAAAATCCGTCGTGGCGATGATGGCTTGTGTATCATTCAAACGATATACTGCCGCATCATCGCTAGACTCTGTGCCCACCAGCAAGTCTTTGCTGATTACACGACTAGGCATTTTTGCCAGAATTTCACTCAATACCGACGGCGCGATTTTGCAACCACACCCGCCGCCGTGCGAGTATTGCGTTAATTTGATATTGTTCATAATGGAAACCAAAGTGAGAAAAACAGACCCCATTACCGTAGCACAGTTAGCCGACTTTGACGAGATTATCGACGTGCGCTCACCCGCTGAATTTGCCGAAGACCACATCCCAGGCGCGGTAAGCCACCCTGTATTAAGCAACGAAGAACGTGCCATTGTCGGTACGCTATACAAACAGGTATCTGATTTTGAAGCCAAAAAAGTAGGTGCGGCACTGATTTCCCGCAATATAGCCTATCACTTAGAAAACCACTTTGCCAATCGACCAAAGAACTGGCGTCCACTCATCTATTGCTGGCGCGGCGGCAGTCGTAGCGGCGCAATGGCGCACATACTCAATCAAGTAGGCTGGCGGGCAGGCAAACTGGACGGCGGCTATAAAAGCTATCGACGCAGCGTATTAAAAGATTTAGCCGACATTCCTGCTAAATTAAAGCTCGTTGTCATTTGCGGCATGACAGGCACGGGCAAAAGCCATTTATTACAAGCCTTACAACAACAAGGTGAGCAAGTGCTGGACTTAGAAAAAATAGCCCTGCATCGCGGCTCTATTTTGGGCAACATTCCTGACGTAGCCCAGCCCAGTCAAAAAATGTTCGACAGCCTAGTGTGGGCGCAGTTACGTCAATTCACAGCCGACCAACCCGTTTATATAGAAGCCGAGAGTAAGAAAGTAGGCAATGTGCGCGTCCCTGAACAATTAGTCGCCAGCATGTGGCAATCCGCGCAATGCTTACGCCTAGACACCGCGCATGATTTACGCATAGACCTGCTCAAAGCCGACTACGCTTATTATTTACAGCATCCACACATACTTAAACAAAAATTAAGCCACCTCACCGCACGTCACGGTCATGCCCAAATCCAGCAATGGCAAGACTGGATAGACCAAGCGCAATGGGATACGCTTATCAGCGACTTACTCACGCGCCACTACGACCCACACTACACCAAATCCATCACCCAACATTACCCTGGCTATGAGCAGGCCCAGCATTTAACGGTTGAGAGTATCAGTGAAAATAACTGGCTCACACTGGCGCAACATTTAATCGCGAACCAACAGCCACAAAATGTCATATAGATGACAGTCCGATGTCAGCAAAGCCCAGCATAATAAAGCCTAGCCCACCATAAGGATGTCGTCATGGCTCTCTTTAGCACATTCATACGCTTAACCCGCCCACGCCGACTTCATCGCTTATTTCGACGCTTAACCCTGCTCGGGAGCGTGGTCGCAACAGGCGTAAACAAAGAGGTTCCACCCAGCCTAGCGCACACGCTCAACCACGCTGCTCGCACCGATACGCCCACATTATTAGCCAGTATGCACGCCCATCCCGAAGGCTTGACCGATAACGAAGCAGCGGCAATACGCATACACGCAGGGCATAATGAAATTGAGCAAGAAAAGCCACCGTCAGCCTGGCTACACATCTGGCACAGCTACCGCAATCCATTCAATCTACTACTGACCCTGCTCGCGCTAGTTTCATACGTGACTGGCGACATGAAGGCTACCATTGTTATCAGCAGTATGATAATTTTATCCACCGTGCTGCGCTTTTGGCAGGAATCCAAATCCAACCAAGCCGCCGACAAGCTCAAAGCCATGGTAAGCAATACCGCAACCGTATTACGACGCAATTTGGTCGCACCTGCACCCATTAGCCCAGCAAAGCGCACCGAAATACCCATTAAACAGCTCGTGCCTGGTGACATTACACTATTGTCAGCAGGCGACATGATACCCGCTGATTGCCGTGTGCTGTTTGCCAAAGACTTATTTATCAGCCAATCCGCCATGACAGGAGAATCACTGCCTGTCGAAAAATACGCGCAATTATCAACGCCCACCATCAATAATCCGCTGGACTTGGACAACATCTTATTTATGGGAACCAATGTCATCAGTGGTTCAGCCACCGCATTAGTCATTACCACGGGCAAACACACCTATTTTGGTGCTTTGGCTGAACGCGTCGTCAGCATAGACCGCGCACCCACGGCATTCCAGCAAGGCGTGAGTCGAGTCAGCTGGTTATTGATACGTTTTATGTTCATCATGGTTCCTATCGTCTTCCTGCTCAACGGCTACACTAAAGGCGATTGGCTGGAAGCCATGCTGTTTGCCATTTCTGTCGCCGTCGGACTCACGCCAGAAATGTTACCGATGATAGTCACCTCGACCTTAGCCAAAGGCGCAGTGAAATTATCGCAACAAAAAGTTATCGTTAAACGCTTAGATGCCATACAAAATTTTGGTGCAATGGACGTACTCTGCACCGATAAAACAGGCACACTCACACAAGATAAAATCGTACTCGCGCAACACATAGACGTACATGGCGCGGTATCAGCAGACGTACTCACCTACGCCTATTTGAACAGCTACTACCAAACAGGACTAAAAAACCTGCTAGATGTCGCCGTACTGGAAAACGTGGCTATCGCACACAATCTGCAAATCACCCAACAATATCGCAAAATAGACGAAATCCCATTTGATTTTCATAGACGACGCATGTCTGTCGTCGTTTCCGCACGCGACGATCATCATGAATTGATATGCAAAGGCGCAATAGAAGAAATTCTCAACATCTGCACGCATGTACAACAAGGCGACGAACAGCACAGCATCACACCCGCTATCCTCGCCGACATTGCCCAACTCACTACTAAAATGAATAGCGATGGCTTACGCGTAGTCGCCGTCGCCGTAAAAGCCACCCCCACCACACAAGATAATTACAGCCTAGCCGATGAGACCGAGCTCACTTTAATCGGCTTTATCGCCTTCCTCGACCCACCCAAAGAATCCACCGCGCCCGCACTGGCCGCACTCAAAGCACATGGCATACACGTCAAAGTGCTCACTGGCGACAACGAGTTAGTGACACGCAAAGTCTGCCACGATGTCGGTCTGCCGATTACAGGCGTGCTACTCGGGACGCAAATAGAAACCATGAGCGACGTTCAGCTCGCCCAAGCCGTGGAACAAAACAACCTCTACGCCAAACTTTCGCCCATACACAAAGAACGCATCGTGCGTGCACTCAAAGCCAACGGCCACGTTGTTGGTTTCATGGGCGACGGCATCAACGACGCACCTGCGCTACACGCCGCTGACATAGGTATTTCTGTGGATAGCGCAGTCGATATTGCCAAAGAAGCGGCCGATATTATCCTGCTAGAGCGCAGTTTAATGGTGTTGGAACAAGGCGTAATCGAAGGTCGTAAAACCTTCATTAACATGCTCAAATACATCAAAATGACAGCCAGCTCTAACTTTGGCAATGTTTTTTCTGTGCTCATTGCCAGCGCGTTCCTACCCTTTTTGCCAATGTTGCCATTGCACTTATTAGTACAAAACTTACTCTACGATTTTTCGCAAATCGCCATTCCATTTGACAATGTGGACGAAGAACTACTCAAACAGCCACAACACTGGCAACCCAATGAAATCAGCCGTTTCATGCTATTTTTTGGCCCTATCAGCTCTATTTTTGATGTCACCACATTTGCCTTACTGTGGTTTGTGTTTTCAACCAACAGCCCAGAACATCAAACCTTATTCCAATCAGGCTGGTTTATAGAAGGGCTACTCTCCCAAACCCTCATAGTCCAAATGATACGCACACGCAAAATCCCCTTTATCCAAAGCCGCCCCAGCGGACTACTGCTATTCATGAGTAGCGCAGTAGTCGCCATAGGGCTATTTATCGTCATGGGACCCATAGCCCATTACTTCAAACTACAAGCCCTGCCCCTCAGCTATTTCCCCTACCTAATCGCTATTTTACTGAGCTACATGGGCTTAACCCAGCTCATGAAAAGCTATTACACACGACGTTATGGTTGGCAATGAGTGCCAGCGGTTGTGCTGTAGCGCATGTTGTTGATGAGTGGTCATAGCTCGCGTTTGATAACTGATATGTTATTATTTAAGCCATGAAATACACTAGTGATTTTTACACGGTCCAAATTTGGGTGAGCCTCATACCGAAGCCTTTGGTGGTGGTTTGTTTGAGTTGCGCTTGAAAAGCGCAGAAGGTATCGCCCGGGTGTTTTATTGCACACGGCTAGATAAGCGTATTGTGATGTTGCATTCGTTTGTGAAAAAAACCCAAAGAACCTCGCCAAATGAGCGGCGGATTGCTGAAAAACGATTAAAGGAAATTAAAAATGGATGATAAAGCACCCACCATGACATATTTAGAAATGCGCTCGAAATGGATGAAAGACCCCATATTCCGTACTGAGTATGAACGCTTGGAACGCGAAGAAATGCCGATGTTCGATGCGATTCTAAAAGCACGCAAAGAGGCAGGCTTAACCCAAGCGCAAGTGGCCGAACGCATGGGGACAAAAGCCCCTGCTATCGCACGCCTAGAAAACGCGCTGATAACTGGCACGCCCTCACCATCGCTTGCGACATTACGCAAATATGCGGCGGCATTGGGTAAGCGGCTAGAAGTGCGGTTTTCGTAGCCTGCTTATTTTACTTAACCAGCCTTAGCCGCTTGATAAACCGCCATACCGACACGCGCTTTCAGGCGTGGGTCGGTGAGTTTAGGCAAAATATATTCGCGACCGAATGATAGCTCAGTCAGGTTATAAGCCTTTAACACTTCGTCAGGCACAGGCTCGTGAGCCAATGCGGCTATCGCATGAACTGCCGCCATTTTCATTTCATCGGTAATCGCTTTTGCGCGTGCATCGAGTGCGCCACGGAATAAGTACGGGAAACACAATACATTATTCACTTGATTAGGGTAATCCGAACGCCCCGTTGCAATAATCACATCGTCGCGTGTGGCTTTGGCGAGCTCTGGCGTAATTTCAGGATCAGGGTTCGCCATGGCGAATACCACGGGGTCGGCCGCCATGCTTGCCAGCATCTCTGGTGTGAGCAAATTAGGCGCAGACGTACCGATAAACACATCCGCACCGACGCAAGCATCAGCCAAGGTGCGTGCGCTCGTGTCTGCCGCAAAAAAAGCATGGTGCGGCGGCAAATCCGTCATCCCCGTGTGCAACACACCGACTCTATCGACGACCAATAGCTTGGCTTTATCCGCCCCCATCGCCAGTAACAAGCGCAATGAAGCCGTCCCCGCCGCCCCCGCGCCAACCAGCACGATACGCACGTCGGCTAACTTTTTACCCGAAATTTTCAGCGCATTGACCAACCCCGCCGCCACAATAATCGCCGTACCATGCTGATCGTCATGAAACACAGGTATATCAAGCATCGCTTTTAATCTATCTTCTATCTCAAAACACGCAGGCGCGGCAATATCTTCCAGATTGATGCCGCCAAAACTCACCGCGATATTGGCAATCGTGCTGATAATCACCTCGGTATCTTCGCTAGAAACTTCTATATCTATCGCATCAATATCCGCAAATTTCTTAAATAACAACGCCTTGCCTTCCATCACAGGTTTAGAAGCCAGCGCACCCAAATTACCCAAACCCAATATCGCCGTACCGTTAGAAATCACGGCAACCAGATTGCCTTTCATCGTATAGCGATAAGCGTTTTCAGGGTCAGCCGCAATCTCACGCACGGGTTCAGCCACGCCAGGGCTGTAAGCCAGCACCAAATCGCGCTGAGTAGCGGCGGACTTTGACACCTCTATAGACAATTTACCAGGGGTAGGAAACTCATGGTAATACAACGAATCCGCACGCAAATCGCCTGTATTACCTGCCTGTTTTACTACATCATTCATACTCATATCCTCAACATGGGGCACTGCCCGCATAATCCGTTTCATCAATAATCGCAGTGAGCACTACGCCCGCATTCGCTATCGCGTGCAACATCTGCGCCAGATGGTCGCGCAAAGTAGCTAAAAAACCCTCGGCAGGCGCAATACCCTGCCATTCATCAGCGCGATAAGTATCAAACTGATAGCACAAATAAGGCGCGATTTTGTCGCCTATATTCGCCGTCACCACCGTCAATCTGACACCGTAATCCGCCACCACAGCACGCATCTCAAACTCAATAAACTCATCATCCAAGCTCGCAATATAACCGTCCAACTGCGCCAATCGCGCCTGCCAATAATAATGGTCAGGCTTAATCTGCAACGCCGCTTGATACTCGTCTGCATCTATTAACCAACGCGCCACAGCAATTTGTTGCTCGTTTTCCACCACACCCGATAACAAACCACGCATATTGACTTGATCAGCGATGTTCACACAAAACATCTCAGGCGTAAGCCCACGCAAATTAAACCGCGCTAACTCCGCCGTGTCTAAAATACGTAAGTAAGGTTTATACGCGCCGCCTATTTGCGCCAACTGTACTCGAAATGGCAAAATCAGCGTTTTACCCAATATGCGTATTAAAACCTTATTCAATCTCGTCCATATCCATTTGTTCAGCACTATCGAGCAATGATTTTACCGCCCGCTCGAACAGCATATCATCTTCCAGAAAGCGCACCCGACCGCGATTATACAAACGCTTAAAAGCCCGCAAGCTCATCATCATCGGCAATGCCTGTTCATCCAAACTCAATAGCAAATTACCCGCATCCTCGCTCATCCAGCTCAGTTTTGCCAACATCGGCACTGCACTCAGCTTAATTTCTATACTCACACCGTTATATAAACGCTCACTCACACTTTCATCTTCAGCGCGGTCTATGCCCGCCTCATCCATATCGACGCTATCAATATCATCCAACGCCAATGATGCCAATACTTCATTTTCAGCTAACTGGCTAAAGTCCTGCACTGCCGCACCCACTTGGGTCACAGCCGTCGCTTTCAATGCTTTTTCTGCCGCTAACAAAGCCTTTGCTGACAATGGCTTGTCAGCAGCCAGTCGTTGATCTAGCAACGACTCAAACGTGTTGTGCATATTAAGCAGGCTAGGCACTTGAAAAGCATCTAAATCCACAGACGTGCGTAAAGCGCGACCATGCGCTTCAAACAACCAATCCAACAATGTTTGCTGTTTATCTTGCGGCCAACTGATGGATGCCATACCATCACGCAAAGTGTTAATCATAATTGGTAAAATCGCCGATAAACTACCGCGATCAAAACTATCGGTCTTAGGTGCGAGACTCCAAATCAAATCGGGCACGAGCGCACGGAAACGCTGCGCACGAACAAGGTCATGCACCTCAGCTTGCTCAATCACCTGCACCCAAACATCGGTCAGAAAGCTGTATAAATACGCATCTATCCTAAAATCAGATAACAGCTCTGCCATTTGCGCAGAAATATGCGCAAATCGTAAAGTACGGTTTTTAATTTCTTCAACAGCCAACACAGCGCGATTGATTTGCTCATCGTTTTTACGCAACTCAACCGCGACAAAGCTATCAAAATCATCCAGCATCCGTGCAAAATGGGCAGAAAACTCTTTAGGCTGTTGCGTTGCGTTATCCAGCAAAGATTCAACAATACGGCAAATCTCGCCGCCCACACGCTCACTACTAGGGTCTATCTGCTTCAAACCCACAGAAATAGTGCCGATGCGGTTAATCAACAAACGTACTGGATGCCCTTTTTGCGTCAATAAAGTCGCATCCCGCAACGCCATTTTCAACACCAAAAACTGCAATCGTCCCAACTGCGCCCGCACTTCAGCAGGCACACGATGATCTTTGAGGATGAATTCAAACAACATTGCCACAACATCTATCGTCATTTGCTCATCGACGACTTCCGTCTGCGCAATCAAACTCGCACGGCGTTCCAGCAGCACATTACGAATCTGCCCATCCGCCGCCGTCATATCTTGCACAGTTGGCGTTTGCGTGCGCAATAAATCATCTACGTTCTGCGCTAACGCAACCGTCAACACACGCGGCACAGCTACCCCACCTGCACCACTATTTTCCCCTGCAAAAAACTGCCGCAATGCCAAGCCGACCTTTTGCACACCATTCAGCCAATGCGTAGGTGCTGGCGCATCACCGTGATTTGCGGATGAGCCAGCCTCAGCATGGCTCACACTATTATTATCCGTATTACTTATTGCGCCAGCTTGCCCACCCGCCGCTCTATTACGCAAACCATCCAACAAACGCGACATCATGACAGGCGGCGACGCGCCCATCATCGGTGACGCATTAGCCTGTACAGACGCATCTGCCGTCACCACGCCACTACTGTATTGCTGCATCATACTTAATAATTTATCTATTTTTTCCTCGTGCCCGCCGCCCATCATCTGGCTCGCCGCACCACTAGGTACAGACGGCGACACAGCCTGACGCGCCGCGTTATTCGCCATACTGCTAATCGTCCGCAACACCTCATCTATACTCGCCTGATTTGCATCTGCCGCCTGTTGCACCATCCTCGACATGGCAAGGGCTTGTGTTGGTGGCGCATCGTCTATTGCGGTATCTATTGCAGTACCCACGATTGAACTAGGCTGAATCGGCGTTGCATCAGGTGTTTTTTTAATTTTCAAAGGCAATTGCGCCGCCACGCCACGCGCGGATAAAAACGCATTAACGCCCGCGTAAATCCCATCGACTTGCGCCGTCATCGCCTCCGCCATTAAATTACTCAGCGTTTGCGCCAGCTCAGTAGGTAGTGCCATGTTTTCTGCCGCATCGGATAACGCTCGCGCTATCAAATAAGGACGAAATGGATTTTCACGCTCTTTAATATCATCCTGCCCAAACAGCACCGCCACGCGTATATTCAAATCACGCAATTGTTCATCAGACTCACGGCGAAATTTATCAGTGAACGCCACCAACTGTAACGTATCCTCAAAATCATTAGTATCCACTAAGGATAATGACAAACTGCTTGCCCCCGCAGCAAAAACTGGGCGTTCCGTGCTATAAGTCGTTTGCAAACTGCGGTTTAGCAAATGCGCCATACTATTTTGCAAATGTTGCTTTAATAGCCCGTGGCGTTGCATCAAAACACCACGCGCAGTCAGTAAGTGATGTTGCTCTGTTGACGAACGGCTAGTATCCGCCAGCTGGAATGCTGTTTCTATACACAGAGGACGTAGCGCATCAAATGCGCTTAAATACAGCTGTAAAAACTCAGCTCTAGTAGCGGTTAATAAGCTATTTCTATCCATTATTTTTCTAGCCCTCTAAATCGCCATCACGCACCGCATCCACATACCAAGCCTCGACTTTAGCCCGCGCCCACGGCGTGCGGCGTAAAAATTTAAGACTGGATTTAATGCTAGGGTCAGACGTAAAACAGCGCACATTGACTTGCCGCCCCATTTCAGCCCAGCCATAACGCGCCAGCAATTGCGTCAATATCATTTCCAGCGTCACGCCATGCAACGGGTCGTTAGCCTTAGTATCAGTTTGCAATTTAGCCTCGCAGACGAATACTCAAACCACGCAGGAAATAGCGCAATATCTGATCGCCGCAATGACGATAATTTTTATTATCCGTGCTTCTAAATAACGCACTCAGCTCAGGCTTGGACAACTCAAATCCACCCAGCGCAATAATATCGTGCATATCGTCTTCTTTTAGCTCAAACGCAATACGCAGTTTTTTCAATATCAGATTATTGCTCAACTGCGCAGGCACGGCGGGCTTATCGCTAGGGCCGCGCTTGGTGATAATTAAGCCATCGAGAAAACGCATTAACAATTCATCTTCACAATAAACATAATCTGCTTCATCATCTTTTTTCAGCAAACCAGCAATATCACTGACCGCCAATTCACCGCCCGCTAATTGCACCATGTTTGCAATCGCTGCATCAGGCAAATCCAAAGCGTAACGCACGCTACGCAACACATCATTATTATTTGTATTCAAAATAGCATCCCTATTGATATTGAGGCTATATCATACCACGGCGTTTATCACCGCTAACATCCCAGCCCCATAGGCTTCCAGCTTACGTGCGCCTATACCCGAAATTTCGCCCAGTTCATTCAGGCTAGTCGGACGACGTTGTGCCACTTGTGCCAAAGTCGCATCATGGAAAATAACATACGCAGGCACATTATGTTCGCGTGCGGCGGCTTGTCGCCATACTCGCAGTTTTTCAAACAGCGCATCATCAGCCGCATTCGCAGGCGCGGCAAGCGGTCGCGTTGAGCCTTTTTTAACAGGCTTGATTGCCGCACTTTTACGCATCCACACCTGCACTTCACCCTTGAGCACAGCGCGACTCGCCGCTGTCAGCACCAGCGCACCAAAAGCATCATGATCCACATTCAAATATCCATGCGCCATCAACTGCCGCAACACGCCTTTCCACGTCGCCTCATCCAAGTCTTGCCCGATACCAAACACGCTCAGACTTTGATGCCCCCACTGCTCGACTTTATCGGTGCTCCGTCCTAATAACACGTCTATCAAATGCCCCGCGCCAAAACGCCCCCCCGTACGATAAACTGTCGATAACGCCTTTTGCGCCGCCACCGTACCATCCCAAGTGGCAGGCGGCGACAAACACACATCGCAGTTACCGCAAGGCTCCGCCGCCTCGCCAAAGTAGGTCAGCAAATGCACGCGACGGCAACGTGCCGCTTCGCACAACGTCAACAACGCGTCCAGCTTGGTCTGCGCCACACGCTTGAATTCCGCCTGCGCTTCGCCGCTTTCTATCATCCGCCGCTGTTGCACCACATCGTTCAGCCCGTATGCCATCCACGCATTAGCAGGCGCACCATCACGCCCTGCACGACCTGTTTCCTGATAATAACCTTCTATACTTTTAGGCAAATCCAGATGCGCGACAAAACGCACATCGGGCTTATCTATGCCCATACCAAATGCGATCGTCGCCACCATAACGATGCCATCATCACGCAAAAACGTATCCTGATGCCGCCGCCGCGTCTCCACATCCATCCCCGCGTGGTAAGGCATGGCACGGATACCGTGTTTAACCAGCCATTCCGCCATTTCTTCCACCTTGCGCCGCGACAAACAATAAACGATGCCCGCATCACGCGGATGTTCGTCTTGTATAAACGCCAGTAATTGCTTGCGCGGGTCATTTTTTTCAACGATTTGATAACGTATATTCGGGCGGTCAAAGCTGGATACGAACTGCTGTGCGTCTTCGAGTTGCAAACGGCTGATAATCTCCGCCCGCGTCGCCGCATCCGCCGTCGCCGTCAGCGCAATGCGCGGCACATTGGGGAACTGCTCGTGCAACACCGACAGCGCAATATATTCAGGACGGAAATCATGCCCCCACTGTGACACGCAATGCGCCTCATCTATGGCGAATACAGCCAGCTCCGCCCGCGCCAGCAACGCCATAAACCGCGCCGTGACCAATCGTTCAGGCGCGACATAAAGCATATCCAGCTTGCCCTGAATAAACTCACGCTCGACCGCACTCGCCTCAGCCGCCGACAAAGCCGAATTCAGATATGCCGCCCGCACACCGACCTCACGCAATGCCATCACTTGATCGTGCATCAACGCAATCAGCGGCGACACCACCACGCCCGTGCCTGAACGCAGCAAAGCAGGAATCTGATAACACAGCGATTTGCCGCCACCCGTCGGCATCAGCACTAGCGCATCACCGCCGCTGGCAACGTGCGCGACTATCTCCGCCTGACGACCACGAAAGGCAGGATACCCAAAAACACTACGCAAAATTTCAACAGCAGTTGTCATTTATCGACCAGCACGAACAGCAAACCCATCACTATACAGATTTTCATCACGCACTCCAGCCAGCGGCGACGGTTTACGGTAAAATTACATTTTTTCACCCATAGATTTAATTACCATGAGCCTGTCAGCCCTCACCGCACTCTCCCCACTGGATGGACGTTACGCCGCTAAAGTTGAAGCATTACGCGCTCATTTCAGCGAATTCGGCTTAATCCGCAACCGCGTCACCGTAGAAATCGAATGGCTCAAAGCCCTCGCAGCCGAGCCAGCGATTAGCGAAGTGCCTGCGTTTTCAGTAGAAACTATCGCCGAACTCGATGAATTAGCCGCGAATTTTTCTGAAATCCATGCCGAAAACATCAAAACCATAGAGCGCACTACCAACCATGACGTAAAAGCGATAGAGTATTTCCTGCGTGAACACTTCTCCAGCAATCCCGAAATCGCCAAAGTCAACGAATTCATCCATTTTGCCTGCACCTCAGAAGACATCAACAACCTCTCGCACGCACTGATGTTAAAAGCCGCACGCGAACAAGTCATATTGCCAACACTCAACAACGTCATCACCCGCCTAACCGACCTCGCCCACGAACACGCCACCGTGCCTATGCTCTCGCGCACCCACGGCCAACCCGCTTCGCCGACGACATTAGGCAAAGAAATGGCCAACGTCGTTTACCGCCTGCAACGCCAGGCTGACCAAATCAACAGCGTGCCGATGCTAGGCAAAATCAACGGCGCAGTGGGCAACTACAACGCCCACTTATCCGCCTACCCCGACATAGACTGGGAAAATTTCGCGCAACGCTTCGTCACTGGTCTAGGGCTGACTTTCAACCCCTACACCATACAAATCGAACCGCACGACTACATGGCAGAATTATTCGACGCAATCAGCCGCGTCAACACTGTGCTCATAGACCTGAACCGCGACATCTGGGGTTATATTTCCGTCGGCTATTTCAAGCAAAAAGTCAAAGCAGGCGAAATCGGCTCATCCACCATGCCGCACAAAGTCAACCCTATAGACTTTGAAAACGCAGAAGGCAATCTAGGCATCGCCAACGCACTACTACGCCACCTCGCAGAAAAACTCCCCGTCTCCCGCTGGCAACGCGACTTAACCGACTCCACCGTCCTGCGCAACATGGGTGTGGCATTAGGTTACGCACTGCTAGGATTCGACTCCTGCCTACGCGGATTAAACAAACTCGAAGCCAACCCAGCACGTTTAGCCGACGATTTAGACCACAACTGGGAAGTGTTAGCAGAACCCATCCAAACCGTCATGCGCCGCTACAACGTACCCAACGCTTACGAACAACTAAAAGAACTCACACGCGGCAAATCAGGCATCAACCGCGAAAGCTTACATCAATTCATCAGCGGGCTGGCAATTCCAGAAGCCGACAAACAACGCCTACTCGCCATGACCCCAGCGAGCTACACGGGCAAAGCGGCTGAATTGGCATTGCGTATCGGACAGTAAATCGGGCATAACGAATTCGCCAACACAATGCAAAACCATATCCACGAAAAACACCTAACACCACCACGATAAAACAAACCTTTTCGTGTCTTTCGTGGATAAAAAATGCTTATTTTCACAGTGGGCGGTTTTATGGGTTTTATGGGTTTTATGGGGTCAGATACCGTCTTGAATAGCAAGCCCCTTATTAGCGAAATTAGCATCAAATGGCTTGCCAGACTTCACTACGCCATAGATAAGGTGGACGAGTTTACGCATCGCCGCGCCGATAACC
>JABFSE010000009.1 GCA_013140765.1 Sulfuriferula sp.
ACGGGGTAAGTAAAAGGCAACTGCTCACCGCTGGCGGCAGTTACCTGAATATATAAGTACATCCAGCCAGTACCAGGGCGATCCACAGTGACAGATATATCCGTCACGCGGCCATCGGCCTTAATCGAAGCCAGCGCCTGTTCTGAATATTGGCGAGCCAGAACCGCAACGCGCGCCACATCCTTCTCACGCTGCAGCTCATGCAAACGGCTGCCCAGCGTCGCATCAGCCCAATAGCTGCCCAGTGGCGTCATCAGGCGCAGATAGACGGCATTAGCCAAGCCGCCAGCAGGGTCATGGGTCGGAACACCATTCACCAAGACGTAATCACGGGTAACGGGATCGATTAGCGCGTCCATCACATCGTCCCGCTAGGCGTACCCACACTGCCACCTTGTGGATCAGTATGAGTATGGCCGTTGTAAGTAACACGCATGCCCGACATCGTTTTGTTTCCGTGGTCGCTGATATCACCTTGCGCCACGATATTCTGGCCAACATTCAAATTGCCAGAGATGTTGAATTGCGGCGTGTTCGCGGTCACAGACGGCGTATTCTGGATAGTCATCGGCAAGCCAGCGCCATCGATCACAATGCCCGCCTGCGTCAAGTACACACACTGGCCAAGGCTGTCATAAATCGCCGCCTCACCTGGTGCAAGGTTGCGCTTGCGAAAAGTCGTATGCTCTGTAGCAATCACGACACCGTGGGCAGTCTTGCCCCCAATCGGCAGCACGATAGCCATGACCCCTGCAGGTGGGTTGCTGGTGAACCCAAAATGCTGGAACAGCTCGGCATCCTGCAGCTGCTCACCAGCCAGCCCATCGACCTGCACCAACTGCACAGCACCAGCAGATTTAACCAAGGTCAGCACGCCGCGAAATGCTTGGCGAATGCCGCCAAGAGCACGGGCAATACGCTTGTCAATTTGCGCGATCATCCCGCATCTCCTGGTTGCACAATCTGGCCAGACAATGCATTCTTGCCGCGACGATGCTTACCTTTATGCGGATGTGCATCCAACACCCACACCTTATCTTCCTTCAGCGTCAGCGTTGTTTCTGTTCCACCCTGACGGCTACCCGTAAACTTGCGCGCCATCAGGAAAAATATCGCATCAATCCCATGCGGCTCAGATACCACATAGATACGCTGGCCAGGTGTCCACAACAAACCATCCCCTGGGTGGCCAGGCGCAACAATACGATGCCCCTTAACCTTAGCCGTCAATGTGTAACCCTTCAAACGACCATCAGAAATCAACTTACGCGCACGATCCTGGCACACAGCTACACTATCGGCTTCACTATCCGTCACAATCTTGGGGCGATTCCATGTCATACCCGTATCCGTATAGCTACCACGCAGATTATTCTTACCCGTTTCAGTACTGGTGCCATGCGCTTGGCCAAGTACAGTCACCACACTGTATCTATCTTGCACAGACCGCTGACGCGCCAGACTCTTTACATTATTACCCTTGCCGCTACGACGCATAATCAGTGTCGCCACAGGCGCATTGGTATAATCAGGACCACCCACAACCAGCGTGCCATCAGGCGCAAACCACGGCCATAACCCATTCGCCTCAGCTGCATGGGTCAACGCATCCCAGGCCGTATCACCTGGCTCCACATTCACCTTGTTGCGGATTAACGTACTATCTGCATCAATTTTGATTTTTGTGATGCCGAGCGGCCGCACGATTTTTGCGACAATATCTGCAAGACTTACTTGCTGCGCGGTAAAGATAGGCGCAGAGCAATCCAGCAATATCGCCGCACCGTCCCGACCAGACAACCCAAGCGTATGGCTGCCGTGGCTTATCTCCTCGGTAATCTCATCAATACGTCCAACCATCACCGTATCGCTACCAACCCGCACCTCGACTGCCGCACCCTCAACAACAGCATCTGGCAACGCGCCAACAGGCAGACCAAACGACACTTGCCAAGCATCTGCAGGGGTTTGCAGGTCAGAATCAATATCATAAGATTCCCACTTGTCATGCGCCTTGCCACCAATCAACAGCGAGACGTTTTCAGCTGGCGTAGGCATTGAGCTGATCTCCTTGCTGGATAAAATTTGGCAGCCGTATATTGTTCAAGCGGAACAGCTCAGGCGCGCGTGTATGATCACCATATAGACGATGCGCAATCAGACGGAAATTACCAGGTGCATCAATTGTACGAACCACCAACGGTGGTCTGATCTCAATAATCGCACGCGCTGCATCCTGAATGGCCAATGCCTGGTCTTTCAGCGGCTCGGTAATAGCTCGGCTCTGCTCCAACGGATAAATAGCGCGAACATCAATAATCGCGCTCTCAATGCCAGTGCGCACGGCATTGGCAATCGCATTTATTTCAGGAGGCGATAGAGTAGGCGTACCAGACTCAGCCAACAAAACCAAACCAGCCGAATTTGCCAATCCAACGACAGCATTAACTTTAACAGTCACCGCCGCTGCAGCAACAGCTTGCTGCTCAGTAGGTACGCTGCCCACACTAATTGTCGCGGGGGCACTGGAAGGCGGCGCGCTAAATACATCAAATAGCGTTAGGTTGCTCTTAACTGAAGCCCAGTCAGCAGCAACCTTATCAGTGAAGGCATACACATCCAGTACACCATTCACCAGCGCAGATATATCATTGCCCCAGGCACGTGGATAAGCCAGCACATCCAAGCCACTCGTCAATACACCCTGCACTTGTGACATGGCCGCCAAGAGCGGCCCTGTCATCGACTGGCGCAGTGCATTTAATGCAGCAAGTGGATTAGCCGCGTGCAGCTTGTCTATTACGTTACCCGCTTCAGATGTTGCTGCCGCAACAGCGATCCCGCCATGCTGGCTTATCGCATCTGCTTTCTGCGTTGCCAGTGATTGATCAAAGAACGGCTGTCCAGGGGTGGACTCAGTGAATTCCAGGCTAACACTCGCCTGATCGACGTTATCGGCCTCATGGTGAATACGGTAACTGTTAAGCTGCGCAAACATCATCCCAAACACAGGATGCGTCAGATCACCCTCACCAGCCACATCCAGCGCCTGAATAAATTCCTTCAGCTGCTGCTCGTAATCGTCACCAAAGAAAATTGCCTCAATAGACACCTTACGCGCACCACGCCCAAGGTCTTCCACATCAGCGCCATCTACATAAGGATAAAGATGCTCAGCCGTAGCCCGATCAGCACTGTCATCGGTACGGATGCAGTCAAAAGTTAATCCTCTGAACGAGGCTTCAAGTAGGGTATTTTTCCAGGCCATGCGCACAGATTACGCGCGCGCGTGAGGCCAGTTAAGGCGGAAGAGCTTCCGCCTAGGGTGTTTGAAGATTAGTGACGACGTGCCTGTGTGGTGTTTTGGGCATTGACTACAGTAGCCACCTGTTTACCATCGATATGCAGATTTATATTCAGTGCCTGCTGAGCTTCCTTATTACCAAAAAACGCCGCCACCTTAGCTGTCATTTCACCAATTTTATTACCAGTTTCAGCCGATAATCGATCATTAATCATACTGCCAACTTGCCAGCCAACGTAACCTGCCGCCGCCAATTCAGATGCAGCTGCCAAGCCAAATGTCGCCAGCCGCCCAACCTTTGCAGATTTACTCTCCTTACTACCAGGAACACCTGTGCTGCTAGGCAACTCTGGCTTTTGCAATGTACCCGCTACACCCAGCGACTTAGGCCAATTTGTCACGAAGACATGCTGATTATGCAATGCGCTTGCCTGTGCTGCTACTGTCTTCATCTCAGCGCGTGCCTGGCGGCCTTTCAACAGAGCACGCGCACCCAAACCCAGCACTACTGCTGATAATGCCGTTGCAATAGGCGATTCTGCTGCCTTGTTCTTCACCTGCTCATACACTGATACACCACCTGTAGCATCTAATTGCTTCGCTTGCCACTTCGCTTTCGCCTGCGCATCCTGTCCAACAGCGCTACCAGTAATCTCCGCACGATCTTTATCTGTTTGCCCACTTTTAGCGGCTGCTTCTGCCTCACGCATGGCTTGAGCAAAGCCATCCGAACCGCGCATCATCTGATACCAAAAATCTTTCGTTTCTTTATCTGCAAATCCTGCCTTGGCCATTTTGAATGGATCTTCCAGCCCAGCTTTTTTCATTGCTGTGACTAAATCGGTAAAGCCCTGCACACCGCCTTCACCGTAAAACTTACCATTTGGCATATACTTTTCAACATCAATCCCGACCTTGTTAAGCCCCTTCATATAGTGTGGTGTCACGATATGTGAAAAACCCTGCTCAAAATCAGTCAGCACCTTTGTTTGCTGGTCAGGCGCAACACCTTTCATCACGGCCTGCGTCATCGCACCAATCAAATTCAGACCTTGCGTTCCATCCAAACCCACCTTGTTCGCGTAGGTAAATAACTCAGGCGCACCGCGTGACATCGCAGGTGCTTCAAAACGTCCACTACGTGCGTGGTACAGCAGCATATTATGAGCCGCGCTCAGATCAGCACTGTCAATATGCATCTTTGTACTGATGTCATAATCCATATTCGCCATCTCGCCAACACTAGCGCGAAAAGCCGCCGCATCCTTAGCTGCCTGCTTCAATACGGGTAACAGATTTTCCCACTTCATATCCGCATTCGCCAAATTGACAGCCCCTTCCATCATGGCAGCAGGCGTACTCAGCATCGCAGCAGCAGATACCTTTGCATAGTCACTAATTTGCGACACCTGATCCTTAGTCAACCCTGCTGTCTGCTTCAGTTCAAGCTGCATTCGCTGAAAAGCCAGCACAGCATCTTCGGTGTCTCGTAATAGCGCAGTACCACCCACTAAGCCTGCTAATTTAGATGCAGTCGAGAAACCATTTGCAGCCTCATACATCCGCTTTAGCTCGCCTGTTGCCCCTTGTGCCACGCCACCCAAGCCAGATACAGCTTTGCGTGTTTTATTTAATCCAGCAGAAACAGCATCCTGACCTCGGAGTAACAACGTCATCGCTAGTTGCATATTTGCACTCATGGTATTAACATCCTCTCATCATGATTATCAAGCCCATATCATTCATTCTCATCATGCTGGCAGTTGTCTACATTGCCAGCTTGGCTTATTTTTACCCAGGTTTATTTGCGGCACTTAATATATTCAGCCTCACCATCCTACTAATACTCAGCCTGCTGCTACCGCGCGACTGGTCTGCCAATATGTGGGTAGGCATCATCGCCATTACCTTTTTACCTTACTGGATCTGCTGTGGCTTATTATATGGCTTGCTGCTTGCCATAGAAAAAACCACAGGCCGCATACTGATTGATATAGATCAATAACGGGCTGTGGTTCAGCTAATTTTCTTCCTGCTTGATTTGAAGCGCTTGGTATAAGTGTCTGCCGTAGTTTTCACTCCATTAGCCTCGGCATAAGCATCAATCAATCCAAATGCCTCCACCTCTGTCATAGTCTGGATATCAGACCATGACAAACCTATTTTAAGCAGTAGTAGCTGCAGCTTGCGCAGGCTGGCTAGCTTCGCCTCGAAAGGTTTTTAGGCGTTCCCGCAAACTAGCCGCGGCCTCCATCAATACAGACATATCTACATCATAAGCATCCAACAACAAATCCAGCGTAATCTGTTCTTTTTGCAACGATCCCAATTTCATTAGTTGCTGCGCTAATAAAGCCAATCCAAACAGGCTATCATTACCTACAGCACGCTCATCTTTGAGTGCTTCAATACTATCGCGCACTAGCTGTGGACGCAACTCAAACTCACTATGCACCACACCATCGACTTCAATGCCCACAGGCAACACCCCAACTTGCGTAATCATTCAATCACCTCACGCAATGCTGCCATAGACAAATCCTGCTTAGCCTCACCATCCACTGTATATTTTTTGCCCACATCAATAGTGAAGCAATCATAATAGCTGGTACGCTGGCCGCCAACTGACAGCGGGTAAATACTGATCTTCGCCCCCTCAATACCTGCCCAGTCGATGTCACCTGACAGCGGTATAACCGCTGTCACCTTCAGGTCGTACTCACCAATACCCTTGGCGAACCCCTTGGCACGGCCAGTCTTGTTCATGGTCTTCACCAGCTTGCGGCCAGTTTTGTGAGTCACGTCCAGGCTTTCGATCTCTACCTCCTGACCGTTTACCTCCATCACAATCGCGCCTAAATATTCTTGCAGTGCCATATCATTCTCCAGTTAATGATGGCGGTGGCGTTAAACCACCCCCTCGCCATCAATGTTTAACGCCTAAAGCAGCAGGTCGATCCGTCCAGCAAACACATGCAGCCCATTCACCACATTGGCAGGAATCTTCGCATCCAGTCGGTTCGGGTCTTGCAGATCACGCTCAACTAGCAAGCCACCCGCATTTTCTGTCACGAATTCCACGATCTCCAGCTCTTCCAGCTTGGTCAGCACATCAAGCAGCTCAGACCGTACTTTTGGTGCAGTCCGCTCCGATAGCTTCTCACGCGGGAAGCGCAGGGCGACACGCTCACGGCAAGCTTTGCGCACATAATCCAGCGTACGGATGGTAGTCAGATCTAGTAAGCTGATGTCGGGAATGCCCTGTGGGTCGAGTATATAAGTCGTAATCGCCCGCACGATCTGCACTTTATTGCCAGGCCCCACCTCGGATGGGGTAACGCCGTTGTACAGCGCATTCTCCTGCTCGGTGCGTGACAGCCAGTTAGCCAGTGGCTGCGCGGTAATGCCAGTCAATGGCAAGGTATTCAAAGGCCGCGCTGGATCCTCTTCACTGGCACATACCGCGCCGTAAGCCGCAGCAACCTCATACACAAAATCATAAGCATTAGGCAGCAGCAAGCCGGTAATGCGCCCGCTATTAATGCCCGTCGCCAGCGTTGTCGCTGCAGCCAGCGTGCCTATATGCGCATATACACCAAACGCACCACGCTGTTCTAACGGCCCAGATACACCATCCAGGTGCGTGCGCAGTGAGGTCAGGTTAGTAACGTCAATGTACGGCGACACAATAATATTGTGGCCAGCAGCAAATACGCTCGGCAATACCACGGTAAGTAGCGGATCGGTTGCACCACCGGTAAAAGCAGTAGCCACCACCGTAGTCGTACCCACGGTATCAGTCACCGATATCTTAGCCAGGTTAGCTAATACGCCTTTGTTTTTAGCGGTCAGCGTTACTACGCCGCCAACTGCTGCAGCCGTAACTGGCAGATCCGGCTGGTTGGCAATCTGTGCGACCAGCGCTGTTGCAATAGCTGTGGGCAAGTCACCTGTATTCACCGCAATTTGTACCTGCTGCATGCCGATGTTCAGCGTTACCACGCCAGCACTTGTAGCAGTACCGGTTATCGTCACCGTGCTAGTCGCTGCCAGACTGGCCGCATCGTCATCCAGTGCAATCACGGACAATGCCAGGTACGGATTGGCTTTCAGCGCAGCACGCACCATCAGGTGCAGCATCGAGCCGCGACCGAAGTAAGTCGCCGCATCGGTGTCCGAGAATACATCCGTCAGCACATTGGCCAGCACCGTACCTGCTGCCAGCCGTTGACCGATAATCAGCGTCTTTTGCAGGTTACCTGGTAAGGTACGCACCGCCAGTGCGGTATTGAATTCAAAATACTTGCCCGGCTTGCGGATGCTCGACGGGATACTTGCGAAGGCAATATTTGAGCTAGCCA
>JABFSE010000040.1 GCA_013140765.1 Sulfuriferula sp.
AACCCCGCCCATAGCGTAGCAAAATCAGCATTTGGGCTACGTTTGAAGCCGCTTTTGGCAAACTGTTGCCAGCGACCGATGATGACGCATAACAGTAAGTTTGCGCTGGTGTTGGCATCGGTTTGGGTTTCCTGCTGGCTGGCGGCGATGCGTAGGCTTTGGCGCAGGGTGGCTTCTAGTCTGTCGTGTAGTTGGTTGATACGGGCTTGTAATCTGTCGTTTTCGTTCACTAGCGCGTCGCCTATGAGTACACGGGTCATGCCTGGGTTGGTGGCGGCGAAACCGAGTAACATGTTGGTAATGGCTTCTAGTTGTGCCATGCCGCTTTGTTCGTGGCTGGTGATTTTGTTGATGATGCTGAATACCGATTGTTCGATAAATTCTATCAAGCCTTCATACATTTGCGCTTTGCTGGCGAAGTGGCGATAGAGTGCCGCTTCGGATACTTGTAAGCGTCCTGCCAATGCCGCTGTGGTGATTTTTTCAGCGGCTGGCATTTGTAACATTTCTGCTAGTGTTTGCAGTATTTGTAGTTTTCTTTCCCCTGTGGCGGCCATGCTGTTTCCTTTTTATATTTGTGGATGTGCGCGTTCCAGTTTGTTGTATAAGCCGTTTAGCGCGTCTAAATACGCCTCTGCTGAGGCAACGACGATGTCGGTATCGGCACCCTGACCATTGACGATGCGTCCCGCTTTTGCCAAGCGCACGGTGACTTCGCCTTGTGCGTCCGTGCCTGTGGTGATGTTGTTGACTGAGTATAGTTGCAACTCGGCGGTGCTGTTGACTAATTGTTCTATGGCTTTGAAGGTGGCATCAACGGGTCCGCCGCCTGTGGCTTGCGCTGATTTTTCTTCGCCGTGTGCGCTGATAATGACTTGAGCCAATGGCGTTTCGCCTGTTTCTGAGCAGACTTTGAGCGAGACTAATTTGTATGCTTCTACGCTATGCGAGGCAACTTCGTCGCTGGCTAAGGCGTGTAAATCTTCGTCAAAAATCTCATGTTTTTTATCGGCGAGTTCTTTGAAACGCACAAAAGCGGCGTTAATCGCTTCTTCGCTGCCTAAATCTATGCCTAGCTCGGTTAAGCGGGTGCGGAAAGCATTGCGTCCTGAGTGTTTGCCTAGCACCATTTTGTTGGCACTCCAGCCCACGTCTTCAGCGCGCATGATTTCGTAGGTTTCGCGGTGTTTAAGCACGCCGTCTTGATGAATGCCTGATTCGTGTGCAAAGGCATTAGCACCGACGATGGCTTTATTCGGCTGTACGGCAAACCCTGTAATGCTAGCAACCAAGCGCGATGCAGGCACGATTTGGGTGGTGTCTATGCGGGTGGTGCAGTTGAATACATCGGCGCGGGTGCGTACTGCCATGACGATTTCTTCTAGTGCGGCGTTGCCAGCGCGTTCGCCCAAACCGTTGATGGTGCATTCTACTTGGCGTGCGCCAGCGAGTACGGCTGATAAGGAATTGGCGACAGCAAGCCCTAAGTCGTTGTGACAATGGACAGAAAAAATGGCTTTATCTGAATTGGGAATGCGTTCGCGCAAATTGCGTATCAGTTCGCCAAATTGCCCAGGTACGCTGTAGCCGACGGTATCGGGAATGTTCAATGTGCGTGCGCCTGCGTCGATGACGGCTTCGAGCACGCGGCAGAGAAAGTCTGGCTCAGAACGCCCCGCATCTTCAGGTGAAAATTCAACGTTATCAGTGTATTGCCGCGCCCAAGTGACTGCTTTTACAGCCTGTGCTATGACTTGATCGGGCGACATGCGCAGCTTTTTTTCCATATGGATAGGGCTGGTGGCAATAAAGGTGTGTATGCGTGAAGAATTCGCGCCACGCAAGGCCTCGCCTGCACGTTGGATGTCGCGTTCCAATGCACGCGCTAGTCCGCAAACGGTGCTGTCTTTAATCGCATCAGCAACTGCTTTGACGGACTCAAAATCACCATTGGAAGCGGCGGGGAAGCCTGCTTCGATAATGTCCACGCGCATACGTTCTAATTGCCGCGCTATGCGTACTTTTTCTTCGCGGGTCATGGACGCGCCTGGGCTTTGTTCGCCATCACGCAAGGTGGTATCAAAGATGATTAAGTGGTCGCTACGCATGACTTGCTCCGCATTTTCTGGGTGGTTTTAGAGGATGTTGTCGGCTTAGAAGCCGACTTAGCTGTTTTTATAATTCAGCTTTAGGTGCGCTTGGTTTTTTGCGTAGTAGTGCCCAAGCACTCATGACATAGCCCGAGAGTGCATACAGACTGACCACGCCAAACAGCATTTCAGGTGGGCTGTAGGCGATGAGCACAAAGCCCATGGCGATTAAAAATACGACAATGAATGGCACGCTACGGCGTAGATTAATGTCTTTGCCGCTGTAATAACGCACATTGCTGACCATGGTTAAGCCTGCAAATAGCGTTACGGCAAACGCCAGCCATTTGACATCACTGCCCGCAATGCCATATTCGTTCATTACCCACACCAAGCCTGCAATTAACGCCGCCGCCGCTGGGCTAGGTAAGCCTTGGAAATAGCGTTTGTCGGCTACGTCTAGCTGCGTATTAAATCGCGCCAAGCGCAATGCCGCGCCTACGCAGTAAATAAATGCCGCTATCCAGCCTAGCTTGCCCATGCCTTTTAATGCCCACACGTAGGCAATCAGCGCAGGGGCTACACCAAAGGATACCATGTCAGATAGTGAGTCATATTCTGCACCGAATGCGCTTTGGGTATGGGTTAAGCGGGCAACACGTCCATCCAAGCCGTCCAGTACCATCGCTACAAATATTGCCACCGCAGCCAGCTCAAAATGTCCGTTCATCGCCTGCACGATGGCATAAAAGCCCGCGAATAATGCCGCCGTGGTGAATAAATTAGGCAATAGGTAAATGCCGCGCCGTTGCGTTGTGTTACTTATGAGTGATTTGTAATTCGAGTCGGACATATATATTCGCAATTCTTAAAGATAATTAACCGACGAAAAACACGCCAGCGTGTTTTTCGTAGATTAGCTATTCGCTATCCACAAATTAAAACGAGGTCTGTGACCTCGTTTTATGCCGCTTTAGTTTTTGCTTTGGTCAACTAATTTATTAGCTTTAATCCAAGGCATCATGCCGCGCAGTTTTTCACCGACGATTTCTATTGGGTGCTCTGCGTTTTGACGACGTTTAGCGTGCATACCTGCCGCGCCTGCCTTACTTTCTAAGATGAAGCTCTTAGCGTAATCGCCGTTTTGAATATTAGCCAACGCTACTTTCATCGCCGCACGTGCTTGGTCGCCAATAACGGATGGACCAGTGACGTATTCGCCGTATTCTGCGTTGTTCGAGATAGAATAGTTCATGTTGGCGATACCGCCTTCGTACATCAAATCAACGATGAGTTTCAACTCATGCAAGCATTCAAAGTAAGCCATTTCAGGTGCGTAGCCAGCATCTGTTAAGGTTTCAAAGCCAGCTTTAACTAATTCTACACAACCACCGCACAATACGGCTTGTTCGCCGAACAAGTCAGTTTCAGTTTCTTCGCGGAATGAAGTCTCAATTACGCCGCCTTTAGTGCCGCCGTTAGCCGCCGCGTAAGACAAAGCTAAATCACGCGCCTTGCCTGAGTTGTCTTGATACACAGCGATCAATGAAGGTACGCCGCCGCCTTGTTTGTAAGTTGAACGTACCAAGTGGCCAGGACCTTTAGGGGCTATCATCACTACGTCCACATCTTTGCGTGGGGTGATTAAGCCGTAATGCACGCTGAAACCGTGAGCGAATGCTAAGGTTGCACCTGCTTTCAGGTTAGGCGCGATTTCTTCTTTGTACATGTCAGGCTGATTTTCATCAGGTACTAATAACATCACTAAATCAGCGGCTTTAACAGCATCGCCAACTTCTTTAACTTGTAAACCAGCCGCTTCGGCTTTGCTCCAAGACGCGCCGTCTTTACGCAAACCAACAATGACATTTACGCCAGAGTCTTTCAGATTGTTAGCGTGGGCGTGACCTTGTGAACCGTAGCCGATGATGGCAACGGTTTTGCCTTTAATCAATGATAGGTCAGCGTCTTTGTCGTAATAAACATTCATGTAAAACTTCCTTATATAAAAAATAGTGCTACAAAATTAAACTTTTAAGATACGTTCGCCGCGCCCTATGCCAGAAGCACCTGTACGCACGGTTTCCAAAATCGCCACAGGGTCTATCGCCTCGATAAAGGCATCCAGCTTGGTGCCAGGACCTGTTAGCTCTATGGTGTAGGTTTTTTCGGTGACATCGATAATGCGCCCACGGAATATATCCGCCATACGCTTCATTTCTTCACGGTCTTTACCAAACGCGCGTACTTTTACTAGCATTAACTCACGTTCGATATGGCTGCCATCGGACAAATCTAGTATCTTGACCACGTCGATTAGTTTATTAAGCTGTTTGACGATTTGCTCGATCACTTCTTCAGAGCCACGGGTGACGATGGTCATGCGTGACAAAGTAGCATCTTCGGTCGGGGCTACCGTGAGTGACTCAATGTTGTAACCACGTGCTGAAAACAGCCCAGCCACGCGAGACAATGCACCTGCTTCGTTTTCCATCAATATCGAAATAATATGGCGCATGTTATAGTTCCTCCGCCAAAATCATTTCAGTAATGCCCGCACCACCTGGCACCATAGGGAATACGTTTTCGGTTTGGTCAGTAATGAAATCCATAAATACCAGACGCTCTTTCATTGCAAAAGCCTCACGCAACGCAGGTTCTACGTCTTCTGGCTTTTCAATTTTCATACCGACGTGACCGTAAGATTCAGCCAGCTTGACGAAATCAGGCAGGGATTCCATGTAGGATTCCGCATAGCGATTGCCATAGAAAAACTCTTGCCACTGACGCACCATGCCCATGTAGCGATTGTTCAGATTCACTACTTTGACTGGGATATGATATTGCTTGCACGTTGACAGCTCTTGTATGCACATCTGTATGCTGGATTCACCCGTTACACAGGCAACTTGAGCATCTGGGTGCGCTAATTGTACGCCCATCGCGGCTGGCAAACCAAAGCCCATCGTCCCTAAACCGCCCGACGTAATCCAACGGCGTGGTTCGTTAAATGGGTAATACTGCGCCGCCCACATTTGATGCTGACCTACGTCGGTAGTCACAAACGCTTCGCCTTTAGTCACTTCCCATAGCTTCTGCACCACAAATTGTGGCTTGATAATCGCGCTGGCACGATCGAATTTGAGGCAATCTATGCTACGCCATTCATCAATTTGCGCCCACCAAGCCGATAATGCGGTGGCATCGGTACGTTCTTTGCTGGCTTTAATCAGTTTAATCAGCTCATCAAGCACAGCGGCAACATCGCCAACGATAGGCACGTCAACTTTAACGCGCTTGGAAATCGAAGACGGGTCGATGTCGATATGAATAATACGCCGCGCATCACGGGCAAAATGCTCAGGCGAGCCGATAACACGATCATCAAACCGCGCACCTACCGCTAACAACACGTCAGAGTGTTGCATCGCCATATTGGCTTCATAAGTGCCGTGCATCCCCAACATGCCGACAAATTGCTTATCAGTCGCAGGATACGCACCCAAACCCATTAAAGTATTGGTACACGGGAAACCGAGTAAGCGGGTCAATTCAGTAAGCTGTTTAGATGCGTTACTCAGCACCACGCCGCCGCCGCTGTATATCATCGGCCGTTTGGCTTCAAACAGCATCTGTGCGGCTTTTTTGATTTGCCCCGTATGCCCCTTGACCACAGGGTTGTACGAGCGCATATCAACCGACATGCTGTAATCATACGCAAAAGGCTGACCTGTAATGTCCTTAGGAATATCCACCAACACAGGACCAGGGCGACCTGTGGAGGCGATATAGAAAGCCTTTTTCATCGTCGCGGCGAGATCTTTAATATCCTTAACGAGGAAATTGTGCTTAACGCAAGGACGCGTAATCCCAATGGCATCGACTTCTTGGAAAGCATCCATCCCTATCGCCGCAGTCGGTACTTGACCGCTAATGACGACCATAGGGATAGAATCCATGTAAGCCGTGGCAATGCCCGTGACCGCGTTAGTAATGCCAGGGCCCGAGGTCACCAACGCCACACCGACCTTGCCTGTAGAACGTGCATATCCATCAGCCGCATGGACAGCCGCCTGTTCATGGCGTACTAACACATGCTTAAATTTATCTTGTTTGAAGATTGCGTCGTAAATATTGAGCACCGCGCCGCCAGGATAACCGAATACAAATTCGACCCCTTCGTCAGCTAGACACTTTACGGTAATCTCTGCACCATTTAATTCCATTGCAGTCGTCTATCCATTTAGTCTGTAGAACACTCAATACTAAAGCTAAAACCGCTTCAGGTCAAAAAAATCACGCTAACAATCACTTACGCGCGGCGAGGTAGAGTGGCATGACGCGTTCTGAATAGACTTCCAAATCTTGTATGCGGGTTTGCGCACTGGGGTGGGTGCTTAAAAACTCGGGTGGTGCGCTACCACTCAATTGCACCATTTTTTGCCATAAACCTATTGCCGCGCGTGGGTCATAGCCTGCGCGGGCGGCTAGTTCTACGCCGATACGGTCGGCTTCGGTTTCGTGGGTGCGGCTATGTGGCAAGCCTACGCCTACTTGATATAACTGCCCTGCGGCGTTTAATGTGCCCGCCTGCACGCCGCCTAATTGTGCGCCCAACATGCCGAGTTGCATCAGGCTTTGTTCAGAAGCCTGCTCGCGCGCATGTTCGCGTAATGCGTGGGCGATTTCATGCCCCAGAATGGCGGCGATTTCGTTGTCATTGAGCTTGAGCTTGTCGATAATGCCCGTGTAAACGGCGATTTTGCCGCCAGGCATACACCAGGCATTGACTTGCGGTGAAGCAATGACATTGACTTCCCATTGCCAATTCACTGCGTCAGGGCGAAAAACAGCGACTTGTGGGATGAGTCGATTTGCTATTGCTCGCACACGGGCGGTTTGCGCCGCGTTTGGATTTAGCGTGCCTTGCTTGGATTCTTTTTGTAACAGCCCGTTGTAGCTCAGTGTCGCCTGTTGCATCAGCGACTGGCTAGACACCAGTGGCGACATGATTTGCGTTCTGTCTATGCCCACCGTACCGCCTTGTGTTGTTTTGACCGTCTGGCACGCGCTTAAACTCATCGCCAATAAAACTGCTAATGCTAATTTATTCATATTGTTACCTTGCTTTCGTGTCTTTAGTGTTTTTCGTGGAATATGGTTTTAATGCGCTGTTTCCCAGTTTTTACCCATGCCTATGCCAACTTGTAATGGCACGCGCAGTTGCGCCACGTTGCACATTAAATTCGATAGATTCGCTTGCACGCGGCTTAGTTCGTCTTGCGGCACTTCTAGCACCAGCTCGTCGTGGACTTGCATAATTATCCGTGTTTGCATCTGTTCACTTGCCAGCCAATCGCTCACCGCTATCATCGCCAGTTTAATCAAATCGGCCGCTGTGCCTTGCATGGGGGCGTTGATGGCGGCGCGTTCTGCGCCATCGCGACGATGTTTATTGCTGCTGCGTATTTCAGGCAACCATAAACGTCGCCCAAATACGGTTGCGACATAGCCATGTTCATGCGCTGTGGTGCGGGCGTTTTGCATGTAGTGGGCGACACCTGGGTAGCGAGCGAAATACCTATCTATATAAGCCTGTGCCGCGCCGCGTTCCAAGCCTAGCTGACTTGCCAAGCCAAATGCTGACATGCCGTATATTAGCCCAAAGTTAATTGTTTTTGCCACCCGCCGTTGGTCGGTACTGACTTCCGCCAACGGCACGCCAAATATCTCAGCGGCGGTGGCGCTGTGTACGTCAACATCGTTCATAAATGCGTCCACTAGCCCCGCGTCACCTGACAAGTGCGCCATGATGCGTAGCTCTATTTGCGAATAGTCTGCTGATACCAGCACGCAGTTGGGTGCGGCAATGAAGGCTTCGCGCACACGCCGTCCTTCGGCTGTTTTGACGGGGATGTTTTGCAGATTAGGTTCTACGCTGGATAAACGCCCTGTCACTGCCACCGCTTGCGAATAGCTGGTGTGTACGCGTCCTGTTGTGGCGTTGACCATGCGCGGTAATTTGTCGGTATAAGTCGATTTCAACTTTGCCAGCCCGCGATATTCCAGCAAAATTTTCGGCAACGGGTAATCTGCCGCCAATTGTGACAATACATCTTCATCCGTGGACGGCACGCCGCCTGGGGTTTTTTTCAGTATGGGTAATTTTAATTGATCGAACAATATGCCTTGTATTTGCTTAGGCGAATTCAAATTAAATGGTTGCCCAGCCAGCGCGTAAGCCTGCTGTTCCATAGTGAGCATGGTTTGCCCTAACTCGTGGCTCTGTTGCGCCAGTAAATCGCTGTCCAGCAACACGCCGTTGCGCTCGATTTGCCATAGTACGGGCAATAAGCGCATTTCGATTTGGCGGTAAACATAGTCCAGCGTTGGTACATTAGCAATGCGCGGATAGAGCGTCTGGTGCAAGCGCAGGGTAATATCAGCATCTTCTGCCGCGTATTCCGCCGCCAGCTTGAGGGCGACTTGATCAAAGCCAATTTGCCCCGCGCCTTTGCCCGTCACTGATTCGTAGCTAATGGCGGTCTCGCCTAAATGCCGTTGTGCCAGGCTATCCATATTGCGTGGTAAATGCGATTCTAGGATATACGCTTGCAACATGGTGTCATGCACTATGCCCGCTAATGCAATGCCATGATTCGCCAATACGTGGCTATCGTACTTTAGATTTTGCCCAACTTTGGCACAGCTGGCATCGGTTAGCCACGGTCGCAACCGCGCCAGCACTACGTCCAGTGCTAATTGCTCAGGTGCGTCAGGACCGCGATGCGCTAAGGGTAAATAAGCCGCTTGATAAGGCGTAATCGCAAACGACATGCCGACCAATTGCGCCGTCATCGGGTCTAGGCTGGTGGTTTCAGTATCAAAGCTGACCAATTCAGCTTGCATCAGTTTTGCTATCCAGTCATCGAGTTGCGCCAGCGTTAATATCGTTGCGTAATCTTTAGTTGCGGGCGGGGCGATGAAATCTAAACTGACCTGACCTAGTACAACAGGCGTAATGACCTCATCGTGCACCTCGCGCAACCAAGTTCTGAAATGGTAATGCCCGTACAGCTCTGTCAGCGCAGGCTTATCTGCTGTTCGCAGGGTTAAATCAGTCACGGTCGTGTCCAGCGGCACGTCAACGCGGATAGTGATGAGCTTACGTGCCATCGGCAGCCAATCTAGCGCACGCCGTAAATGCTCGCCTACCGCGCCTTTTACTTCGTCGGCGTGTTCGATAATTGCCGCTAGGTTGTCATACTGCGTCAGCCATTTAACGGCTGTTTTGGGACCTACTTTATCCACGCCAGGCACATTGTCCACCGCGTCACCAATCAGGCTCAAATAATCCACTATGCGATTGGGCGGCACACCAAACTTTGCCAGCACGCCTGCTTCGTCCATTGCTTCATTGGTCATGGTGTTAATCAGGCTCACGTGCGTATCGACTAATTGCGCCATGTCTTTATCGCCCGTGGAAATTATCGTCGCTATGCCTTGCTGGCTGGCTTGTGTTGCCAATGTGCCGATAACGTCGTCGGCCTCTACGCCATCGACCATCAAAATAGGCCAGCCCATCGCTGTAATTAAGCGATGCAAAGGCGCAATCTGGCTGGCCAGATCAGGCGGCATGGAAGGGCGGTTCGCTTTGTAGTCGGGATACCAGTCGTCGCGGAAAGTTTTACCTTTTGCGTCAAACACACAGGCGAGATAATCAGTGGCATAATCTTTCTGCAAACGCCGTAACATATTGAGTACACCGTATATCGCATTAGTAGGTTCGCCCGCAGGGTTGCGCATGTCGGGTAAAGCGTGAAAAGCACGATATAAATACGACGACCCATCGACCAACAACAATTTTTTAGTCACAACGACACCCCAAAATGCACAAAGAAAAATTACCCCACCTAGCCGACCCAGAACTCGCCGCCCATGCCAATTATAACGCCCGCGAATCATGGCGTATGTTTGAGATTATGTCAGAGTTTGTCTCGGCAACCGAACGCTTGAGCGAAATTCACCCTGCTGTGAGCATCTTCGGCAGTGCGCGTACCCCAACAGACCACCCTTATTACGACCTTACTGAGCGCATAGCGCGGCAATTATCTGACGCGGGTTTTTCGGTGATTTCAGGCGGCGGGCCTGGCATTATGGAAGCGGCAAATAAAGGCGCATTTTACGGCATATCGCCCAGCGTAGGCTTAAACATTCAGCTCCCGCATGAACAGCATGACAATCCTTATCAGGATATTTCGCAAAGTTTTACCCATTTTTTTGCGCGTAAAGTCATGTTTGTTAAATTCGCCTCTGCCTACGTCGTCATGCCTGGCGGCTTTGGCACGATGGACGAGCTAATGGAAGCGTTGACGCTGGTGCAAACAGGTAAAACCCGCAAAATCCCGATTATTTTAGTGCAAAGCAGTTTTTGGGCTGGACTAATCGACTGGTTCAAAACCACGCTGGTTGCCGAGGGTATGATTAACCCCGACGATCTCAACCTTATACAAATCATAGACGAGCCTGAAGCCGTCGTTTGCGCGATATTTGACCATTACGAAAAACAAGGCTTTGAACCCACGCCACGCGACCGCGAAATCCAACTTTATTTATAAGCACACCGTCAGCAGGGCGGTTGCTCTGCTAAAATCACATTATTGTGTATCCACGAGGTCATCATGCGTAAACTTATTATCGCAACACTATTTGCATTACCACTTACCAGCCTCGCCGCCGATCGTCCTACTAATCTGGAAGCACTGCCAGCCGTGCCACCGCCGCCAGGCTTGAGTAACAACATCATCGAGCCAGAAATCACTACCAAGCAAAAAAGTGATGGCAAATACGAAGAATATCGCCAAAACGGCAGGCTCTATATGATTAAAGTCACGCCTAAAACGGGCAAGCCGTATTACCTCGTTGACGACAAAGGCGACGGCAAGTTTAGCCGCCAAGAGGGGCTGGATGACGGCGTTCGCCCACCGATGTGGATCATCCATCAGTGGTAATTTGAATTCGCCTGATGAACGTTCATCAGGCTATCACCTATTAAATATCATGTCCGTATTTACCACTGTTAGCGACAGCCAAGCACAAACTTGGCTACACAACTATGCCATAGGCGAGCTCGTCGAACTGCGCGGCATCGCCTCAGGTATAGAAAACACCAATTATTTTCTCACTACCAGGCAGGGGCAGTATGTCCTCACCTTGTTTGAGAAGCTCACTGCCACCGAGCTACCGTATTTTTTAGAAATGATGCGCCACCTCGCCCGCGCAGGCGTGCCGTGCCCGTTGCCTATCGCTAATCAACAAGGCGAATTGCTTAACCACCTCAACGGCAAACCCGCCAGCCTAGTCACCCGCTTAACAGGGGTGTCGCTCGACACGCCTACGGTTGAACAATGCGCGGCGATGGGCGCGGCACTGGCGCAGTTACACGTTGCGGGCAAAGACTTCCCGCTACAGCGTGACAACGAACGTAGTAACCAGTGGTGGAAAACCACCAGCCCGCAGCTCTTGCCACTATTAGACGCAGACACCGCGCAACTGTTGCAAGCCGAAATTAAGTTTCAAGCCTTGCATCGTTTGCAAGACCTGCCACGTGGCGTGATACACGCTGATTTATTCCGCGATAATGTGCTCTTTAACGGCAATCAAGTATCAGGCATCATCGACTTTTATTTCGCTTGCAACGACGCATGGCTGTACGACATCGCCATTACCGTCAACGATTGGTGCGTGACTGCCACAGGTGAGCTGGACGAAGCCGCCACTCGCGCTTTTCTCCAGGCCTACCACAACGTGCGCCCACTTTTACCCATAGAGCGCGGCGCATGGCCGATTACCCTACGCGCCGCCGCATTGCGTTTTTGGGTGTCGCGCCTATACGACTTGCATTTCCCCCGCGACGGCGAAATGACCCACGCCAAAGACCCAACACACTTCGAGCGTATCCTACGTACGCGCATACAAAACCAATCTGCATTACAGCGGATGTGGGTAACAGGAGTAACAGCATGACACCACGTAAAGTACCTGCCAGCCAAGGTTGGATATGGATTAAATCTGCATTTGGCATCTTTAAGCAAAACATCCTGATTTGGATAGTGTTAAGCGTGTCTATTATCTTGATAGGTGCATTATTGGGCATGTTGCCGTTAGTCGGCAGCTTTTTGTTTCAGCTTATCGCGCCTGCGCTCACGGCAGGTATTTTAATTGGCTGTCGCGCACAGGAAAAAGGCGAAGAGCTAGAAATCGCTCATTTATTTGCCGCTTTCAAAACCCACGGCACACAGCTCATCACCGTGGGTGGGATTTACCTCACAGGGATGCTGATTATTGCAGGCATCGTCGGCTTAGTCGGTGGTGAAGACCTCATCCGCGCCATTACCTCAGGCCACCCCAACGCGGCAACCATGAGCGCACCCACTATTAGCATGGTGCCGATAGTGGTCGGCATGGTGTTGCTGTTACCGCTACTCATGGCGTATTGGTTCGCCCCCGCGTTAGTCGTCTTTGGCAACTTAAGCCCAGTCGAAGCCCTAAAAACCAGCTTTGCCGCCAGTCTCGCCAACGTCGGCGCGTTCACTGTTTATGGCATCACCTTGTTCCTGTTGTTCATCCTCGCCACCCTGCCTATCATGCTCGGCTTCTTAGTCATGATACCGCTCGCATTTATCAGCTACTACACCGCATTTGTGGACGTGTTCGGCGACAGCCCTGTTGCGAATTAAGGCATAGACATCATGGTAAAAATTATGTACATTGTTATGTACATAATTATCCATAGCGGAGCGCACCATGAGACAAGTTGCTTTTACTGAGCTGAGAAATAACGCCAAGATTTTTTTTGATCTGGTGGAAACAGGCGAATCAGTGCGTATTTTGCGCAATGGCAAGCCGATTGCCGATATTGTCCCCATTGCGGCTGACCTGCCTTCTTGGAAAAAACGCAAAGCGCAACCACTGGTAGTAGATGGCGTGGCGATTAGCCAGCTTATTCTTGATGAACGGTCTGCCTAAATGCGGGTGTTTTTCGATACGTCCGCTTTTGCCAAACGTTATGTACAGGAATCAGGTAGCGAGCTGGTGGCAGATTGGTGTGAACGCGCCGATGAAATTGGGCTGGCGGCGATTGCACTGACTGAGATTATCTCAGCGTTTTGTCGCTTGCAACGCGAGGGCAAAATCTCGGTCCAGCAGTATCAGCAATTAAAAAACGCCTTGCTCAGTGATATTGAAGATGCCGCCATAGCCGATATGACCCCAAACGTCATACACCAAGCCGTATTGAGTCTGGAGCGCAATGTATTGCGGGCGATGGATGCCATCCATATCGGCAGTGCCGTTGCCATGCAAGCCGATGTATTTATTTCTGCCGACCAACGCCAATGCCAAGCCGCACAACGGGCTGGGCTGACGGTGGTGTATGTTTAACCAACTCGCCACCCAGTCGAAAATGAAAGGGAGCCTGACTTCATGAATACGCAAAGTAATGTGATTGTCTTATTTAACGAGCAAGCGATACGTCGTGTCTGGTTGAATGAGCAATGGTGGTTTTCGATAGTAGATATAGTTACTGCGCTTACCGAAAGTCGAAATGCAAGGCGATATTGGTCTGATTTGAAAAGGCAATTAACTGAAAAAGAAGGCTTTGCTGAATTGTACGAAAAAATCGTACAGTTGAAATTACGTGCGCCCGATGGCAAATTGCGTGAAACCGACTGCGCCAATACCGAGTCCTTGCTCCGTATTATTCAATCCATCCCATCCCCCAAAGCCGAACCATTCAAGCACTGGCTGGCAAAGGTCGGCTATGAACGTATGCAAGAGCTTGCCGACCCAGCGATGAGTTTAGACCGTGCGCGTGAAAACTGGCAAAAGCTGGGGCGCAGTGAAAAGTGGATACAGCAACGCATGACAGGGCAGGAAACGCGCAACAAGCTCACGGATTATTGGAAAGAAGCGGGTGTCACTCAACCCGATGAATTCGCGCTGCTGACCAACATCATCCATCAGGAATGGACAGGCTTAAAAGTAGGCGAACATAAAGCATTAAAGGGCTTAAAAAGCCAAAATCTTCGTGACCATATGAGCGAAGCTGAACTGATTTTTACCGCCTTGGCAGAGCTATCCACCCGCCAAATTGCCGATAGTGATGAGGCTAAAGGCGTGACGGAAAATGCCCGGGCCAGTAAAAAAGGCGGGGCAGTGGCTAAAAACGCACGGCTGGAGCTGGAAGCAAAAACAGGTAAATCAGTGGTGACGGGGGATAACTTTTTGCCGCCAGTGAAAAAACCCGCTACGATTGCGGCGCAAGCCTCGAAGAAACGTGATACATAAATGAGCTAAGGAAATGACGCACATTTTGAAAACTTAAAATTGTTTTTGTTTGGAGAGCACCGAACGCTGTGACCAACGTAGTTTAGACGAGCTGATTTCAAATGGTATGTGAATAAGCGTAGTAATCGTGCAGGTATCTCATAGAGCCATAAAATATATGACAGGAATGTGGATGGTAATGGCTTCAAAGTACGAAAAAATTTGCGAGGAGAACCGGGAAAGCTACGGCACCAAGGGTGCTCAAAAGTCCGGTAAGCTGGCCGCTGGGCTGTATGACGACCGCACGCACTTCATCTTCGAACTGCTGCAAAACGCTGAGGACGCGCTCGGTCGCCGTGGCGAGTGGCACGGATCACGCAAGGTTGCTTTCACACTGAACTCGACCCGCCTGATGCTCTCGCATTTCGGCAAGCCGTTCGACGAGGCCGACGTCCGCAGCGTCTGCGACATCGCTGAAAGCACCAAGAATGAGTCGTCCATCGGGCGCTTCGGCCTCGGCTTCAAGTCCGTCTACACCGTCACCGATCTTCCGGAGATTCACTCGGGCGACGAGGACTTCGCCATCGAGAACTACGTTTTCCCGAAGCGGTTGCCGCGTTCGGCGCGCGCGGCTGACGAGACCCAGATCATCCTTCCCCTGAAACCGGAAGACGCGAGTGCAGCGTCGGACATCACGGCCGGGTTTCGCCACTTGGGTCCGGGCGCGCTGCTGTTCCTGCGCCACATTGACGAAATCAACTGGAGCGTTGAGGGTGGCGCGTCCGGGTTCTATCTGCGCAACGCCCCCGAATCGCTCGGCTCCAACGTCCATCGCATCACGGTGATCGGCCAAGAGAGTCGGCAGCCCGAGGTCGATCAGAACTGGCTAGTGTTCCACCGCGACGTGTTTTCTGCCGAGGAGCACAAGGTCGGACGGGTGGAAATTGCCTTCTCGCTGGTTGCGGTCAAGGACGCCCCAGAGCACTGGGCCGTGCAGCCGCTGGCCAAGTCGCCGCTGGTGGTTTTCTTCCCGACGGTGGTTGAGAGCCACCTCGGTTTTCTCGTGCAGGGGCCGTATCGCACCACGCCAAGCCGCGACAACATCCCGCCCGGCGACCCGTGGAACCAGCATCTGGTCAAGGAGACCTCCAGCCTGCTGGTGGATGCGATGTGCTGGATGCGAGACAACGCAATGCTGGATGTCGCGGCGCTGCGCTGCCTGCCGCTCAACCGCGAAAAATTCCCAGAGGGCTCGCGGTTTGCGCCGATGTTCGATGCCGTCCGGCAGGCGTTTCAGGACGAGGCGCTGCTTCCAACCTTCGACGGAGGGCATGTCACCGCCCAGCAGGCCAAGTTGGCGCGAACGCAAGAGTTGCGCGAACTGTTCAGCCCGGAGCAGGTTGCGGCGCTGTTCGATTCGGAGGTCGCCGCTTGGTTGTCAGGCGACATTACCCAGGACAAAGCACCCGAGATTCGCCTGTACCTGATGCGCGAACTCGACATCGACGAGATCAGACCAGAGAAGTTAGTGCCGAGTCTGACCAAGGAGTTTCTCGAGGCGCAATCGGACGAGTGGGTGTTGCGGCTGTACGAGTTCCTAAGCGGGCAGGAGAAGGCGCTGCGTCGCCATCTGGATACTGTCCCGCTCATCCGCCTGGATGACGGGACGCACGTTGTCGCTCGCGAAAACGGAAAAGCCAAGGCCTTCTTGCCCAGCGCCATTGCCACCAGTTTTCCGACGATGCGCCGCGCGGTGTGTGCGACACCGGAGGTGCGCCAGTTCCTGATGTCGCTTGGCATCACCGAACCCGATCCGGTGGATGACGTCATCTGGAACCTGCTGCCGAAGTACCAGCAGCCAGAGGTGGATGTGGACGACGATGCCTACGCTGCCGATATCGAGCGCATCCGAGCGGCGTTTAGCACCGACTCATCCGCGCAGAGGGAAAAGCTCCGGTCTGCACTGCGCGATACCACTTTTGTGATGGTGGTCGACACCGGCGATGGCAAAGCCTACGTGGCCAAGCCCGGGGAAATCTACATCGCCACCGACCGCCTGCAGCAGCTCTTCGCCGGTGTGCCCGACATCTTGATCGTCGACAACGAATACGACTGCCTGCGCGGTGAAGACATCCGTGACCTGCTGGTGTCGTGCGGTGCAAGCCGCTACCTCATACCGCAAGCAACGCCGTCGGGGCTGGGGCATTCCGAGAAAGCGCAGATTCGCAGAGAAGCAGGTCTTGAGCGTGCGAGCTGGGAAAGCCAGCCAGAGGACTTCACCCTTCGCGGGCTGACGCAGCTGCTGGAGTTCTTGCCCACACTGAAGCCTGAGGAAGCAGCAGCCAGAGTGAAGGTGCTGTGGGAAGCGTTGGCTGATCTGGAGGCGCGCGGCACAGCCGCCTTCTACGGCTCCTACAAGTGGGGCTACTCCCACGAGGCAAAGACCGCCCGATTCGACGCCGCCTTCATCCGAACGCTCAATCAGGTCACCTGGGTGCCGAACGCTGACGGCGAGCTTGTGCCTCCGGGGCTCGTCGTGTTCGACACCCTCAGCTGGAAGCCCAACCCGTTCCTGCAGACCAAGATCACCTTCAAACCACCGATCATCGATCAGCTTGCCAAAGAGGCGGGCATCGAACCAGCGGTACTCGATCTAATGCGCAAGCTCGGAATCACTACCGTGGCTGACCTGAGCTCTCGATTGGGCATCATCAATCCACCACCCGAAGCCGAGCCATCGACAGTACTCGAGCTGGAGACTGACGAGCCATCCAATGGTAACGTGGGAACGGGAGCTGGACGTGGTGGACAAGATCACGCTGGCACGGGGACTTCGCGCGGCGGTAGTCGGGATAATGGTGGTGGTTATCATGGCGGCTCAGATGACACCTCTGGTGACAAAGACAGCGGAAAAGATGGTACTCAAGGAAAGAGGACACCTAGTTCCACAAGGGGGCGACCATTTATTTCCTACGTCGGTACGCATCCCAATGATGACGGATCCGATCCCGATGGTATCGATCAGGCGGAACGTATGCAGATTGAGGGGGGTGCAATTGACCTGATTATTGGTCTTGAGCCAGAATTATGCCGCACCCCAGAAGGCAACCCCGGTTTTGATCTCTTTGAGACCGACAGCAGCGGCAAGCAGATTCGATGGGTCGAAGTGAAGTCGATGACGGGTACCTTGGAGGATCGAGCCGTGGGACTGTCATACACACAATTTGACTGCGCGCGCGAAAAGGGCGATGCGTACTGGTTGTACGTGGTCGAGCACGCAACCGATCCGGCACAAGCCCGCGTGCTCAAAATTCGGAACCCCGTTGGCCATGCCAAGACGTTCACGTTTGATCGTGGTTGGAGGCAGGTAGCTGAAACAGATCAGCATCTCATTGATTATCTTGAGCGAGACGGTGAATATCGTGGCTAATTTGTGAGTTTAGATAGTTTATGTAGCTTGCCAATTATTGTGGTGTTGGTACATGATGAGTGGCATGAGTATGAATTTTCGATGAGGAAAGCCAATGAGCGCGAAATCGCAAAACTTAGGTAGTCATCTGGCGCATGCTGATGCGCATATTATCCAGCCTGATGAGTATGAGGATTTGCCCGAGCTGGCGGATGCGGATTTAGCCCGCGCTACTTGGCGTATCGGTGGTGATATAGTGAGTGCCGAAGCGGGTAGGTCGGCATTTAGTGCGGCGTTGAAAAAACAGAAAATAAATCTCACGTTAGATCCTGATGTGTTGGCATTTTTCAAGCAGCAAGCGGGTGGGCGAGGCTATCAGACGCTCATCAATGCGACGTTGCGCGAAGCAATGCGAGCCAAGTCGATAGAGGACACGCTACGCAAGGTTATCCGTGAGGAGTTGCGTATTGGGTAGGTCGTTTGATGAGAGTCAAGCTTATTTGGTGTTGATATAAGGAGTCGGTAACATGACGCAAATTATGGTAAATGATGAGTTAATCGGCAAGGTCATGGCAGTTGGGCATTATCATGATCCAAAAGAGGCTGTTGTTACTATTTTGACTGATTATTTGAAACAGCATCAAACTGAAACAACACCGTTTGATAGCTTGCGGTTATCCGCAGATTACGCAGATGATGATTTGGCGCAATTGTTCGAGCGCAATTCTGATGTGGGCAGGGATATAGCGTTATGAGTTTGCTGTTGGATACTTGTATCCCGTCTAAGGTGGTGAAAACGCAGTGCGTTCTTTAATTTTTATGTCCATACTTAGCTTTGTTCCATTTTTCTGATATGTCTATTCTTCCTGCCACCTTAACCACCACCCATCACCCTCGCGACATTGTCGGCATGACTTACGTCTATCCTGTCGTATCACGGCGTGCGGGTGGGGTGTCGGTGGGGGTGAATCTGAATCCTAACAATGCCTGTAACTGGCGTTGCGCTTATTGCCAAGTGCCGAATTTGCAGCGTGGGGCGGCGCCTGAGATAGATTTGGCTGTGCTGGAGCAGGAGCTGACGACCATGCTGGATAGCATCGTGCGTGGTGATTTTATGCAAACGTCTGTGCCTGAGGGGATGCGGGTGCTGCATGATATTGCGATTTCGGGCAATGGTGAGCCTACCAGTGCCAAGGCGTTTGCTGAGGTGGTGGCGGTGATTGCGCGGGTGATGGCGGTATTTGATTTGGTGGGCAAAATCAAGCTGGTGTTGATTAGCAATGGTAGTTTGATGGATAAGGCTTATGTGCAAGTAGGCTTGCGCGAGATGGCGGCGTTGGGTGGCGAGCTGTGGTTTAAGGTCGATAGCGCGACGCGGGCGGGTTTGCGGCGGATTAACGATACTGAGATTGCGCCTGCGCGGGTGCTGGCGAATTTGCAGATGGCGGCGAGCTTGTGCCCGACTTGGTTGCAGACTTGTGTGTTTGCTATGGATGGCGAGCCACCGTCTGTGCTGGAGCAGGCGGCTTATTTAGATTTTATTCGACAGGCGTTGGCGTTAAACGTGGCGTTGCAAGGTGTGTTGCTGTATGGCATCGCGCGGGATTCGCAACAGCCTGAAGCGGCGCGGCTGGCGGCGTTGCCCCGTGCCTGGCTGGATGATTTTGCGACACGGATTGCGGTGTGTGGCATACAAGTGAAGGTGAGTGTGTGATTTACGGTATCGGTACGGATATAGTTAGCATCCCGCGTATCGCGGCGATGTTGGCGCGGCATGGCGAGCGGGCGGCGGTGCGGTTGTTGGCGGCGAGTGAGCTGGCAGAGTTTAAGCATCACGCAGACCCTGCACGGCTGTTGGCGAAGCGTTTTGCCGCCAAAGAGGCGTTGGCAAAAGCGGCGGGCACGGGGCTGCGTGAGCCTGTGAGCTTTGCTCATATCGTGGTGACGCACTCAGAACTCGGACAACCGCGATTCAGTTTTGCGCCGCCATTGCAGGACTGGCTGGACGCGCGGGGTATCGTCGCCAGCCATTTATCTATAACAGACGAGGTCGATACGGTGGTGGCATTTGTGATATTGGAGCGGGTATGAGTTTAGGACCGGTGATGGTGGATGTGCCAGGTTTGGTGCTGACTGACGATGACAGGCAGCGTTTGCTGCATCCATTGGTCGGCGGGGTGATTTTATTTAAGCGTAATTATGAATCGCCCGCGCAATTGATAGCCTTGACCAGCGAGATACGCGCATTGCGCCAGCCGCATTTGTTGATCGCGGTTGATCATGAGGGCGGGCGCGTGCAGCGTTTTCGTGATGGCTTTACGGTGTTGCCTGCGATGCGTGAGCTGGGGCGGATATGGGAACATAATCCAGCGCAGGCGCGACATCTGGCGCAGGATTGCGGTTATGTGCTGGCGGCGGAATTGCGTGCGCATGGCGTGGATTTGAGCTTTACGCCTGTGCTGGATCTGGATTATGGCGAATCGGGGGTGATAGGCGATAGGGCATTCCACGTTGAGCCGCACGTGGTCGGTGATTTGGCGCACGCGTTGATGCTGGGGTTGAAAGAAGCGGGCATGGGTAGTGTCGGTAAGCATTTTCCTGGGCATGGTTATGTACGTGCCGATTCGCATTTAGCTATTCCTGTCGATGAACGTAGCTGGCATGAAATCGAGCAGGCGGATTTAATCCCGTTTGCGCGGCTGGTGGCGGACGGCATGACGGGCATCATGCCTGCGCATGTGATTTACCCTGCGGTGGATGCACAGCCAGCGGGTTTTTCCAGTGTGTGGTTACAGCGCGTATTGCGTGAGCAACTGGGTTTTAACGGCGTGATATTCAGCGACGATCTATCTATGGAGGGCGCGAGCGTGGCAGGCGACATCGTACAACGGACACAAGCCGCGCTGGATGCAGGCTGCGATATGGCACTGGTGTGTAATAACTGCGCGGCGGCAGATGCGGTATTGCATGGCTTGCGCTGGCAAAAATCAGCGAGCTATATTACCCGTTTCGCCCGTTTGCATGGGCGGGCGCACCCGCTGGACATGACTGCGTTGCACGAGCAGGCGCGGTATGTGGAGGCGGTGCGTAGGGTGGTGGCGATAGGGCAAGATAACAGCGATTTATGGGCGCGTGACGCGACTAATAGCTGTGGCTTGAGTGGGCTGGCATGAGTGCGCTATTTGATGCTGGCTGTACGGAGTGCCCGCGTCTGGCGGGATTTTTAGCGCAAGTGCGCACGGACTATCCGACTTATTATGCGCGACCTGTGCCTGCTTTTGGCGATGCCGCGCCGCGTTTACTCATCGTTGGACTTGCGCCTGGATTACACGGCGCGAACCGTTCTGGGCGACCATTCACGGGCGATTATGCGGGAATATTACTGTACGCAACTTTGCATCAATTCGGCTACGCCAGCGCGGCTGTCTCGACCAGTGTTGATGACGGGCTGGCGCTACACGGTTGCCGCATTAGCAACGCGGTGAAGTGCTTGCCGCCTGCGAATAAGCCTGAAACGGCGGAGATACGCCAGTGTAATCATTATCTGCAAGCCGAATTGGCGAGCTTGCCAGCCAATATCAGTATACTGGCACTGGGCGCGGTGGCGCACGCGGCGGTGCTGATGGCGGTGGGCTTGCCTGCGAAAGCGCATAAATTCGCCCACGGCGCGGTGCATGAATTAGCCAGCGGGCAACGCTTGTACGATAGTTATCATTGCAGTCGCTACAATACTAATACGCGCCGATTAACCACGGCGATGTTCCAAGCGGTATTCGCGCAAATCAAGGCGGATAATGGCTGAGTTTGATAGTGCGCACTTACTGGCGACGTTGCCGAACTTGCCTGGCGTGTATCGGATGCTGGGCGAGGCGGGCGATGTGTTGTATGTGGGTAAAGCGCGTGATCTGAAAAAACGCGTGTCGTCGTATTTTCAGAAAAACGATTTATCGCCGCGTATTCGTTTAATGGTGGGTAAAATCCACGCGGTGGAAATCACCGTGACGCGGTCGGAATCTGAAGCACTGGTGCTGGAAAATAATCTCATCAAGGCGTTATCGCCGCGCTACAACATTTTATTTCGTGATGACAAATCGTATCCGTATTTGGTATTGTCGGGGCACGCTTACCCACGGCTGGCGTATTTTCGCGGCACACCACAGCGGCAAGATAATTGTTTCGGGCCGTTTCCGAACAGCTATGCAGTGCGCGAGAGCATACATATTTTGCAAAAAGTATTTCGCCTGCGCACCTGTGAGGACAGCGTTTTCAATAATCGTTCGCGCCCGTGTTTGCTGCATCAAATCCAGCGTTGTAGCGCGCCGTGCGTGGGCGTGATTAGCGCGGCTGATTATGCGGCGGACGTGAATAATGCCGCGCTGTTTTTGTCGGGCAAGGCGAATGAGGTGTTGCAGGCAATTACGGTGAAGATGCAAAACGCGGCTGAATTGATGCGCTATGAAGCGGCGGCGCAGTACCGCGACCAGATTAAGAGCCTGACCGCCGTGCGCGAAAAGCAGTTTGTCACCAGCAACAGTCAAGCCGATGCCGATGTCATCGCAGTGGTGGCGGCGCAAGGCTTGCTGTGTGTAAATCTGCTGATGATACGCGGTGGGCGGCATTTGGGCGACAGGAGTATTTTCCCGCAAAACGCGCAGGATGTGAGTACGCACGAGGCGTTGAGCGCGTTTATCGCCCAGCATTACACCGATCGTGCCGTGCCTGCACAGATTATCGTTTCAGAACAAGTGGATGAGCCTGCGCTGGTGGAAATGTTGAGCACGCAAGCGGGCTATGCCGTGCGCATTCACAGCAAACCCACGGGCGAACGCAAAACCTGGCTACAAATGACCATAAACAACGCGCAACTGGCGATTACCCGTCAGGTCACGCAGAAAACAACACAAAGCGCGAGATTGCAGGCATTGCAGACTGCGCTGAATTTGCCCAATTTACAGCGCATAGAGTGTTTCGACATCAGTCATACCATGGGTGAAGCCACCGTTGCATCGTGCGTGGTGTATGACTTGGAGGCGATGCAAAACAGTCAATATCGGCGTTACAACATCAGCGGCATCACCCCAGGCGACGATTACGCCGCCATGCGCGACGCACTGACGCGGCGTTATACCAAAATCCAGCAAACCGACGCGCAACGCCCTGATTTGATTTTAATCGACGGTGGCACTGGGCAACTCAACATTGCCAAGGCGGTCATGGATGATTTGGGCATCACCGACATTATGCTCATCGGCGTTGCCAAAGGCGTAGAGCGTAAGGCAGGGATGGAGCAATTGATTAGCACCGACGGCGAGGCAACGCGCCTATCGCCCGACGACCCCGCGCTACACCTGATACAGCAAATCCGCGACGAAGCGCATAGATTTGCCATCACAGGTCACCGCGCCCGCAGAGCGAAAGCGCGGGTTACTTCGTCGTTAGAAGACATCGCTGGCGTGGGCGCAAAACGGCGGCAAAAACTGCTGGAAACTTTCGGCGGTATGCGTGAGCTGAAAAACGCAGGCGTGGCTGAAATCGCGCAGGTGGAGGGGATTAGTCTGAAGCTGGCTGAGCAGATTTATCAGGCTTTGCGTTAGGTTCTGCATCCAGTTTGCTGACAACTTCGTAAGGTTTGTGTCGTATAGTGTATTCGCACTTGCGCATTTAATCTTTTGGAGAAAATTATGTACGCACGTTTAGGACTTACTGTCGTTACTTTGGCAATGTTATCTGCCTGCGCCAATTCGCCCTCATCTAGCACGTATTCGCAAGCAGCTTTGCCTGATGCGGTGAAAGTGCCTGCTGGTAATAAAGTGGCGTTGGAGGCGGTGGGGGTGGGTAAAATCAGTTATGAGTGTCGTGAAAAAGTGAATGCGGCTGGCGTGTTTGAATGGGCGTTTGTGGGACCAGATGCGGTGCTGAATAGTCGCGCTGGGGCGCAAATTGGTAAGTATTACGGCCCGCCTGCGACATGGGAAAGTAAAGACGGCTCTAAAGTCACGGGTAAGCAATTAGCGGTTGCACCATCTACAGTGGGCAATATCCCATTGCAATTAGTGCAGGGGAACCCTGCGACTGGACAAGGTTTGATGACGGGGGTGACGTATATACAGCGCGTCAATACACAAGGTGGCGTTGCGCCTGCGATTGTTTGTAATGGCGACAGCAAGGGTAAGAAAGAAATCGTTAATTACCAAGCGGACTATATTTTTTATAGCGCACAATAAATCCATCTGCTTAATTAAAAACGGCGTGCAACTTCAATGTTGTACGCCGTTTTTGCATGGTGCGCTTATTTAATAGCATCCATTTGGCTGGCAAGCTCTTTTTCGTTACACGCATATTGTATCGCGCTGATGTTGCTGGTTTGTATGGTTAAGACGGTGGCGCAGGTTTTTTGGTGGGGAAACATGGCTAAATCGGCTTCTTCGCGCCCTAGTATCATCGGGTAGTATTTGGAGCGCAATTGCGGGAAAGCGAATAATTTCATCATCGCAGGCATGTTGTGGATGTCGCTCAATACCACAACATGCTTAGGGGTCAACCATGCGGGATTTTTGCTGTCGAGATAATCAACTATCATCTGCCCCGCAGTACGGTCAGCCATGAATACCACTATTTTAGTGTTGCTTGGCACTATACCTGCTTTATCAAATTGATCCGTTAGCGTTAATTTGGGTAAGGTGTCGCCGACTTTTAACGGTTCGGCGGCGGCTGTGTTGACCGACAGTGCGGCGATGAGGGCGGCGGTAAAATAAAGGCTGGATTTCATTGCACTTCCTTGGCGTGTATGGGGTAATAGTAGTATATCGGATTATTTGGGTCAGTTTTAGTTTGCTTGCGCGGGATATGGGCTTGGTTTAATGGATATTGTGCATCATTGATTTAATGAAGTGGGATTTCTAGGTTAGAATAAGCGCATATTCACTTTATTGACGCATCATGCCGCTGAACGTACCAAATTTACTCACCTGGTTGCGCATTTTATTGATTCCTTTAGTGGTGGCGGTGTTTTATTTGCCTGCTAATTGGTTGACTGTGCATCAGGTAAATATGCTGGCGACGGCAATGTTTGCTGTGGCGGCAGTGACTGATTGGCTAGACGGTTATTTAGCACGTATGTGGCATCAAACTTCTGATTTTGGTGCTTTTCTTGATCCCGTTGCGGATAAACTCATGGTGGCGGCGGCGTTAATTGTCTTGGTGCAGTTGGGGCGTGTGGATGGTTTGATTGCGCTGATTATTATCGGGCGCGAGATTACTATTTCGGCGTTACGTGAGTGGATGGCCAATATCGGTGCGCGTTCCAGCGTGGCGGTGTCTATGATAGGCAAGCTCAAAACTGCCGCGCAGATGATAGCGATTACCTTGCTACTGTTCCATGAATCCGTATTTGGTTTTGACATTCATTACCTAGGCACTTGGCTGATTTGGTTGGCCTCCGTGCTTACGGTCTGGTCTATGGTTTATTATCTACGCCGCGCACTGCCCGCTGTAACGCGCTAATCCTATTTATTTCAAGGTCATCATGCAACCTGCAAATCCAAATGAAGCTGTTCATAAACAAAGTTTAGCCGCGTTATCTATTGCCGCTATTGGCGTGGTTTACGGCGATATAGGAACTAGCCCACTTTATACCTTAAAAGAAGTATTTAACCCTGCGCATGGCATCAGCACTAGCCATGAAAATGTGCTGGGGATATTGTCGCTGATATTTTGGGCGTTGTTGATAGTGGTGTCGCTGAAATATGTGGTGTTTATTATGCGCGCTGATAACAAAGGTGAAGGCGGGATTATGGCACTCATTGCACTGATGCAACGCGTGATTGCGACGGATTCTAAAATGCGCTGGCCGTTATTAGTGCTGGGTTTGTTCGGTGGCGCGTTGTTTTTTGGTGACGGTATTATCACGCCCGCGATTTCAGTGTTATCTGCTGTTGAGGGGTTGGAAATGGCTACGCCTGCTTTCAAACCTTACGTGATTCCGATTGCTTTAGGTGTGCTGGGGGCGTTGTTTTTGATACAGCGTAAAGGCACGGCGACGGTGGGGATATTGTTTGGCCCTATCATGATAGGCTGGTTTCTGACCTTGGCGGCGTTGGGGCTGAGTAAAATTATTGAGTATCCTGCTGTGTTGCAGGCGTTGAATCCTTGGTACGGCGCATCGTTTTTTATTGAGCATAAAATGCACGGCTTTTTAGCGTTGGGCGCGGTGGTGTTGGCGTTGACGGGGGCAGAGGCGTTGTATGCGGATATGGGGCACTTCGGTAAACATCCTATACGCGCGGCCTGGTTTTTATTCGTATTGCCTGCGTTGTTATTGAATTATTTCGGTCAAGGTGCTTTGCTGATACAAGACCCTAGCGCGGCGGCAAATCCATTTTACAATATGGCACCTGATTGGGCGTTATATCCTATGGTGGGCTTGGCGACGATGGCAACGGTGATTGCCTCGCAAGCGGTGATTTCTGGCGTGTTTTCAGTCACGCGGCAGGCGACGCAGCTAGGCTTTATGCCACGTATGGACATCGTGCATACTTCGGCGCGTGAAATTGGGCAGATTTATGTGCCAGTGATGAATTGGGCGATGTTGTTGGGCATTGTGGCGTTGATATTGGGCTTCAAAAACTCCAGTAATCTGGCTTCTGCTTACGGTATCGCTGTGACGGGAACAATGGCGATAGATACTATTTTGGCGTTTGTGGTAGTGCGCGGTTTATGGAAATGGGGCTGGCCTGCAACGTTGGCAGGGATGCTGTTTTTCTTGACCATAGATTTAGCGTTTTTCAGTGCTAATGCGGTGAAAATATTGCAAGGTGGCTGGTTTCCCTTAGCGATAGGCGTGCTGGTGTTTACGTTGATGACAACGTGGAAGCGCGGACGTGAGATTTTGGCGCAACGGCAAGCGGCTAATTCAATCGCATTGCTACCTTTTTTACGTGGAATCAACGACCATCCACCCATACGCGTGCCTGGTACAGCGGTGTTTTTAACCACTAATTTAGACGGCGTGCCCCATGCCATGTTACATAATTTGGTACATAACAAGGTCTTGCACGATACGGTTATTCTACTCACCGTGCGCATTAAAGACGAGCCTTGGGTGGGTGACAACGAACGCATTGCGACTGAATCATTAGGTAATGATTTTTATCGAGTGACTATCTATTACGGTTTCAAAGATGAGCCTGATATTCCGCTGGCGCTAACGCTGTTGAAAATAAAAGACTCCGAATTCAATATGTTAGAAACATCATTTTTCTTGAGTCGAGAAACTTTAATTGCCACTAAAGTGCCAGGTATGGCGTTGTGGCGTGAAAAATTATTCGTCAGCATGGCGCGTAATGGCAGTAGCGCAACGGCATTTTTTCACATTCCCACCAATCGCGTCATAGAACTCGGTACGCAAGTAGAGCTGTAATCATGGCGATTAAAACGACGCTAAAAATGGGTGAGCCGCTGTTATTTAAGTCGGCTGAACCCGTTGCCGCGTTTAATACGCCTGCGTTGCATAGCTTGGTTACGGATTTGCGCGACACCATGACCGCTCTTAACGGCGCAGGTTTGGCCGCCCCGCAGATAGGCGTGAGCCTGCAGGTAGTTATATTCAGTGTAGGCAATAATCCCCGTTATCCCGATGTCGAAGCCGTCCCCGAAACCGTATTGATTAACCCCACGCTGACAGTGATAGACGACGCGCAGGATAGTGCTTGGGAAGGTTGCTTATCTGTGCCAGGTATGCGCGGGCTAGTGCCGCGTTATACGCATCTACGCTACCAAGGCTGGGACCAATACGGTAACGCCATAGACCGTACCGTATCAGGCTTTCATGCTCGTGTAGTGCAACACGAAGTCGATCATTTGTGGGGCATACTCTACCCCATGCGCATCAAAGACATGCGTGATTTTGGCTATACGGATGTGCTGTTTCCTAATTTATCAGTGACAGACGAGTAAATTGTTACCGTTTGTTACGGAAAAAATACCGTTAGTCATATCAGGCTTGTGAAAGTGTCTGGTATTTAATTACTATAGCACTACCCGATAACGCTTACGCATAAAAAGCGAGGGTGGAGGTAGCACTAATGCCACACAGACCATAACAATAAACCACGCCTAAATTGACCAAGGCGCAGACCAATGGCAATCACGGTGCACTATGTGTAGGTATTTTTGTTTTAACGATGGCGGCTATGGCACACATAGCCGCCATTATCGTTTACCTTAGTTCTGGAACTAGGCATTTTTCGCTAAAGTCTAAGTGAAAATCGGCTTTGTCATAGGACGTGCCTTTAGCTCGCCTTTATTGCGGGTAATCATGTCATTCTCCAGTGGGTGCTGTTGTATATGGGCTAACACCTGTTGCGCTACGGCGGTGACTACATCGACACAAACACTATTGCCTAGCTGTTTCATCGCTTGTGTTTTTGATACGGGGAATTGGTAGTTGGGTGCGTAGCCCATCATTTCAGTGGCTTCTTTGAGACCGATGCGCCGTACTTCGTTGCTGACGCGGTAAAACTCCCAATTACGCCTGTCATCTATCGTAGAACCTTTACCACCCACGCGTAAGGTAAAACCGATTTTCTTCTCACATGGCGCGTGAAAAATGTCCGACATGGTTTTAGTTAGTGGTATGGGGCGGGGAAACATGAAAGGAATACGTGGGTTAATCTGGTGGCGGTCAAAGCCGACAATAAAGACGCGAGCACGGTGTTGGGGGACGTTGAAATCGGAGGCTTTGATGACTTTATAATGGACTTCGTATTCAGCTTTGTCTAAGTATTCTAATATCGTAGTGAATGTTCTGCCCTCGTCATGGTTGACTAAGTGGCGCACGTTCTCCAAGATAAATGCCTTGGGGCGTTTGCTTTCTAGCACCTCGACGATATTAAAAAATAAATTGCCGCGTTCAGATTTATCGCCGTCTTTGAAGCCTTTTTTCTTGCCCGCCTGTGAAAATGGTTGGCATGGAAAGCCTGCACACAATAAGTCGTGATCGGCAATTTCATAAGCTGAAATCGCCCTTATATCATCATTGAAAATAGCATCGTCTATGCCATGATTTGCTTGATAAGTGACGCGTGCGTGCTTGTCTATTTCGGAAGCAAAAACACACGTTCCGCCTAACGCTTTGAGCGCAACGTGAAATCCGCCTATGCCCGCAAAAAGGTCAATGAAAGTAAAGTTGGTAGGCATGGCGTAGATACTAGGTTTGGCTATAGGGAATAGGTCAAAATTATGCACTTTATTGTTGTTGCTGTTGCTGCTGTTCTAGCGCGGTTTTGTTGATGCAGTGTGGGCAAGATACTCCCTCAACATAATCAGGGCTGGTTTGTTCTTCTGGCGTGAGTACCGTGCGGCAGGCGTAGCAGAGAGTGGTTGCGGTGGGTTGGAGATTGCCGTCCAGCGCAACGCGTTTGTCAAACACGAAACATTCACCGTCATAATGCGCGTCGCCGCATTCTTCAAAGTATTTGAGTATCCCGCCTTGCAGTTGATAAACTTGGTTAAATCCTTCGCCTGCCATGTACGGTGCGGCTTTTTCGCAGCGTATGCCGCCTGTGCAAAAGGTGACGATGGGAATGTCGCGGTAGTTTTTTAGCTGTTCGGTGGCGGCGGCAAAATCGCCAAAGGTGTTGAGTTGCAGATTGACGGCGTTTTTGAACGTGCCGACCCGATATTCAAAATCATTGCGGGTGTCGAGGATGATGAATTCACGCCCCTCGTCGTACCATTTTTTTAATTCACTGGCAGGTAATTGCGGCGCGGGGTGAGCAGTGCGGTCGAAGTCGGGCTGGTGGAATGTGATGATTTCTTGCTTTAGCTTGACCAACATGCGGTTAAACGGCATTTCGTCGCACCAGCTACGCTTGATTTCTATTCCCGCAAAACGCGCATCGGCGGTGAGCCAAGTAATAAAGGCTTCCAGCTCGTCGGCAATGCCTGCCAGAAACATGTTAATGCCTTCAGGCGTGAGCAATATCGTGCCTTTGAGCTTATGCGCGGCAGTACGCTGGCGGAATTGCTCGCGTAATTCAGGGAGTTGGTCGAGTGCGACAAAACGATAGGCGGCGATGTTGAGTAGGGTGTTCATTTGGCAAAAAGTAAGTAAATTATTTAGTATTATAAAGGATAGCGTCACGGCTGTTGATGGGATGCGTTAAAATACTGGCTATGCCTAATTCTCAATTTATCCATCTTCGGCTCCATTCGGAGTTTTCTATTGCTGACGGTATCGTGCGTATTGACGATGCGGTGGCGCGGGCGGTGCAGGATGGGATGCCTGCGCTGGCGTTGACTGATTTGTCTAACGTGTTTGGCTTGCTCAAATTTTATGAGGCGGCGCGTGGCAAGGGTGTGAAACCTGTGGTCGGTAGCGATGTGTGGATTACCAACGAATTAGAGCGCGATCGTCCGTATCGTGCGGCGTTGCTGGTGCAGAATGTCGCGGGGTATCGGGCGTTGTCGGTGTTGTTGACGCGGGCGAATCTAGAAAACCGTGAGCGCGGGCGGGCGGAGATACGCTTATCTTGGCTGGATGAGATAGATACGACAGGCTTGATTGCGCTGTCAGGTGCGCAGTTGGGCGATGTGGGCGCGGCGTTGCTGGCGAATAATCAGGACGCGGCGACAGCGGCGGCACAACGCTGGGCGGCATTGTTCCCAGACCGCTATTATCTGGAAATCCAGCGCACGGGGCAGGTTGACGCAGAAAACTGCCTGAATCTGACTTTGCCATTAGCGGCACTGCTGAATTTGCCAGTGGTTGCAACACACCCTATACAGTTCCTCGATGCCGATGATTTCAAGGCGCATGAAGCGCGGGTATGTATCGCTGAGGGCGCATTGCTCGGTGATAAGCGGCGACAGCGGCTGTTTACCGAGGAGCAGTATTTCAAAACACAGGCGCAGATGCTGGCATTGTTTGCCGATGTGCCTGACGCGTGCGCGAATACGGTAGAGATTGCCAAACGCTGTTCGTTGAATCTGGAGCTGGGCAAAAGTAAATTGCCGCAATTCCCTACGCCTGATGGCATGACGCTGGATGATTTCCTGCGCCAGCGTTCGGCGGATGGTTTGGCGGCGCGGATGGGGGTGCTGTACCCCGATGCGGCGGCGCGTGAAAAACGTTACCCTGAATACGAAGCGCGGTTGGATTTTGAGCTGGCAACCATTATTCAGATGGGCTTTCCAGGTTATTTTTTGATTGTTGCCGATTTTATCAACTGGGCGAAGCAAAATGGCGTGCCTGTGGGACCAGGGCGCGGTTCGGGTGCGGGGTCGCTGGTGGCATACGTGTTGAACATTACCGACCTTGACCCATTGCCCTACGATTTGCTGTTTGAGCGGTTTTTGAACCCTGAGCGGGTATCCATGCCCGACTTTGATATTGATTTCTGTCAGGACGGGCGCGACCGCGTTATCAATTACGTCAAAGATAAATACGGCCGCGATGCGGTGTCGCAGATAGTGACTTTTGGTACGCTGGGTTCCAAATCGGTTATCCGCGACGTCGGCCGCGTGCTGGATTTGCCTTATAACCTGTGCGATCAGTTGTCCAAGCTCATCCCTATCGAAGGCGTGAAACCTGTGGCGCTGGCGAAAGCGCTGGAAATAGAGCCGCAACTCAAAGAGCGCTACGACAATGAAGAAGATGTGCGCGAATTATTCGCGCTGGCGAGTAAGCTCGAAGACTTAACCCGCAACGTCGGTATGCACGCGGGCGGCGTGTTGATAGCACCTGGGCAATTAACTGATTTTTGTCCGCTGTATCAAGCAGAAGGCTCAGATTCCGCTGTTTCGCAATTTGATAAAGACGACGTTGAAAAAGCGGGCTTGGTTAAATTCGACTTTTTGGGCTTGCGCACGCTGACTATATTGGACTGGGCGGTGCGTTATGTGGCGCAATTGTCGGCGGACGGCAAAGCACCGTTTAGCTTAGAAACCTTGCCGCTGGATGACAGAGCGAGTTTTAATCTGCTCAAGGCCTGCAAAACCACCGCCGTATTCCAGCTCGAATCGCGCGGTATGAAGGATTTGATACGACGTTTACAGCCCGATTGTTTTGAAGACGTGGTGGCACTGGTGGCACTGTTCCGCCCTGGTCCGTTGGAGTCAGGCATGGTCGATGATTTTATCAACCGTAAACACGGCAAGGCCAAAGTCGATTACATGCACCCGTCACTGGAAGCGACGCTTAAGCCGACCTACGGCGTTATCGTTTACCAAGAGCAGGTGATGCAAATCGCGCAGGTGATGGGCGGCTACACGCTGGGCGGCGCGGATATGTTGCGGCGGGCGATGGGTAAGAAAAAAGCCGAGGAAATGGCAGAGCACCGCGATATTTTCGTCAATGGCGCGGTGGCAAAAGGCATAGATGCCAAGCAGGCGACGTATATATTCGACCTGATGGAAAAGTTTGCGGGGTATGGTTTTAACAAATCACACTCGGCGGCTTACGCACTGGTGGCGTATCACACCGCCTACCTGAAAGCGCATCATCCTGCGGCATTCATGGCGGCGACCTTGTCGGCGGATATGGATGATACCGACAAGGTCAAAAACTTCTACGAAGACGCGCTGGCAACAGGTCTGGAGATTTTGCCGCCTGATATTAACTACTCAGGCTATCGCTTTGCGCCCGAAAATAATAAGCAGATACGCTATGGGCTAGGCGCGGTCAAAGGGACGGGCGAGGCGGCGATTGCGGCTATTGTTGCGGCGCGAGAGGCAGATGGCGCATTTACCGATTTGTTCGACTTAGTCACGCGTGTGGATAAGCGCAGTGTCAATCGGCGCACGCTGGAGTCGCTGATACGCGCAGGTGCGCTGGATGGCTTGCATGACAGCCGCGCCGCGTTGCTGGCATCGGTAGGTGTGGCACTGGATATGGCGAATCAGGCGGCGGCGAATGCCAATCAGGTCGGCTTGTTTGACGATTTCGATAGCCATCCCGAAACGCGCATGAGCTTGGTTGACGTGCCGCGCTGGTCAGAAAAAGAGCAACTATTGCAAGAAAAAACAGCATTAGGTTTTTATTACAGCGGGCATCCGTTTAACGCCTACGCCGCTGAATTAAAATCATTGCTGAAAATTCGGCTGGATAAATTAGCCCCCAGCCCTAATCCTGTATTGCTGGCAGGCGTAATCGTTGCTATGCGTACCCAAGTCACGCGGCGCGGCAAAATGGCATTTATTATGCTAGACGACGGCACGGCGGCGGTGGAAGTGCCCGTGTTCAACGAAATGTTCGAGCGTCATCGTGATAGCTTGAAAGAAGATCAGCTACTGTTGATCGAGGGCAAAGTCAGCAAAGACGATTATTCAGGCGGCTTACGCATCAACGTTGAGAAGCTGTTCGATGCGACCAGCGCACGCACCCGCTACGCGAAAAGCCTGCGCCTACAAGTTACGACTACACAAGGCGTCACGCAATTGCAAAACCTGCTAGACCCATTCCGTGGCGATGCCGAAGCGTGCCCAGTCATCTGCCATTTAACGTTAGCCGATGCCGAAGCTGATTTGCTACTAGGCGATAAATGGCGAGTGCTGTTGCATGATGATTTGCTGGCGAATTTGCGCGGCGTGTTGGGGGGTGATGCGGTGATGGTGGTTTATTGATGAGTAATTAGGCATCAATGACGACCTTGATGAATAAATTGGTTTTTATTCAAGGTCGCCATTATTTAATCCACTTAAAGTGCAGGCTGTTTGGCAAGTACTTTATCAATGATAGGTTCAAAACTTGCACTCGCTTTAAGCATTATTTCACTGACAGCAGGCTCCATTTGCGTAGCCATAGTGGCTACATTCACACGCGAAATGATAACTTTGCCATCGCTAGTTTGATAAACTGAAACACGGCAAGGCAATAACGAGGAAACGTAGCGGGTGCTATCATTTCGTAATAACGGTACGCTGAATTTCCCACTACAGGCTTCAATAGTTGTGATAGGCAATATGTTATGACCACTTTTTGCCAAAGTTGCTGACAAGTTATGTATTGCTAATACAGACCAGCCATTCGCTGCAATTTCGGTTTTCAATGCTTCAACAGTCGCATCGAATGTCAGTGGGCTTACATTTTCCATAAACATGTCGCGTGGTGAGGGTGCGGCTTGTGCGTTTGTGATGCTGAATGCAGCAGTAGCTAAAAGCAGTATGCTGAACCATTTCGTCATTTGCTGAGTGATATTGTTGATCATAAATACTCCAAATTATTCAAGATGTATATCGGTTAAAAGAGTGTCGTTAGGTTGTATATTCGTGTGAGAAGGGTATTCACACTTCCTTGCAGTGAGGTAATACAATACATAAGTGTTTGCCTAGGGTGGTGGGCTAATTTTATGCGTGTAAACTACAGTGTCCACAAAAAACTTTATTGCGAGTAGCTAACTAAAGTTTATGAGTGATACGAATGATCTTAGCATAAGAATATAATAATTTAATTATATTCTTATGCTTTTTGTGGGGTGCTAAGTAAAATAAATATGGAACTTTTTCACAAGAGTGAGCGTGCGTATTTATTACAGCTG
>JABFSE010000037.1 GCA_013140765.1 Sulfuriferula sp.
GGCGGTTATCGGCGCGGCGATGCGTAAACTCGTCCACCTTATCTATGGCGTAGTGAAGTCTGGCAAGCCATTTGATGCTAATTTCGCTAATAAGGGGCTTGCTATTCAAGACGGTATCTGACCCCAGTGCTTCGGCGCAAACGAAGCGCAGCGTAGTTTGCGTCCGAACGAGCGTATTGTTAGCCATTTGGCCCGTCATATTTCTGGTCAAATATCATGAATATTCTATTGTTAACTCTTTCAATCCAGTCAAGGACATTGGTCATATTTTCGTCCTCGCAATCAATTCGTTTTAACCAAAGTCTGTATGATTCATTGCAAAATCTAAGTGTGGGAGAGATATATCTTACATCGGCCTCATGATAAAAGGGGTATACAGTGAATGTTGCATCTTCATTCTTTTGAAGGCACCAGTCCATAGACTCGTTCCATGAACCATGTATGGATTCCGACATTATCCCGTAAGTATATTTATACAGTTCCTCATCTGTAATTTCCTTAAATATATCGAAAAATGTCTTCCCTTGAAGCTTCCATCTATTTTTCTTTTGCACCTTAAAATCATCTTCTGTGAAGTCCTCTAAATCCATTTTTTCCTGAACTGATTTGAGTAGTCGTTTTCCCGCCTTTGTCTCAAAAAACCGAGAACCCTCCTTTAGCTCGCGCAATATTCTTAATCGGTCCTTATATGAACATTTTCTGTAATCTTCAATTACAGAAGAATCACTTATAAGTAGATATTCTGCCGTTATCGCTGCTTCAATTAGTGGTCTTTCTAAGACGTTTATGATTTCAGCGTTATCTTTTTCGTAGTAAGTTACAATTTCTTTAAGCAGCTTCCACATCCTGGTTAACAACCCCAAAATAGGAGCATCTTCTAAATCGAATCCAGTAGGGTTGCGCTCGATGTTTCGCATCCTTGTGATGCAGTCATAAATTTCCGCCACATCCTTTACAAAAGTACCAGTAAACCTGTTGATATCATCGAGCGACCTCAAGCTGTCGGCAACATATGCCTCATCGTATCGACTGATAATTTTTTCTATTTCATCCATGCTTGTACTTTTTTGTATGGCTAACGTTTGAATTCACTGGCCTGCGCGGCTTTTCGCGCAGGTCCGGTGGAATGATGGGTTAGCCCCGGATGCTCGTTCGGTGCAAAAAGGAAAGCAAGCATTTTTCTCCTTCCTCACGTGCATCACCAATCTTTTGTGTCAGTTCGTCGTCGAGATTATCCGACGGATACAACTCTTGCTGGGCTTCCAGAACTTCGGGCGAGTCTGGCAAGACCGTCTGCGAGTAGTCCTGAATCACGACGATGTAGTTACCGATTCTGTGAATTACCTCAGTAACTAAACGGCCGAATGGGAGGAAGCCGAGATAGACCTTAGAGCCCACCAACACTCTCACTTCAAGCAACGCGCTTTGGTACCTGTCAATGGCGAGGGACAAATCATCAATTCGTTTCCTGTAAGCGTCTGCTTCGGATAGGCGCCATCTTTCACTCTTCGTTGTGTGCTTGAACTCTTCCTCCGAGAACGCCTTACGTTCGTAGTCTTGAATGGGCTGTCTTGCCTTGGTTGTGGCTTTTGAGAGTAAGTGGCTTTCCTTTACCAGATTCTTCGTTGCTGCGTAGATTTCCTTTCCCGCTAATTCGCGCTTCCATACTCTGGCGCCATAGATGGCAATGACGGTAGTTACCAACGCCGCAACGCCAAGCAAACCATCTTTAATCAGGGTGATCCATTCCTTTAGTTCGAGTGGCGGCATAGAGGTACCAGGGTTTAAGGGGCTAACGTAAATTAGACACCCTAAAAAATGCCATAAAAAGCACCTTCAAGGTGTATATTCTGGTATCCATGTTGCAACACCTTGAATTTTAATAAGGATACGATTATGGCACACCCTAATTTTGATGACAATGACACCATAGCGAATCCGCCTAAATTACTCGACCATGTACGCGATTAACTGCTGATTAAGCATTACCACACAGGCCCAACAAATTAGACTAGATTAAACGCTATATTCCATTCCATGGCAAGTGGCAAGCCGCATCCAGTCTCACTGTGGGTAGCACTGGTTAATCAACGCCATCAACCGCACGGTCGCGCCTTGGTGGCTGGCACTGTAGGTTAATGCTGCGGTGTGCATTTGCTGTCGGCGTGGTGCGTCGGCGAGTAGTTCGGTGACGGCTTGGGTCAGACTGGTCACATCTTGCACTTGCACTGCCGCGCCGCTGGTGATGGCTTGCTGGGCGACTTCGGCGAAGTTGTACATGGATGCGCCGATGACGACGGGGCAACCGACTGAGGCGGCTTCGATGAGGTTTTGCCCGCCTAGCGGCATGAGGCTACCGCCGATGAAGGCAACATCTGCCAGCGTGTAATAGGCGTATAGCTCGCCCATGCTGTCGCCTAGCCAGATTTGCGTATCGGCGTGTATCGCCTCGCCTGTGCTACGCCGCTGGTAGCGCACGCCGCGTTGCTGTAATAAGGCGGCGACTTCGTCAAAGCGTTGCGGGTGGCGCGGGATGATGGCTAATAAGGGCTTATTCGGCAGGGCTTGCCATGCGTCTATGATTAAGGCTTCTTCGCCTGCGCGGGTGCTGGCGGCGACCCACACCCAGCGTGCGCCGATTTGTTCGCGCCATTGTTGCCCCAACGCCAATAATTCAGCAGGTGGTGCGCTGTCGAATTTGAGGTTGCCCATGATGCTAACGTTTTGCCCGCCTAATTGGCGCAGGCGGGCGGCATCGTCTGCGGTTTGTGCGGCGATGTGGCTGAGTTGTGCCAAGGTGGCGGGGATGAGCGCACCCAGTTTGGCATAACGACGGGCTGAACGGGCTGATAGGCGGGCGTTGATGAGCAGGGTGGGGATATGTTGCTGATGGCATAGCGCAATGAGGTTAGGCCAAATTTCAGTTTCCATCAGCAAGCCCAAGCGCGGCTGAAAATGGCGCAAAAATCGGCGCACGGCAAAGGGGAAGTCGTAGGGTAAATATACCCGTACTACGCGGTTGCCAAAAAGTTGCTCGCTGGTGTCGCGCCCTGTGGGGGTGATGTGGGTGAGGACGATTTGATGCTGTGGGTACGCGCCTAATAATGCCTCAATCAAGGGCTTTGCGGCGCGGGTTTCGCCGACTGAAACGGCATGTAGCCATATCACTGGGTGGGCGGTTGTTTGCTGATAAAAGCCAAAGCGTTCGCCGATATGCTGTAAATAGCCACGCTGTTTGCGCCCACGCCATAACAGGTGCATGAGCGTGTAAGGCAATAATAGCCAAATCAGTAGGTTATATAACAATCTCGCTATCATAAACGCCGCGTCTGGTCGCCCTGCACGAACCCCATCAACGGCGCATCTATGCCGCGCGTCCATGCCATGACTTTGAACAGCTCACCCATTTCCGCTGGGCTGATGAGCTTTTGCACGGCGGCAACTTGCGGCACGTAAGCGGCAACATCGTCCGCTGAAGTGAGTGCTAACAAATCGGTAATGCCGCAGTTAATCAGGTACTGCGCTTGGCTGGTGTAACCTGCCAGTTGCAAGCCTGCGTCTATGCCCGCCACGCCGACGGCAGTGAAGTCAACGTGTGCGGTGATGTCTTGCAAGCCTGGCAAATAGAATGGATCAGTGTGCGCGTGCTGGCGATAGTGGCACATCAGCGTGCCCTGATTGCGTTGCGGGTGGTAATACTCGCGCTCGCCAAAGCCGTAATCAACCATGACTACCGCGCCATGTTGCAGGCATTGCGCCAGGCTGGTAATAAATCCCGCCGCGCTTAAATTGATTTCGGTCAAGTAGTCAGCAGGCAAATCCAGCGCGGTTGCCGCGTCAAATAATGCGCCTGTGGTCAGCGGCTTATCTTGCCAAGCAAATTGCTGATTATCCCAGATGACACCGCGCTCGTTTAAGCCGTGTTCGGTGCGGGTGATAAGGTGTACGGGCATGGCATCGAGCACTTCATTGCCGATGATACAGCCTGTGAATACGGCGGGTAATGCGTCCAGCCAAACCACTTTATCCACCCAGTCTGGCAATTCTTTAAGCAATAATTGCTGCTGGCGTTGGCGCAAGTCAGCACTCACTTCCAGTATGTAATAATGGCTGGGTGCGCAGTTCAGCCGTATCAGCTCGGTTAACACATCACACGCCAGCCGTCCCGTGCCTGCGCCTGTTTCGAGTACGTCGCCTGCGGTGATGCGTAATACTTGTGCGATTTGTTGCGCCAGACTACGACCAAACAACGGCGAGATTTCGGGCGCGGTGATAAAATCCCCTGACGCACCTAATTTTGTCGCGCCCGCGCTGTAGTAGCCCAAAGCAGGCGCGTACAATGCTAATTCCATGTAACGCGCAAACGACATCCACGAGGTGCTCGCCAGCTCATCAACGATGCGGCGTGTGAGTTGTTGGCTGAGGGATAATGCTGCAGGCGCGGGGACAGGTAAAGACATAAACATCAGGCTATGCAATAAAACAGTAAGGATAAAGGAAATATCATGGATGGCAAAACGATATTAGTCACGGGTGGCGCAAAACGGGTAGGCGCGGCGATATGCCGACGACTGCACGCGGCGGGCGCGAACCTCGTTATTCATTACCACCAATCCGCGCCTGCCGCCCGTGCGCTACAGGTGGAGCTGAACACAGCGCGACCAAATTCGGTAATGTTGATACAGGCTGATTTGCTCGATTGCACCAGTTTCCCCAGCATCATTAGCACCACCGTTAACCATTACGGTCGTCTGGATGCGCTGGTTAATAATGCGTCCAGCTTTTTTGCCACGCCTATCGGTAGCATTAACGAAGACAATTGGCTGGATTTAATCGGCACCAACCTCAAAGCACCACTATTTCTTGCCCAAGCCGCCGCGCCCGAACTACGCCGTCAGCGCGGTTGCATCATCAACATCAGCGATATACACGCGCAACGCCCGATGAAAAATTACGTCGTTTATAGTATAGCCAAAGCGGGGCTGGACGGGCTGACCAAATCGCTGGCGCGTGAATTGGGTCCTGAGGTGCGCGTCAACGCTATCGCGCCTGGTCCGATTTTGTGGCCTGAAGATGCCGCGCAAATCGACGAAGTGTCACGCCAGCGGGTGATTTCGCACACCATACTCAAGCAAGCTGGCAACCCCGATGACATTGCGCTGGCAGTGTATTATTTAATTGCCAATGCGCCATTTATGACGGGGCAAGTTATCAATGTGGATGGCGGGCGTAGCGTAAAACTATAAAAGACCAGTCGCAGTATGTGCCGCACCGATGAGTGGGGCGCGTGGCTCCAAGATGACGACGACGGGGATGCTAGTCAGCAAGGCGCGAAAACGCCCTTTATCCAAAAAGCCTTGCATAAATTCACCGCGCTGTAAGAACGGCAAAATTTTAGGGGCTATACCGCCGCCTACGAGTACGCCGCTGGTCGATAAACTTTTCAGTGCTAAATTACCCGCTTCCGCCCCGTAAATACGGCAAAACATAGTCAATGCGTGCACACATATCGCATCCGTATCGGCTAAGGCGTGGTTAGCAATAGCGGCACTGGGGTCAGCGGCTATTTCTATCTGTTGACACACGCTGGCATCCATGATGCCGCGTTTGGTGTCACGCAAAAAGCACCAGATATTATATAAACCGGGCCCTGATAATACACGCTCGACACTGACATGCCCTGCAAATTTTTCGCGCAAATAAACCAATAGCGCATCTTCGTCGGCATTGTTGGGCGCAAAACTGGTATGTCCGCCTTCTGTAGGCTGAACTTGATAAGTCGATGCGTGCCAAAATAACAATGCCTCGCCCAAGCCCGTACCTGCGGCGATAACGGCTTTCATGCCGTCTTTTTCAACGCGCGCATCTGACAAAAAAACACTTTGCTCGACGGGCAAATGCAACATGCCCACTGCAGCGGCCGCTAGGTCGTTCAATAGCTTTACGGGGCAAAGCAGGCGTGCCGATAATGCGCTTTCATCTAATATCCAGGGCAGATTAGTGGTGACGCAACAGCCATTCACCACAGGTCCCGCAACGCCAAAAGCCGCACCGCGCAATGTGCTCGTTTCAATCGCTAAAAACGCGTCCAGTATGTCGGTGAAATGGGGATAATCCCGACTGGGCACGCTGGTTTCCCGATGGGATACCAATACGCCATCTTGCCAGCCATACAGGGCTAATACTGTTTTTGTTCCGCCTATATCACCTGCTAAAAACATACGCTTTCCTCTTTTTATTTACGCGGTTAATACCAGCTCTGCGTCTGAGCCTGTAGCGACCAAATACTCCAGTGCGTGCGCCACAAATAGGGCGACTTCGTGCTTAGGGCGGCGATAAAACGCGACCCAAGCTAAATCACGACATTCACCATAGCGGCTAACATCGTCTGGATGCGCGTCTATCCACGCTAATCGTACCGCATGTCCTATTAGCACATCGACAATTAAATCGTCGGCAAAACATAAATTTGGGTTGGCTTGAAATACCGCGACCAAGGCTTGCAAACATTCTATGACTAATTGCCTATATTCTGGCGCGGTTATTTTGTTTAATAAATGGTCTATACGCAAGGCGAAATTTTTTTCTTCTGCGGTATTTTCCGATAGCATTTGCACGCTGTCTAGGCGATTTTTGCGGTGGTATTTATCGCCTATCAGCAAGGCGCGGCAATGCCGCAACAAGCCCCATACCTGGGGATAAAACTGCTCGGGCAATCGCCCCAACGCACCCTGTACTTTGCGCCAATGCAGCCAATTATCCACTCGCGTGACAGCGGCTTCGTCGCTGTTCGCATCAAATTGCACGCGCACCACTTCGCTAGGCGCAGTGCTTAAATGTAAGGATTCGGCCTGTCCTAGCTGGTTTTGCTCATCACCAAAATGCACTAAAGTATCGCGCAATAAAGCATATAACAGATGCGGCGGTTTATCCAATAACCTGTCAAAAGCCGCATCCAACGATAAATTGCGCTCCAATGCCACCGATGCAATCAATAGTTGCAACAAATGTCCCACGCGCAAGGTTAAAATATCGTGGATAAGCTCGACTTCATTTTTGGCGATTTGCCCCAGATAAATAATCAGCTCTTGCGTTAAAATACGCTCGCGTTCATCTTCGCCGCAAAACTGCCGTATCATGCTGACGATTTCAGTATTGTCCGCTGGCTCGCGAATAATGGCACTGCGGCTATAGGCACGACCTACGGCTAACTGTTTTTGCCGCACCAGTATCTCCATTACGGCGACTTCTAAATGCGCATCCACCTTGCCCAATAAATCAGCGGCGCGGCGCAACACGCTCCAACAGCGTTGTTGCCCCGCACGTATAAATAAATCCAACGTGATTTCACTCAGCGTCAACGGCGTGGCACTCACAGGGTGCGACAAATCAGTGACATAATCCGCACCATGTCGGTAATGCAATACCAGCAGCAATTCCATCTGCACATAAAGGCTAGTTTGTTGCGCTAATTGCTGGATTAAATTTGCACTATCTGCTTCTAGATCTAAAGTTGCAAAAGCCCCCTCCGTCAACGGTTCGGCACACGCTCCCGCCGCTAGTAACGGCAAATGCTGACTAGAGCGAGGCAAGCCGTCATCGTCCAAATTAAATGTATCGCTGGTATAAATACGCTCTGCCGCTGTATTTTGTGCCAGTATGGATAAACGCCCCTGACGCACAGGCACGCCGTCCAAATCACCACTTTCTATTTCACGCAATAAGTCATATAAAACATGGCTGTCAGCGGTATCCAGCATATCACGCGTAATCCACAGCGTGACCAGCGGCATACCTGCCTGCCGCCAGTAGCGATGCGCAAAACCGATTTCTGAACGCAGTTTGCCGCTTAAATAGACGTTGTCTAAATTCAGGTAAAAATCTTGTTGATCTAGCTGTTGCGGTATAAATACCACGCGCTGTCCCGCTAAGGTGTAAAGCCGCGACGTGGTTAGAATACGCATACGTCGAGATGGTCGCCCCGTCAAACCGAGCTTGGCATTGCGCCCTAATACGCCGAATAACGCCATGAGCTTGCGTGGATGCGCTACTCGCAACGGACTGACTTCTTCTAACCGTTCTGCGCGTATGCCTTTACCTGCCAGCATTTCACGCACATCGGCACTTTCTGCCAACACGGCTATCTGTACTGGACGGTGATAACGCCGCCCTAAACGCAAACGCCGCCCCAAAGGGTCAATGTCGGCGGGTTGCAATAAGTCGTCTTGTATCAGCTTACCCAGAATAAACAGGCTTTGCGCCCACACCAATGGCAGATTTTCATTCGCAACGCGTTGTTGGCTACCAGGCTGTTCGCGCTCTGCGGCTATTTTGTCAGCGGGAACAAAGTACAGCTCAGGTAGCAAGCGCAAGCCATTTTGCGGGATAGCGAGTCGATTTAGCGTATCGCGATAAAAAGTAGCTTCAACACGCTTGCCCAGAAACAAATTATTCAGCAATAAATAAGTAAAAAATAACGGCCATTCCGATTCTATATGCTCAAACTGAGATAACTCGTTTGCCTCGTAATACATACGCTCAGGGTCTTCCAGCACGGTTTGATGACCGTCCAGTAGGAAGCGTTTACAACCGTAAGCACCCTGTAGTTTATTGACGATATTACGCTGCGTCTGCGTGAGCGTTTCCATATTGCGCACGGAAAAAGCAGGAAAGCCTATCACTGACAACAACGCAGCATCGACTTCTTTAGAATTGGATTCACGCGGCAATAGCGATTTAAGGGTGATTTCAGTACGCGCAATTTCGTCGGACAGAACGTGGACAGTCGAACGCTCATCGCCCTCGCCACCATACAGGTCAAAGCCATTAACCGCCTCTAACGCCGCCAATGCCATGCCGATAGAGCTAGTGTTAAGCTCCCTAACACCATGGTTGGTTTTATGCCCACGCTCCCAAATGCCGTAATCGGGCGTGGAATAAGCGCGTCCTAGGTAATACACCAGATTTTGCACAAAATCGACTTCATCCTGATTAAACACGATACGTAAACCAGAAGCCGTCATTTGCGCCAGCATGAGCACATAAAGCGATGTCGCATCGAGCTGTAAATGTCCCCAAGCATCATCACCGACGACTTCGCTACCTGTTTTGGTATCGTATTTGGCATGTAGCGCGTCCAGCGGATTTTGCCCATGTTTGAAAGCCTCAACCTTGTGCGCTTGGCGCATCATGGCAAACAACAAACCGCGCATGAGTTTCACCACACTTTGCTCTAAAGCGTAACTACGCGCAGGCTCCAAATCCGCCCGCCGATAAGCGCGTGCCAGCCCCCATACCGCCAAAATACTGTAAACGTTATCACGCACCCAAGCATCGGTATAATCACCATGCGCGGTAATCGCGGTGCTGGCCGGCAATAAACCCGTGACGGGGTGTTGCCGCGCCAAAATGATACGCTCAACCTCATCGTCGAATTGATGCAGACGACTTAACTTCGCATCTTTGTCACGCTGATTGCTGGCCTTATTGCCCCAGCTTGGTGCGACGGCATCTTGCTCAAGCATATCATTTGCCATGTCGCTATTCCTTATTCATTATAAAACGTGCTGAAAGCGGTTTAAGCTATCAGTATAAGTAGAATAAGAGATACAAGCACATTACATGCCTATGTAAGCAGGATAAGGGCTGGCGGGTGGCGTTACGATAGGAACAATCCGCACTGAAACTATAGCGGCTTATTTACTCATCCAACCCACGAGCTTCATGTTCAACCGTCCCCAAGGTGGTAACGATTTCGCTTGCTGATGCGAGCATCTGCGTCCGACTGGCTGGGGTTTCTAGACTGATGCGACCTAGCGTGCCTAAGCGGTAATCTTGTAATAAGGTGATGCAGGCTTTTTCAAAATCGACCGCGCCGCCTTTGATACGGTAGCCACGTTTAGCGGCGATGGCTTCTATCACGGCGACAGCATCTTTGTCGCTGGTGTCGAAGCCGTAACGCAGGGTGAGTAGCGGCGCGTAATTTTGGAGTAAATTTTCGGCTAAAAAGGTGGCGACTTCTTCATCGATAATGGCGTTGCGGCCGATGGCGTGACTGGCAGCGAGCATCAAGCCGTCGCTAGGGTGAGCAATGCGCGGCCACATCATACCTGGCGTATCGACCAATATCATATGGTCGTTCAGCTCTAGTTTTTGCTGGCTTTTAGTCACGGCGGGCTCGTCACCGACTTTGGCGACGCGACGTTTTAACAAGGCATTCATTAAAGTTGATTTACCGACGTTGGGTATGCCCATAATCATCATGCGCAAAGGCTTAAGCGTCGTGCCACGATGCGACGCGAGGGTTAGACAAATGGCAGGAATCCGCGCCACATCGGCAGGTTTTTTGCATGATAGCGCAACCGCTTTTACGCCTTTTTGTTTGTTGTAGTATTCTAACCACGCCTTGGTGGTGGCGGGGTCAGCGAGGTCGGCTTTGTTCAGTATTTTGAGGCAGGGGCGTTGGCGGAATACGCGCAACTCCTCTATGATGGGGTTGCTACTGGCTTCGGGTAAACGCGCATCGAGCACCTCGATAACGATGTCGGTCAACGCCATGGTTTCGGCTGCTTTTTTTCGCGCCGAGGTCATATGTCCTGGAAACCATTGTATCGCCATGATTATTGTCTGCTTTAATTCAAAAACGCATTTTACATGAATCATGAGGAACTAAGCGGTTTGTTACTGAGTCACTGTTGCACTCACTAGGAGAAATCAAATGTTAATTCGCCGCCCTCACGATATTGCATCATCTGAAATCACACCCGAAGCGATTTATCGCCAACGTCGATTGTTTATGCAGGCCGGGGCAACCTTGGCAGCGGCAGCATTGATGCCGAATGTGAGCGAGGCTAATGTGCGTTTATCAGCGGCAGCGAACGCGCGTTACAGCACCACCGAGCCCCCTACCAGTTATAAGGATGTGACAACCTATAACAATTATTACGAGTTTGGTACGGGTAAATCCGACCCCGCTGAAAACGCGCAACAATTCAAAACACGTCCTTGGACGGTCAGCATAGAGGGCGAAGTGAAGCATCCTAAAGTCTGGGATATAGACGCGTTGACCAAGGCTTTTCCGCTCGAAGACAGGATTTATCGCCTGCGCTGTGTGGAAGGCTGGTCTATGGTGATACCGTGGGTAGGGTTTCCGTTGGCGAGTTTAATCAAACAGGCCGAGCCGACGGGCAATGCCAAATATGTAGAATTTATTACCCTGCATGACCCCGCACAAATGGCAGGGCAACGGCGCGGGGTGCTGGATTGGCCTTATACTGAAGGCTTGCGTTTGGACGAGGCGATGAATCCGCTGACATTGATGGCGGTAGGTTTGTACGGGCAAACGCTACCAAATCAAAATGGTGCGCCGATACGCTTGGTCGTGCCGTGGAAATACGGCTTTAAGAGCGCAAAAGCTATCGTGCGCATTCGCTTCACCGACAAACAGCCGCGCACAGCGTGGGGGCGTGCCGCACCGAGTGAGTATGGCTTTTATTCCAATGTAAATCCTACCGTTGATCACCCCCGCTGGAGCCAAGCGCGGGAACGTCGCATAGGCGAGTTTTTCAAGCGCGATACGCAGATGTTTAACGGCTATGGTGAGCAGGTCGCACAGCTGTATCGCGGCATGGATTTGCGTGAAGATTTCTAGTTGTATATGAACATTAACCGCCTTAAAGCCGCCCTGTTTTTGCTGGCACTGTATCCCTTGGCACGGCTGCTAGTGTTGGCGTTTAGCGATGGCTTGGGCGCGAATCCTATCGAATTCATCACCCGTTCAACGGGAACATGGACATTGGTCGGGCTGATGCTGACACTCACGGTTACGCCATTGCGTAAAATCACAGGCTGGCATCAGTTATTACGCATACGCCGCATGTTGGGGCTGTTCAGTTTCTTTTATGCCAGCTTGCACTTCATCACTTACATTTGGCTGGATCAGTTTTTTGATTTTTCCGCCATCTTGCACGACATATATAAACGCCCGTTCATCACCGTGGGCTTCGTTGCGTTTCTGTTACTCATCCCGCTGGCGTTGACTTCCAGCAATGCGATGATACGACGACTAGGTGCGCTACGCTGGCAAAAACTGCATAAATTGGTTTATTTAATCGCTATTTTAGGCGTATTGCATTATATCTGGCTGGTAAAAAAAGACCTGACGCAACCGCTGATTTATGCCACAGTGCTGACATTATTGTTAGGTTGGCGCGTGTGGAATGCGCAGAAAGTTAAATGAATACAGCATTAGTTTGGTTACGCCGAGATTTACGTTTATATGACCATGCCGCCTTGTACCACGCCAGCAAAGCGGCGCAAAAAGTGGTGCTGGTATTTATTTTTGACACCGACATACTCGCAGACTTACCCCGTGCCGACAGGCGAGTCGCATTTATTTGGGCGAGTTTGCACGAACTTAAAACCACATTAGAAAGCCACGGTAGCAGTTTAATTGTTAGGCATGGGCGTGCGCTGGATTTGATACCGCAATTAGCGGTTGAGTTTGACGCAAGCGCGGTGTTTTGCAACCGTGATTACGAGCCAGCGGCGATTGCCCGTGATACTCAAGTGGCCGACCAACTACAACGTGACGGGCGCATGTTACATAGCTATAAAGATCAAGTAATTTTTGAATGCGACGAGGTGCTAACGCAAGCTGGCAAACCGTTCAGTGTATTTACACCATACAAAAACGCTTGGCTCAAACGCCTTACACCGTTTTATCTACTAGCCTATCCTGTACGCACCCTAGCGTTTGCGGCACTGCCTGTACAAACGATGATTAACTTGGCAGAGCTGGGGTTTGAAGCTGATAGTTTGGCTGACTCGCCGATTAAAACAGGCAACGACGGCGCAATGCGAACTTGGCAAGATTTTCAAACCCGCATCGCGCATTATCAAGACACGCGCAATTTTCCCGCCATCAAAGGACCGTCTTATCTATCGGTGCATCTGCGCTTTGGCACGTTGTCTATTCGTCAATTAGCCAGTTATGCCTATCATCATGGCGGGGCAGGGGCAGAAACGTGGCTGTCTGAGCTGATATGGCGCGAGTTTTACCAGCAAATTTTGTGGCATCATCCGCAGCTTGCCGCTGGACGGGCTTATAAGGCTGATTTTGATACCCTAGTTTGGCCTAATCCAGCAGGACATTTTGCGGCCTGGTGCGAGGCGCGTACAGGTTATCCGCTCATAGACGCGGCAATGCGGCAATTAAATCAAACAGGCTACATGCACAATCGCTTGCGTATGGTGACGGCGGCTTTTTTAGTCAAAGATTTACATGTCGATTGGCGGCTGGGTGAGGCGTATTTTGCGCAACACCTGATAGATTTTGACCTTGCGGCAAATAACGGCGGCTGGCAATGGAGTGCGTCAACTGGCTGCGATGCACAGCCTTGGTTTCGGATTTTTAACCCGATTACACAGTCAGAAAAATTTGATCCTGACGGTAAATTTATTAAACGCTATGTGCCTGAATTATCTGCGTTACCCGCTAAATATATACATGCGCCGTGGTTGCTTACTCTGACTCAGCAAAACTTGTTTAACGTGCGCATTGGCGTAGATTATCCCGCCCCGCTCGTCGATCATGCCTGCGCACGTAAGCTAACGTTAGCACTATATGACTTGGGCAATGAAGGTGATAAACTAGAACGGTTGATTTAACCATGGTTTTACAGCATGCCTACAATCGCCTATTTAGAAGACGAAACCGAAATAGCAACCGCTACCCGTGACCTACTGGCTCAGCAGGGTTATGAAGTGACTTGGTTTGCTCGAGGGCTAGATTGCGCGAAAGCGGTGACCCAAGGGAATTTTGATTTATGCTTGCTAGATTGGGTAGTGCCTGACATGTCGGGTGCGGATGTGCTTACGGCGATTAAATTGCACTTAAAAGCAGCCGCGCCACCCGTTATATTTTTAACAGGTCGCGATAGCGAAGCGGATATGTTACAGATTTTCGCCGCTGGTGCTGACGATTATATAGTCAAACCACCACATCCCGCGCTGTTATTGGCACGCTTGCAAGCGGTGTTGCGACGTGCGGGCGTGACTGCGAATGCCAGTGACGCGGCGCAAAGCTGGGGGGATTTATCCGCTGATTTTGATCGCGGCACGATTAGCCTGCATGGGCAACCCGTCAGCCTAGGTCGGCACGAAGCCGCATTGGCAATGCTGTTCCTGCAAAACATCGGTAATTTATTCTCCCGTGAACGTTTAATACAAAACGTATTCGGCTTAAATGAGCACGTAGAAACACGCGCTTTAGATGTGCATATCAGCACGCTACGACGTAAGCTGGAATTACGCCCAGAGTCGGGTTGGCGGCTGGTTTCTGTGTATGGTTTGGGATATAGGTTAGAGCGAATAATATGAACTACAAACTTGCATACCTATGCTTATTCGCTTTATCAAGCACGGTCAGTGCCGCAGATAGCAGCACGCCCGATTGGCTATATACCGTGCGCCCTAGTGATACTTTAATCGGTATCGCTAAGACCTACTTAAAACAACCGCAAAACTGGCAACCCTTACAGCGTGACAACCATATTGCTAACGCGACGGCTATTCCACCTGGTACACAATTACGCATCCCCGCCAATTTATTGAGACACGCTCCCAGTGCCGCCAAACTCATCGCTATCACTGGCAAAGTGCAATATCGCTTGGGCACTGAGCCTTGGCAAGTTGCGAGTATAGGGCAACAACTCACCGTGGGCGCAGAAATCATGACATCCGCTGATGGCTATGCACTACTCGAGCTGGCAAATGGCACGCGTGTTGCCTTGCAGGCCTCGTCAGATATAGTCATGGATACACTGAGCTTATATGCCAACGGCTTAATGGCAGACACGCGCTTGCGCTTGCAAAGTGGTCAAACTAGCATATTGGATAATCCACAACGCCGCCCTAATCAAAACTTACGCATCATCACCCCAACCGCACAAGCCGTCGTGCGCGGCACTGAGTTTCGCGTCGGTGTAGATGGGCAATTAACGCGTGAAGAAACCTTAGCAGGCGGCATTGCGCTAAGCGCGGCGAACAAAACCATAGCCGTGGATAAGGGCACGGGGACGCTGTCTAAAGATGGTCAACCGCCATTGCCGCCCGTCACCTTGCTACCTGCGCCTGATGTCAGTGCCTTACCTAAGCAAATCGAACGCTTACCTATCCGCTTTACTATGCCTGAATTAGCGAAGGCCCAGGCTTGGCATGGTGAGATTGTCGCCAGTGCGCATCCAGAAAATGTATTACTAGATAAAACCAGCCCCAACCAGAACTTGGGCTTTGCTGATTTACCTAATGGCGATTATATCTTGCGCCTGCGCGGTGTCGATGCACTGGGCTTGCAAGGTTATGACGCGGTGCACAAATTTACCGTGTTTGCGCGACCTTTCCCCGCCCCTGCCAATCAACCCACGGCAGGCGCAGTGGTGCGTAGCGCACGACCCGTATTTGCCTGGGGTGAGCTAGTCGGCGTTACCAGCACCCACATTCAAATCGCGACGACGGCTGATTTCAAACAGCCGTTGTTTGACACACAAGCCAACACGAGTCGCTGGACACCAACGAGCGACTTACCGACAGGCACGCTCTATTGGCGCACTGCCAGCAGCGACACTGCGCAAGGACCGTGGGGCGACGCAGTTAAATTCACCTACAAACCCGCGCCTGATGCGGTGGATACCAGCAAAGCCGCGCTACGTTTCGACGAAGATTATTTGTACTATGATTTGCCACAACCAGCCATCGGTTTGCATTACCAAATTGCGCTATCTAAATCTGCCACCATGCAACCGTTGCTTGGCACGGCACTGGACAATCATAACGGCTTAATCAAATTACCCCGCCCACGCTTTGGTGATTACTATTTAAGCATTGCGCAAGTTGACGACAATGACGGCACGGCTGGTCCTGCGACCGTGCAAAAAATCAACGTGCCTATTTCTTCAGCGGTGTGGCTACTCGCGCCATTATTACTGTTACATTAAACCTTGCAAGCGGCTAAACAGTTACGCGTAGCGCATCTGCGTGTCGGTGTCATTTTATTGACATTGGCATTGCTGGTGTTTTATACAGGCGTATTCACCCGCATTGATAATGTTGTTTATGACCTAGGCTGGCGATTCACGCCGCATCCTGCCGCCAAGCAAGTGGTTATCGTTGCCATAGATGAAACCAGTTTAGCCCAATATGGCCGTTGGCCTTGGGCGCGTGGGCGTGATGCACAACTCATTAACGCTGTCTGCCGCGCTCAACCCTTGGCTATCGGTGTCGATATTGCTTTTGTCGAAGCTGGCAATGACGCAAATGCCAATCAACAACTCGCTGACGCAATCGCCCACTGCGGCAAAGTGACCCTGCCTGTGATGATAGAGGCGGTGCGCGCTGAAGGGCAGATAATGGAGTTTCCGCCTATCCCCTCGTTAGCCAATGCCGCCGCTAAATTAGGGCGAGTAGGGGTGGTGATGGATGCCGACGGTGTCACTCGCGCAGTGAATTTATGGGAAGGCATAGGCACGCCAGCATGGCCATTGTTGGCGCAACAGGTATTACAACAAGCACAATTATTGCCCGCTAATGTTGCGATTAAACCGCCTTTATTATCCAGCGCATCGCCTTATACCTTAGCCACCAGCGATACGCGTTTGCTTGATTTTGTTGGTGAAACGGGCAGTATCCCGCGCATATCAGCGAGCTTGGTGCTTGCCAGCGATACACCATTAGCCGCGTTACGCGATAAAATCGTACTGATAGGCGCAACTGCCGCAGGCATAGGCGATTTTATCGCAACGCCTGCCACCACCTTAGGCGCACCCATGCCAGGCGTAGAAGTGCTGGCAAATACCGTCGTCGCCATGCGCGATGGGCGTTTGCAACAAGTCATGCCCATGGCTGAGGCAGTGTGCCTGACCGTGTTGTTTGCGATGCTACCTTTGCTGTGGCTGCCTCGGTTAATGCCGTTGTCAGGCTTGCTGGTAAGCGTGTTATGGCTGTTGGTACTGGTCACACTATCGGCGTTATTACCCTATTTAACAGGCTATCGTTATGCCCCAGCTGGCGCGATATTTGCCGCGCTGTCCAGCTATCCGCTGTGGAGCTGGTACAGGCTGGAAGTGGCACGGCGGCATTTAGATAAAGAGCTATCGCAACTCGCGCAAATGTCAGGTCAGGCGCATAAACGTTTGAGCTTTGAGCAACGAATCGAGGCAGTACAAAGTGCCCAACAACAGTTGCAACGCCTACAAGTTGAGCGCGAAGATATGATTAACTTCATTTCGCACGATATACGCGTGCCGTTGGCAAGCGCTGCGCAGCAAATAAAATCAGAGCAATTAGACTTCGATACCCGTGAACGACTCAGCCAGCAATTACAGCGAGCACACACGCTGGCGCAGGATTACTTAAACATCTCGCGGGCTTTGAATGTCGAGGCGGTCAGTTTTATGGTGTTGAATCTGGTAGAGGTGCTAGATCAAGCCATAGATAGTCTTTATGAAATGGCTCAAGCGCACCAAGTTAAACTGAAACGCGAAATCAGCGACGATGCGATTTGGGTGATGGGGGATTTTGGCTTGTTAGAACGCGCTATGATGAATTTAATTAAAAATGCGATTAGCTATACGCCGATACAGCAAGTCGTGATTATTGGTATCAACAAACACGGCAATCAAGTGCAAGTATGGGTGCAAGACATGGGCGTAGGCATCGCGCCTGCGGTGTTGCCCAAGCTGTTTCAGCGTTTTCAGGCTGGCACAGACTCACGTGCGGGGAGCACAGGCATGGGCTTATATTTTGTGCGTACCGTGATAGAAAAACACGGCGGTAGCGTGCGTGCTGAGAACCGCCCACCCGCAGGTGCGCGGTTTACCATACAGCTTAAGATGCACGTTTGAAATGTAATACAGAAGTATCGTTTTTCATACCTTGCGCATGAAGTAACGCGTTAAAATCAGCATCGCTCATCGCTACGACCTGATCTGCAAGCGTATCCAACTGATTAGAGACTTCTTTAGAGACAACTTTTAAGCGCATAAACAACGTACTAATCTGCTCTTCTGCCGCTATTTTCTTAGCTAATAATTCTTTATTGCTACCAAATAAACGCCCTAAAACAGAGGAATCGTCTTCCTGTTTCCGCACTTGCATGTGCTTGTAAATTTGCAAATACAAATCATGTAACGCTAAGTGCGGCTCTTCAATAGCGCGGAACACAGGAAGTGAGGATAAAAACTGTCCATCACCGTAATACCAGCAACCAAAACCGCACTCAGTGCCATGCACAGGGAGCTTTTCTCCATCCACGGCCAGCCCTTCAACCAAACTATGGGCATGGCTGACCCAAGCGACATGGGCTTTTTTACTTTCACGCAGACGCTCGATAATGTGCAACTTATTCATCGCATTTCCCTTTCAAATTTAATATGACGATTATATGACACATCAAAAAAATCAACTGTAAACAAGTATTAAGCAAACTTGTTCGCGGCTGTTAAAGGCATTACGATGAGTTTTATGTATTAGATGCGGTAATGTAACTACTCGCCAAAATAAGCATGCTGTATGCTACGGTCTTGCGCTAGTTCAGCGGCATTGCCGTGTTGGGTAATCTGACCGTTTGCCATAATATAGGCGCGGTCGCTGTGCGCGAGGGCGAGATGGGCGTTTTGTTCAACCAGCAAAATCGCAACGCCTTGCTGGTGCGCGAGCCTTAGCGTTTCAAATATAGCTTTGACCATCAGCGGAGCTAATCCCATGCTAGGTTCGTCTAGCAATAATAAACGTGGGCGTGATAGCAAAGCGCGGTTAATGGCAAGTAATTGCTGTTCACCACCTGATAGCTGCCCTGCAGGTTGATGACGGCGTTCACCTAGACGTGGGTAATGTTGGTATATCGCGTCTATTTCTACGGCAACCACAGCTTTGTCACGGCGTATGTATGCACCCATAGCGAGGTTTTCGGCAACGCTCATGCGCGTAAAAATGCCGCGCCCTTCGGGAACGAGGGTAATTCCCAATGGCACAATTTGGTGTGCAGACAGGTGCGCGATATTGCGCCCTGCAAACTGCACGCTACCACCTCTGTGAGGTATCATGCCCGCAATCGCTTTGAGCAAGCTGGTTTTACCCGCACCGTTTGCGCCTATTAAGCAAACCCGTTCATGCTCTGCAACCGTCAGGCTAAGGTCTTGCACCGCGTGGATTTGTCCATACACGACACGCAGCTTGTTGACAGCGAGTAAGTCGCTCATGCGCCGTCTCCCAGGTAAGCACTGATAACACGAGGGTTGGTGCGTATGTTAGCGGGGGTGTCTTCAGCGATTTTTTCACCAAAATCAAGTACCGCAATGCGGTCGCATAGACTCATCATCCACGGTACATCGTGCTCTATGACTAATAGCGTCAAGCCTAACGCATCGCGCAAATCGCGGATAAGTTGTTTAAGCGTGTCGCGCTCGGCGGGGTTCATGCCTGCGGCGGGCTCGTCCAAGGCTAACACTTGCGGATCGCTGGCAAGTGCGCGGGCGATTTCCAGCCTGCGCTGATCGCCGTAAGATAGGTTTTTTGCCAAGGTTTGACTATGACGACTAATGCCCACCAGATGTAGCAATTCATGAGCGCGGGTGCGGATTGCGACCTCTTCTACGCGTGCCCGACGATGGCGCAATACCGCACCGACCACGCCTGTATGCGTGCGGCTGTGACGACCGACCATGACATTTTCTAACACACTCATATTGGCAAATAGGCGGATATTTTGAAAAGTACGTGCAATGCCTCGTTGTAATACTTGATGCGCAAGCAAACCACGCATAGACACATCGTTGAGCGATAACTCACCACTGGTGGCAGTGTAAAAGCCAGTCAAGATGTTGAATAGCGTCGTTTTACCCGCACCATTCGGCCCGATCAAGCCCAGAATCTCGCCCTTATACACTGTTAGCGACACATCGTTCAGCGCACATATCCCGCCGAACTGCTTGCTGACATGCGTGACTTTAATCAACTCAGTCATGCCGTAACTCGTTCAAATGGCGGCGTGACGGTAATAAACCAGCGGGGCGGAACAGCATCATCAATATCAACGCAAAGCCGAACAGCAACATCCGTAAATCAGCGGGGTCAACGACGACATGACCTATCCAGGCGCGTTGTAAATCGCCCACATAACGCAGTGCTTCAGGCAATACCGTCAGCAATATCGCGCCAAGAATAACGCCAGGGATATTACCCATGCCGCCCAACACTATCATGCACAGTATCATGATGGATTCCATCAAATTAAAACTTTCAGGACTGATAAAGCCTTGAAATCCAGCAAATAATCCGCCTGCCAGCCCACCAAAGGTTGCCCCCATCGCGAAAGCCAACAGTTTGGTATTGCGTAAATTGATACCGCTGGCTTGCGCGGCCAATTCATCCTCACGTATCGCCGCCCACGCCCGCCCTATACGCGAATCTTGCAAACGCAATGCCACAAAAATAGCGATTAAGGTCAGCACTAAAAAGAAATAATAATAAAGCTGTGGTGAAGAAAAAGTCACGCCAAACAGATGCTGCGTTTTGCCTAATGAAAACCCTGCGATGCGGATAGGGTCAATTAAATTCACGCCTTGTGGACCATTGGTGATGTTGATAGGTGTGTTGAGATTATTTAGAAAGATACGAATAATTTCACCAAACCCTAACGTCACTATGGCCAAATAATCCCCACGCAAGCGTAAGGTCGGCGCACCGAGTAACAAGCCAAATACGCCAGCCAACAATGCGCCTGTGGGTAACAGCACCCAAAAAGGCAGGTGTAAACCAAACTGTGGCGATGCCAGCAAGGCATAACAATATGCGCCAACGGCATAAAAAGCGATATAGCCTAAATCCAGCAAGCCCGCATAGCCAACAACGATATTCAAGCCTACCGCGAGCATGATGTAGAGTAGCGTCAAATCCAGTATCCGTACCCACGAACGCCCCAAGCCAGCCTCTACCAGCAATGGCAACAACGCCAAGCCGATAGCAAGTGCAACAAAAGTGAACCAAGCCTGTTTACGCGCGGTCATGGCTTGGCTTTCCTAACAAACCCGACGGGCGCACGATAAGTACAATAATGAGCACAAAAAACGCGAACACATCCTGATAATTGCTACCCAAAAAACCACCCGTGATGTCGCCGATATAACCCGCACCCAAACTTTCTATCACGCCGAGTAACAATCCGCCAAGCATCGCCCCCGCCAGATTGCCTACACCCCCCAATACCGCCGCTGAGAAAGCCTTTAAGCCCAACAAAAACCCCATGTAATAATGCGCCAAGCCATAGTAAGCACTCACCAGCACACCTGCCACTGCGGCAATACCTGAGCCGATAATAAAAGTTAGAGAAATGACGCGATTTGCATCCACGCCCATCAAGCCCGCTAATTGAGGCGATTGCGCCGTTGCCCGCATAGCGCGTCCAAGCTGGGTACGCTGGACCAATAAAGTCAGTGCGACCATCAACACCAATGAAGCCACTAAGATGAGAATTTGCACATCGGTAATTCGTGCACCGAGCAAAGTATGATAGCCCTGCGGCAAAATAGGCGGGAAAGAAATATACTGTCGCCCCCAAATCAGCATGGCGATATTTTGTAACACAATAGATACACCGATAGCGGTAATCAGCGGTGCAAGCCGTGGCGCATGGCGTAGCGGGCGGTAAGCGAGGCGTTCTATGCCGTAGCCTAGCAACATACAGGCAGGGATGGCGGTGAGCAAGCCGAGTAATGCGATTACCACACCAGGCAAATCAACACCCGCACCTAATAATGCAGAAATGACTGCCAACGCAACCATCGCCCCAAACATGGTCACCTCACCGTGGGCGAAGTTAATCAGCTCCAATATGCCGTAAACCATGGTGTAACCTAGGGCTACCAGTGCGTAAACGCTACCCAGCACTAAGCCGTTAATCAACTGCTGTACTAAAATATCCATTGCCTTACTTGCTAAGTATGGTTTGCAATGGTTGCCACTGTCCTGCTTTAACTTGATACAAAGTGACTGCGCCACCGGTTAAATCACCTTTTTTATCAAAACGTATGTGCCCTGTTACGCCTTGATAATCAGTTTTAGGCATTTCTGCCAAGTATTTAGCGGGGTTAGACGATTTAGCCCGCTTCATTGCCTCTACCATCACATAAACGGCATCGTAAGCATAAGGCGAATAGTTTTGTATTTCGCCAAAACGGGCATTAAATTTTTGTTTGAATGCCGCGCCACCTGGCATTTTGGTCAGTGCCAAGCCTGGATTAGACGCAATAGCACCTTCGGCATCCACGCCTGCAAGCTCGATAAATTTAGGCGTTTGCGCGCCATCGCCGCTGAGGAACTGTGCATTGACACCTAGTTGTTTCATCTGTTTCAACATCGGTGCGGCTTGTGGATCCATGCCCGCAAAAAACACCACTTGTGGCGCGTGGGATTTGATGGACGTTAAAATCGCCATAAAATCCGTGGATTTGTCTGTGGTATATTCTCTGGCAACGATGGTCGCGCCATCTGCCTTAGCGGCACGCTCGAACTCATCTGCCAAGCCTTGCCCGTAAGCAGTACGGTCGTCAATGATAGCGATTTGTTTCGCGCCCAGCTGTCTAGTCGCATACTCAGCAAGTGCCGTACCTTGTTGCGCGTCATTAGTCATTACCCGATACGCGGTATTAAAACCTGAAGCGGTATAAGCAATTGCAGTGGCTGACGGTGATATTTGCGGTATGCCTGCGTCAAAGTAGATTTTTGAAGCGGGGATGGTTGCGCCTGAGTTCAGATGCCCAATCACACCGACCACGCCTTCATCTACCAGCTTTTGTGCGACGGTGGTGGCTGCTTTCGGGTCAGCCTGATCATCTTCGGCTATCAAGTCTAGCTTAACGGCTTTACCGTCTAAAACCAGCCCGACGGCATTTATTTCATCTACCGCTAAACGTGCACCGTTTTCATTGTCTTTACCGACATGTGCTTGTGGTCCAGTCAACGGCGAGGCCGAGCCGATTTTGACAACATTACTATCGGTTCCAGAGTGACCACAAGCAGTCAGCAAGCTGGCACTCACTAACGCAGTTAACACAGCAATACGAAAGGGCGTAAACACGGCAAACCTCTTAAAAAATAATATACGCTTTGTTATACCACAAAGCGTCACAATTGATAGCTACAAAACGTAAAAAAGCCAGCACTAAGCTGGCTTTTTTACGTGATAAAGCAATTACTTCAGACTTAACACCCATTTAACGATAGTATGCAAGTCAGCATCGGCAACTTGTGGGTTAGGTGGCATAGGAATAGTACCCCAAGCACCTGCACCGCCTTTTTTCACTTTATCAACCAATTTGTTTTCAATAGCTAATTCTGCTGCTTTTTTATCGGCAGGTTTTTTTACGCCAGCCAATTCGGCACGGTATTTTGCAGCAACATCAGTGTAGCCAGGGCCAACAATTTTTTTATCTACGCCATGGCAAGACATGCACGCATTTTTTTGGGCTAAAGATAAACCCGCATTATCTGCGTAAACGTTAGCACTCAGCGTTAAAAAAGCTGTTGCGATGAGGGTAAAAGCTGTTTTCATTTGGAACCGCCTATATGTAAGAGTGATGTCAGTAGTTTATCTAAAATCTTGAGTAAATACTAACAGATAAATATGCCAATTTACCATAGTATGAAACTACTGTTGCAACCAGTCTAACAGCGCAATCCACTGCTCGCGCTCGCGTTGCGTCTGGTAGGCGGGTAGGTCAAACACACTTTTGCCGTCAAACGCCGCATTGATATACGCTTGCGTATCTTGTAAGTGCGTGAGTATGGGTAACTCGTGTTGCTGTAAAAAATCTTCTAACACTTGCGCCACGCGGGTTCTGGGGGTGACGCGCATTCCTACCATGCCGATAAAAGCACGTTCTTTGCGTATCGCTTTTTCGGTTTTTAATGCGTCCAAAAAGGTGCGACTGGCTTCCATATCAAATAAAGACGGCGCAATAGGCACGATAACGCGCTCAACCATTTTTAATGCGCGTTCTAGATTTTTACCATGTAAACCTGCTGGCGAATCTATGATTAACCAGCCTGATTTATCGGTGGTTGACTGATTAGGCTGAAACGACCAAATAGCAGGCAAATCCGCAGGGCGACGAGCTAACCAAGCGTTTGCGGATTGCTGTTTGTCTAAGTCCAACAGCCGCACATTTTGCCCGCTGGTGGCTAATGCACCTGCCAAGCTCACCGCCAACGTCGATTTGCCACTACCGCCTTTGGGATTAGCTATCAGTATCGCACGGAGCTTGCTCATGCTTTAGCGTTTACGCTCCACTTGCGTGACATCACGTATCGCACCTGTTGCCGCTGAAGTCGTCATTGCCGCGTAAGCGCGTAACGCCACCGATACTGCACGATTACGATTAACAGGTTGCCAAGCATGATGACCTCGATTATCCATATCAATACGCCGCGCCGCTAACACTTCATCGCTGACCGCCAAATGAATGCTGCGCTTAGGAATGTCGATTTCGATGATGTCGCCTTCAACCACTAAGCCTATCGCGCCACCTTCAGCGGCCTCGGGCGAAACGTGACCTATGCTCAGACCTGATGTGCCGCCTGAAAAACGCCCGTCGGTAATCAACGCACAGGCTTTGCCCAGCCCTTTGGATTTGATATACGAAGTCGGGTAAAGCATTTCTTGCATACCCGGACCGCCTTTGGGGCCTTCGTAGCGGATGAGCACAATGTCGCCAGCGACGATTTCATCAGCCAATATCGCCGCCACGGCGGTGTCTTGCGATTCAAAAATCCGTGCTGGGCCGCTAAACTTGAATATGCTTTCATCCACACCTGCGGTTTTGACGATACAGCCATCTTTGGCAATATTGCCGAACAACACCGCTAAACCACCTTCTTTGCTGTACGCGTGCTCTAAACTGCGAATACAGCCAGTAGCACGGTCGGTGTCCAACGTCGCCCAGCGTTTATCTTGGCTGAAAGCGACTTGCGTAGGTACGCCGCCAGGTCCTGCGCGGAAGAATTTTTTAACCGCTTCATCAGTGCTGACGACGATGTCGTATTTAGCCAATGCCGCCGCCATAGACGGGCTATGTACGGTAGGCAAATCCCTATGCAGCAACCCAGCGCGATCTAATTCGCCTAAGATACCCATTACGCCGCCAGCACGGTGCACATCTTCCATATGGAATTGCTGGGTAGCAGGCGCGACTTTACACAAATTAGGTACGCGCCGACTCATGCGATCTATGTCTTGCATGGTAAACGGCACGCCGCCTTCATACGCGGCGGCGAGTAAATGTAGCACGGTGTTGGTAGAGCCACCCATGGCAATGTCCAAGGCAATCGCGTTTTCAAATGCGCCAAATGAGGCGATGCTACGCGGCAGTACGGTGTAATCGTCTTGTTCATAATGGCGCTTTGCCAAATCAACGATTAAACGTCCCGCTTCTAAGAATAACTGTTCGCGGTCAGCGTGAGTTGCTAAGGTTGAGCCGTTGCCTGGCAAGCTCAGTCCCAGTGCTTCAGTCAGGCAATTCATGGAATTCGCGGTAAACATACCTGAGCAGGAGCCGCAAGTCGGGCAAGCGGAGCGTTCGATTTGTTCGACTTCGGCATCAGTTTCTTTGTTGTCTGCGGCTGACACCATCGCATCGACCAAATCCAGCTTCATGACTTTACCGTGGATAGTGGTTTTGCCTGATTCCATCGGTCCGCCTGAAACGAATACCACAGGGATATTCAAGCGCATCGCCGCCATTAACATGCCTGGCGTGATTTTGTCACAGTTGGAAATACACACTAGCGCGTCAGCACAGTGCGCATTGACCATGTATTCCACACTGTCGGCTATCAGTTCACGCGACGGCAATGAGTACAACATGCCGCCATGCCCCATCGCAATGCCGTCATCAACAGCAATGGTGTTGAACTCTTTGGCGACACCGCCCGCTTTTTCGATTTCACGCGCAACCAGTTGCCCCATGTCTTTTAGATGAACATGACCAGGAACAAATTGCGTAAATGAGTTAGCAACGGCGATAATTGGCTTTTCAAAATCGCCATCTTTCATACCTGTAGCACGCCATAATGCGCGGGCTCCAGCCATATTGCGACCTTGGGTAGTAGTGCGGGAACGATAAGTGGGCATGTGCAACCTTTAATCTAATGCGATAATAAGCCTAATTTTATATCATTCCGTCACGTCATGCTTATACATCCACAATTTGATCCTGTTGCAATCGCCATTGGCCCGCTTGCTATACGTTGGTATGGGCTCATGTATTTGTTAGCTTTTACTTTATTACTGGTGCTCGGGCGTATGCGTATCAAGCAACACCCTGATTCAGGCTGGGATATAAAACAGCTAGATGATGTGCTGTTTTACGGCGTGCTAGGGGTGGTATTGGGTGGGCGGCTGGGCTATGTGCTGTTTTATAAACTCAGTTATTATTTAACGCACCCGATAGAGATTTTCTATGTATGGCAAGGCGGCATGTCTTTTCATGGTGGTTTCTTGGGTGTGGCGTTTGCGCTCTGGCTGTTTGCACGACGTGAGCATAAGCCGTGGCTGGCGATTACTGATTTTATCGCGCCACTCGTGCCGCTAGGTTTGGGCGCAGGGCGTATCGGCAATTTTATCAATGGCGAATTATGGGGGCGACCAACGGATTTGCCTTGGGGTATGGTATTCCCCAATGTCGATTTAATTCCACGCCATCCGTCGCAACTGTATGAGTTTGGTCTGGAAGGTTTGGCCTTATTTGCACTGGTCTGGCTGTATTCCGCCCGTCCACGTCCTGTCGGCGCGGTGTCTGGCCTGTTTTTGTTAGGCTACGGCACGTTCCGATTCCTCGTTGAATTTTCGCGTGAGCCTGATGATTTCCTCGGCTTGCTGTCGTTAGGCTTGAGCATGGGGCAATGGTTGTCATTGCCGATGATAGTGGCAGGCATTGCTATGATGATATGGGCGTATCGTAAAAAATGACGCTAACCGAGTTTCGTTATATCGTTGCCGTTGCGCAAACACGGCATTTTGGACGCGCCGCTGATGCCTGCTTTGTGTCGCAACCCACCTTGAGTGTCGCGATTAAAAAGCTGGAGGAGGAGCTAGGCGTGAGTTTGTTTGAGCGCGGCAATAATGAAATTAGCGTCACGCCTATCGGGGCGCGTATTGTTGAGCAGGCGGCGCAAATTTTAGAGCAAGCAAAATCGTTGAAACTGCTTGCCCAACAAGGTAAAAACCCCTTGGTCGGCACGTTCAAAATAGGCGCATTATTTACTATCGCGCCGTATTTATTGCCGCATCTTATTCCCGCATTGCAAGCCATTGCGCCTGATATGCCTTTACAGCTGGAAGAAAACTTCACCCGCAAACTTACCGAAAAGCTACGGCTAGGTGAGCTGGATGTGATTATCGTCTCGCTCCCGTTTGACGAGCCTGGCATGGAAACACTGACGCTGTATCACGAGCCGTTTCAAGTGGTTGTGCCTACGCATCACGCATGGGCGAGTAGGGCTAGCATCGCCGTTGATGAGTTGACCAGCGAAAACATGCTATTGTTGGGCGACGGGCATTGCTTCCGCGATCAAGTGTTGCAAGCCTGCCCAGGCTTAAATAACTCGGCGACGCGCACAGGGACTATGCAAAAAGCACTGGAATCCAGTAGTTTAGAAACGATACGCTACATGGTTGCGTCAGGCACGGGCATTACCATTATGCCTTGCACTGCCGCCAGTAGCACAACGGCTAATCAAGGTATGCTCACTTTTATACCCTTTGCCGAACCTATCCCCAATCGCCCAATCGCGCTGGCTTGGCGTAAAAGCTATCCGCGTATTGCCGCCCTTGAGGCATTGCGCCGCGCTATCATGCAATGCCCGTTAAGCTGCGTGGATTTTGTGCCGACATTACCGTTAGCTTGATGTCATTTACTTGTCATAGTTAATAGCTATTATAGTTATTGCGATAATCAATTATATTTATCGCATTGTGTTGCGTACTATGTGAACTGTGAGCACGAGCTCTCAACTTACTGACCGCAAATTACTAACTTAAAGGAGCATCATCATGGCAAACTCAACATCAGTCACCGTTAAAAATATCGAATCCGCTTTTGCGGGCGAATCTATGGCTTACATCAAATACATGTACTTTGCTAAAATGTGCCGCGCGGCAGGCGATGAAGCGACGGCTAAAGCATTTGAAGAAACGGCATCTCAAGAAGTGATGCACGCTTTTGGGCATTTAGATTTGCTCTACCCTAAAGACACAATGACCCCAGCGCGTTGCTTGGATATGGCGATAGCAGGCGAAACTTACGAATACACAGAAATGTACCCTAATTTCCGCCATGCCGCCGTAGAAGAAGGCAATCAAGCGGCAGTGGCTGAAATGGACGAGCAAATTGCGGAATCCAAAGAACACGCGGCACGCTTCCAAGCGATGCTGGAAAAAGCAGCTAAACGCTTCGCAGCCTTGGCTAAAGTAGAAGAAAAGCACGCCAACCATTACCGCGACACCTTGGCGCAAGTACAAGCCGCTTAATTATTATTTATCAGGAGAAATAACATGAAAACTTTGCAATGTATCGTATGTGGTTTTATTTATGACGAAGCCGCTGGCTTGCCTGCAGAAGGCATTGCCGCTGGCACAACGTGGGAATCTATCCCCGACGACTGGGCTTGTCCAGACTGTGGCGTGGCAAAGGCTGATTTTGAAATGGTAGAGGTTTAATCATGAGCGCATCCCCCATTATCATCGTTGGTAGCGGCATGGCGGCATATACATTGGCGCGTGAATTTCGCAAACTCGATGCCGTGACTGCCATAACCATTATCACCGCCGACGCGGGGGATGCGTATAGCAAGCCGATGTTATCCACGGCGTTGACGCAAGGCAAAACCCCCGCGCAATTAGTCAACATGTCAGCAGATAAAATGCGTGAACAGCTTAACGCAACGATACTGACCAATACCGCCGTCGTTGCCATTGATGTCGCCCAGCAGTCAGTACAACTTGCCGACACCAGCCTAAATTACAGCAAACTGGTGCTTGCCTTAGGCGCAGACCCTGTGCGTCCACAGCTAACAGGCAACGCCGCTGATAGCGTTTATGCTGTTAATGATTTGGCTGATTACAGTCGCTTTCGTGCCGCATTGGCGGATAAAAAGCGCGTCACTTTATTCGGTGGCGGCTTGATAGGTTGCGAATTTGCTAATGATTTGGTCAATGCAGGCTACAGCGTCGATATAGTCCATCCACATCATTACCCATTAGAACGCCTCATGCCCGAAGCCGCAGGCATGGCAATTAAAACGGGTTTAGCTAACTTAGGCGTGCACTGGCATTTAGGCTTTGCTGTCGCGGTTAATGAGGACAACGGCGAATTACGCGTCACCCTCAACAACGGCGACACCTTTACCACCGATGTTGCGCTCTCCGCCATAGGCTTGCGCCCGCGCATACAATTAGCACTATCTGCAGGTATCAACACCCAGCGTGGCATACAAGTGGATAGACAGCTACACACCAACGTGCCCAATGTGTATGCCATAGGCGACTGCGCTGAAGTGGCGGGGCATGTATTGCCTTACGTGTTGCCACTCATGGCGCAAGCTCGCGCCTTAGCGGCGACTTTAGCAGGCACTGCGACGGATGTTGCTTACCCAGCTATGCCCGTTATCATCAAAACCCCAGCTTGCCCCACCGCAGTCGCCACACCTAACCAGCTCGACAGCGGCACATGGCAAGTCGAATGCACAGCAGACGGCGTTTGTGCGCTCTACCAAGATGCACAAGGCCTGCTATTAGGTTTCGCCCTCACAGGCACTGCCACCAGCCAACGACAAACATTGGCCAAGCAATTGCCGCCGATATTAGCGAGCAGTTAAATCCATAAACGTCAGTATCCAACACCGCTTTCTAGGTTAAAATTAAACATCTTTTAACCGTGAAAGCATCTTCATGCCTACCAGCCAGTTCACGCCTAACGACAAAGCCAACATCTTGTCTGAGGCCTTACCTTACATCCAACGTTTCTTCGATAAAACCATCGTTATCAAATACGGCGGTAACGCGATGACCGATGACAAACTCAAAGAAGGTTTTGCGCGTGATGTCGTCCTGCTAAAATTAGTCGGCATGAATCCTGTCATCGTCCATGGTGGCGGTCCGCAAATCGGCGACTTACTCAAGCGCGTCGGCAAACAAAGCGAATTCATCCAAGGGATGCGCGTCACCGACAAAGAAACCATGGACGTGGTAGAAATGGTATTGGGCGGCTTGGTCAATAAAGAAATCGTCAACCTCATCAACCAGCAAGGCGGTAAAGCAGTGGGGCTGACAGGCAAAGACGGCGGCATGATACGCGCTAAAAAACTGCTGATAGATGACAAAGAAAACGCTGGCAACAAGCTCGATATAGGCTCAGTCGGCGAAGTCTTAGGCATAGATTCGGAGCTAGTTGAGTTACTCGATACCCGTGATTTTATTCCCGTTATCGCGCCAGTTGGGGTAGGTATGGACGGCGAATCGTACAATATCAATGCCGATTTGGTCGCAGGTAAGCTGGCAGAAACATTACGCGCAGAAAAGCTCATCCTGATGACCAATATCCCAGGCGTGCTAGACAAAGAAGGCGGGCTACTCACAGGCTTAACCGCGCAACGCGTCGATGATTTAATTACCGACGGCACAATATACGGCGGCATGTTGCCTAAAATAAATTGCGCCCTAGAAGCAGTTAAAAACGGCGTACATACCGCGCACATCATTGACGGTCGGGTTGAACATGCGCTGTTACTGGAAGTGCTCACCAAGGATGGCGTGGGGACGTTGATTAAACGTAGTTAAGCATACTCCACAGCCCAACAAAAAACCCGCCAGTAGCGGGTTTTTTGTTGTCTGAAAAAACTTATTTCAGTTTGATTTCTTTGTAAAGTACGTGTTTACGTGCTTTAGGGTCAAACTTCATGAACTCCAGTTTTTCAGGCGTGGTACGCTTGTTTTTGCTGGTGGTATAGAAGTGACCTGTGCCTGCTGTCGATTCTAATTTGATTTTTTCGCGGATTTTGCTAGCCATTATTCAGCCTCTTAAATTTTCTCGCCAGCGGCGCGTAATTTTTCTAATACAGCTTCGATACCATTTTTATCAATAGTACGCAGAGCAGCTGTACTAACGCGCAAACGGATGAAACGGTTTTCGTTCTCTAACCAAAAACGACGTGATTGCAAGTTAGGCAAAAAGCGACGTTTAGTTTTGTTGTTCGCGTGGGAAACGTTGTTCCCAGACATTGGCGACTTGCCAGTAATTTGACATACACGAGCCATGTTGACCCCCCACTGAATTCGGAAAAACAAGATTTATACCATGCTTTTATATAAAAAGTCAAAGTAATCCTCGTTCTGCGAATGAAATGGCACATCCATCACCGATAACAAAATGGTCCAGAACCCGTACATCCACTAATGCCAGCGCGTTTTTAAGTGCCTGCGTTAAATTTTCATCCGCACGGCTAGGTTCGGCGATGCCAGACGGGTGATTGTGGGCTAAAATCAGCGCGGCGGCATTGTGTGCCAACGCACGCTTGACTACCTCACGTGGATAGACACTGGCTTGATTTAATGTACCTTGAAATAACTCTTCGACCGCCAACACACGATTTTGGCTATCCAAAAAGACGGCACAAAATACTTCATGCGCCTTGCCCGACAATACCAGCCGCAAATAATCTCGCACTGCCGCTGGCGAATTGAGCGCATCCACTTGACGCATTTCCTCGGCTAATGCGCGTCGTGACATTTCTAATACCGCTTGCAATTGCGTGTATTTCGCGTCCCCCAAGCCATGCACCGCACAAATCGCTTGCCGACTAGCGGTAAATAAACCTGTTAATGTTTTGAATTCGCTAATCAAGTCACGCGCCATATCCACAGCACTTTTGCCAGGCACGCCTGTGCGTAAAAATATGGCCAATAATTCCGCATCACTCAATGCTGCCGCACCGCGTAGTAAAAGTTTTTCACGTGG
>JABFSE010000022.1 GCA_013140765.1 Sulfuriferula sp.
GCAGGTTTAATCTCTATGAGACTGACCTAAAGTCTAGCCGATGTCTCCCAACTCAGCCTGCTCCATCACATCAGGTAGTTTAATACTTTCAGCTTCTGAGTAGGTAGGGGAATGATACGAGGTCTAACATTGCTATATCTCCGTCATAAATCCAATATCTTGCATATCAAAATCTGCCACATAACCTACCAAACCCACGCAATTCAACAGTACACAGTCAATCACCCCACCAATACCGCCTTTGCTGTTGTCGCCAGTATGTCACTTGCATCTGTTGCTTAGGTGCAAATTTCACTGCAACCAAACCTGCCCTGTCCGAACGCGCCAATGCACTGTCTGCTTGCGCGTAACGCGCTACCACGTCGCCGCGTGGATGACCGAAACGGTTTTGATAGCCTACGGTAAATATGGTTAGTTTGGGTGCAACAGCGGCGATAAAGTCTGGCGTAGAAGACGTGCGACTGCCATGATGGGGTGCTATTAGCAAATTTGCCGCTAACTCACTCGCCGCGTTTGCCAGCAAATAACGCTCATCTTCAGCCTCTATATCCGCTGTTAATAACACGCTACCGCCCGCGCTACTCACCTTAATGACGCAACTGCGGTGATTGTCTTTTCTGTCCACCTCGGCATAACTTGCCAATGTCGGATATAGCACTTGAAAACGCACATCATCCCATAGCCAAGCATCCCCAGCACGACACTGGCTAAAACGTGCCGCTGTGCCTGCCAGTATCGAATGATGAACTGGCAATGAAGTATAAATCCGCGCCACAGGCACACTTTGCAGCAACGACACCGCGCCGCCTGTGTGGTCGTTGTCATCATGCGATAACACCAGCGCATCCAGCTTGGTCACGCCCTCGCCGCGCAGATACGGTGCGAGTATGCGGTTGCCCGTATCCGCTGTGCTGTTGTATTGCGGGCCAGTATCGAACAACAAGGCATGATGCGCGGTGCGTACCAGTACCGATAAACCCTGCCCGACATCGACCACATCCACCCATAATACCCCTGGCTGTGGCTGTGCTGGCGCGACCAATAACGCAGGCAACATCCACACCACCCCCAGCCAGCGTGCTGGAAAACCGCGCGGCAGCAACAGCCACACCGCGCCCGCCAACGCCAGCAACACTTGCCAGACGGCAGGTTGCGCTTGCGTCCACATGGGCAAATTCGCCATGTATTGCAAGCACCACACGCACGCCGCCATCAGGCTATGTGCGCCGTGCAACGCCCAGTCCATCTGCGGCAGGCTACCCAGCAATGCCAATGGCGTAATCAGAAAACTCACCAGCGGTATCGCCAGTGCATTCGCTAATGGCGACACCGTGGACACCTGCCCGAACAACAATAACAGCACAGGCGCTAACGCCAGCGTCACCGCCCATTGTGCTTGCCACCAGGCGCGTAGCCAATGTGCATCACCGACCCGCGCACCCGTCGCAAACAACAACGCCGCCACCGCGCCAAACGACAACCAAAACCCCGCCGCCATTACTGCCCACGGGTCTATCAACACCACGACCAGCAACGCCCACGCCAATATCCGCGTCGGTGCAAGCGTGCGCCCCGACCACAGCAATAACGCCACCACCCACAGCATATACAGCGTGCGTTGCGCAGGCACGCCAAAGCCCGCCAGCAATACATAGCCTAATGCCGTCAACGCGCCAGCCAACACCGCCGCTCGCCGTGCGGGTAGCCACAAAGTCAAGCGTGAACTGCGCCGCCAGCCTGCGTAAACCAAGGCAAACATTAGCCCAGATAACATGGTGACGTGCAAACCTGAAATCGAGATGAGATGCGTAATCCCCGTGCGCTGATAAAGTTGCCATTGCGCCACAGGGATAGCGGATTGATCACCTATCGCCAGTGCTTTGAGCACACCTGTGTAAGGCTCACCTGCCAGCACCGTATCAAAGCGCGTCGCAATGCGCTCACGGGTAATGTCGATTGCATATTGCCAGACTTGCGGCGTTATCAATTCATGCAGACCACGCTCGCGCACCGTGCCCAACGCACGAATATCACGCGCAAACCACACCGCTTCCATATCCATCACATGCGGATTCTGATTGGCGTGCGGGCGGCGCAGGCGCACGGTCAATTGCCAGCGTTGCCCTGCGTGTACAGTGATGGCATTAGGTAAAATATGCCCCGCGAAATCACGCGTATAAGTGGATAACTGAATATGCGACGGCACGCTCGCCCCAGCGGTTAGCACCTTCTCCACATCAAATTCAAAGCGTTGCCCGCGCTCCGCCGTCACAGGCAGGCTGGCAACCACACCGACAACGCTGACATCCACGCCTTCCCAAGCCGTTGGTAATTGTTGTGACAGCCGTTGTTGCGCAAAAAATGCCGCGTAGAAAAACCCTAACGCCAGCCAGAAAGCCAGCAATAATCCGCGCCGTGCCCAGCGTATAATTGGCAGACTTTTGCTTGGCAAGCCCCAAGCCGATGCCAGCAACGGCAACGCCCATACCCAGGCCATATCGGGCAAGCGTGCTTGCCATTGCAAACACAGCACGCCTGCAACAAAAGCGAGTATATTCAGGCGCAAGGCTTAAATCTCGTCATGCCCAGCCGCACCAAACAGCACTGTTTTCAAACGATTCAGCTCATCACGCAATTCTGCCGCGCGTTCAAATTCCAGATTTTTTGCAGCAGTGAGCATGTCTTTTTCCACCTGTTTCAATTCACGCGTTAAGGTTTTTTCATCCTTGGCATGATAGCTCGCCAGCTTTTGTGCGGCTTTGTAGTTAGCTTGTGCGCTTTCCATATCATAACTGCCTTCGATAATATCCTTGATACCTCTGACTACCCCACGCGGGGTGATACCATGCTCCAGGTTGTACGCGGTTTGTTTAATACGCCGACGCTCGGTTTCATCCATCGCCTTACGCATGGAATTGGTAATGCGATCAGCGTACAGAATCGCGCGTCCGTTAATGTGCCGTGCGGCGCGGCCTATGGTCTGTATCAGCGAACGTTCGGAACGCAAAAAGCCTTCTTTATCCGCGTCCAATATCGCCACCAGCGACACTTCGGGGATGTCCAAGCCCTCACGCAACAAGTTAATCCCCACCAGCACGTCAAACACACCCAGCCGCAAATCACGAATAATCTCGACACGCTCCACCGTATCCACATCCGAATGCAGATAACGCACTTTCACGCCATGCTCAGACAAATAATCGGTCAAATCCTCAGACATGCGCTTGGTCAGCGTCGTCACCAGCACGCGCTCGTTAATGGCGGTACGCTTGGTGATTTCCGACAGCACATCATCAACCTGCGTTGCCACAGGACGCACTTCAATTTCAGGGTCAACCAGCCCAGTCGGGCGCACCACTTGCTCAACCACCTGTCCTTGATGTTGCGCCTCATAGTCAGCGGGTGTCGCGGAAACAAACACCGTCTGGCGCATAATGCGTTCAAATTCATCAAACCGTAGCGGGCGATTATCCATCGCCGACGGCAGGCGAAAACCGTAATTCACCAGATTTTCCTTACGCGCCCTGTCGCCTTTGTACATGCCGCCCACTTGCGGAATGGTGACGTGCGATTCATCAATTATCATCAATGCCTGCGCAGGCAGATAATCTATCAAAGTCGGCGGCGGCTCGCCTGGCTTGCGCCCTGACAAATGCCGCGAGTAGTTTTCGATGCCTTTGCAAAAACCCATCTCGTTCATCATTTCCAGATCAAAGCGCGTGCGTTGTTCCAAGCGTTGCGCTTCAACCAGCTTGTTGTCACGGTAGTATTCTTCCAGCCGCTCACGCAACTCGACTTTAATCTGCTCTATCGCCCGCAACGTGGTACTGCGCGGGGTGACGTAATGGCTGGATGGATAGATGGTATAGCGCGGCAATTTTTGCAGTAAATGCCCCGTCAGCGGGTCGAATAATCTAATGCTCTCGACTTCATCATCAAATAGCGAAATGCGCACCGCGTGTTCCGCGTTTTCAGCGGGGAAAATATCCAGCACGTCACCGCGCACACGGAACACGCCGCGCTTGAACTCAAACTCGTTGCGGTCATACTGCATCGTTATCAGCCGTTGTATCGCCTCGCGTTGCGTCAGCTTTTCGCCCTGATGCAAGTGCAATATCATCTGATGATAATCACTGGGATCGCCGATACCATATATCGCCGATACCGTCGCCACGATGATGCTGTCTTTGCGCTCTAATAATGCTTTCGTTGCCGACAAACGCATCTGCTCGATGTGCTCGTTGATACTGGAATCTTTTTCTATAAACAAATCCCGCGCAGGCACGTAAGCTTCAGGCTGATAATAATCGTAGTAGGAAACGAAATACTCGACTGAGTTTTCAGGGAAAAACTCACGCATTTCCGCATAAAGCTGTGCCGCCAAGGTTTTGTTGGGTGCCATAATCATGGCAGGGCGACCCAACTGCGCAATCACGTGCGCCATGGTGTAAGTCTTACCTGAACCCGTCACGCCCAGCAAAGTTTGAAACGCCAAACCGTCATTTATCCCCTCTACCAACTTGGCTATTGCCTGCGGTTGGTCGCCATCAGGCAAAAAAGGCTGATGTAATCGAAATGGACTATTGGGAAATGTAGCAATCACGGGTAAAATCTCACTGTTTTTAATCTGTTAATCTTACCACGCTGGCGTTATCGCCCTAGCCTCATTCAAGGATGTTTAAGTTGGAACTCTCAAATCGCGTTCAAGCCATCAAACCCTCACCCACGCTTGCAGTCACCGCACGTGCCGCTAAACTCAAAGCCGAGGGCAATGATATTATCGGACTAGGCGCAGGTGAACCCGATTTTGATACGCCACAACACATTAAAGATGCCGCCATCACCGCGATTAACAACGGTTTTACCAAATATACTGCCGTCGGCGGCACGCCTTCACTCAAACTAGCGATTATTGCTAAATTCAAACGCGATAACGGCTTAGATTACACTGCCAAACAAGTATTGGTATCATGCGGCGGCAAGCAAAGTTTCTTCAACCTCGCGCAAGCCTTGATTAACGACGGCGATGAAGTCATTATCCCTGCGCCATACTGGGTGTCTTATCCCGACATCGTGATTTTAGCGGGCGGCAAGCCTGTGATTATTGAGGCGGGCATTTCCCAAGGTTTCAAAATCACGCCCGCGCAATTACTCGCGGCCATTACCCCGCGCACCAAATTAGTCGTTATCAACAGCCCTAGCAATCCTAGCGGCGCGGTTTATAGCCTGGCAGAACTCGCCGCATTGGGTGCAGTATTGCGTGATTACCCCAACATCATCATTGCCACCGATGATATGTATGAGCACATCCGCCTGCAAGACAGCAAATTCGACAACATTCTCAACGCCTGCCCAGATTTATACGACCGCACCATGGTATTAAACGGCGTATCCAAGGCTTATGCGATGACAGGCTGGCGCATCGGCTATTGCGCGGGCCCAGAAAAACTCATTACCGCAATGGAAAACGTACAGTCACAATCGACCTCCAACCCGACCTCTATCTCCCAAGTGGCGGCTGAAGCGGCGTTAAATGGCGATCAGAACTGCATCGTGCCAATGATAGCGGCATTCCGTGAGCGGCATGAATTTGTTGTTGCTGAGTTGAATAAAATCGACGGGCTGGAATGTATCTACGCAGGCGGCGCATTTTACGCCTTCCCCGATGCCAGCAAAGCTATCGCCCGCCTCCACGCTGCAGGCACTATCAGCGCGGCGACTGACATTGCGCTGAGCGAATATCTGCTGGAAAAAGCAGGCGTAGCCGTTGTGCCAGGATCAGCATTTGGTAGCGAAGGCTATATCCGCTTGTCGTTCGCTACGTCTATGGACAACCTCAAATCCGCATTGAGCCGTTTACAAACGTGGATGGCATAATCAAACTCGCCAGCACTCCCAGCGTTAGCACCTTAGCCGAGATGCTAACGCCCTATATGTCTCTATTACTCCATCACAGTGGCGCAGGCACGCAAGGCGGGCAACTCCAACCACAACAGTTGCGCATCATTAACTGCGCCGACCAAATAGACGAACTAACAGCCCATATCGGTATTTTTTTCGACGAAATTAGCGCAGGTTGTAATTGCAACGACGACCCCAGCACCACGCATGATTATTGCGAAGTGCATATTCATATCGCCAAACCCAGTGCGCAGATAACATTTGCGCACGTAGCCACGTAAATATCATGACGAATACCTTAAACTGGACAGAAGCAGGCGTAGAACACAGCACACCTTGGCACGCCGAAAACGGCACACCACCGCCTAAACGCGTCATCATCGTTGACGACACACTCAATGCCGACACCGCCCACCGTCTCGCCTGTGAAGGCAATGGCTTGCTCTACCGAGGCGATTTCAACAACGCACGATTATTATTACAAGCGTTAGCACGACGCATAGACCGTCCGCGCAAAAAGCCTGCAAAAACACCTGAAACGCTATTACAAGCCTTCCACCTCAATCGCCAATCACAATCCCTACGCGCCCGCGTGTTAGGTATGGTGCTGATAGAGCTGAAAGCGGATTACCGTATTCCCCTACGTCGCGCACCTGATGTTAAAGCCGCCTATTCACTGGTATTAGGCGAACACCAACCTGCTTTTGTGACTTCGTTACGCGAACTACTCAGCGTGATTGGTGCATATCAATGGCGTACAAAAGGCGTAGAAATCGCCGCGCTAAATGACAAAATCCACCCGCACTATGGCGTATATTCGCCCATACGCGGCGAATACATCGACCTCGTCGCGAACACCCCGCTACCCGACACCACATTAGCCTTTGACATAGGCACGGGCACAGGCGTGCTCGCCGCTGTATTGGCACAGCGTGGTGTAAAGCAAATCATTGCCACCGAAACAGATGAACGTGCCGTCGCCTGCGCACAAGACAACATCACACGACTCGGGCTGACGGCACAAATCAGCGTGTTAGCAACAGACTTATTCCCCACAGGTCGTGCGCCACTTATCGTCTGCAACCCCCCGTGGTTGCCGGGCAAGCCAAGCTCCCCATTGGAACATGCGATCTACGATCCGGAAAGCCGCATGCTGAAGGGTTTTCTGGATGGTCTGGGAAAGCACCTTGCGCCGGGT
>JABFSE010000021.1 GCA_013140765.1 Sulfuriferula sp.
CCGTGAAACGAGACTGCGCCAATGATAGTGTGGATTACCCATGTGAAAGTAGGTCATCGTCAGACTCCCCATAACAAAAACCCCCATCCGAAATTCGGTGGGGGTTTTTTATTGCGCCTTAATTAAGGATTGGATACGGTTGGAAATTACGTCAATATCGGATACGCTATGAGTTTTGGAGCGTAATTTTATGCCGCGTATATTTTTAATGCTGATATTGACTGTCGCTACAATGCTAGGTGGGTGCGGTAAATCTGATATTGCTAAACCTGTTCCTAAAACGGAGGCTGCGGATACGCTGTTTGATAGTCAACGGCAGGATTTAGAGCGGGCTAAGCAGGTACAGCAACAAGCTAATCAGCAAGTTGAAAGCCAGCGTCAAAATATAGAACAGCAAACACATGAGTGAGCATGATAATTGCCCTTGTGGTACGGGCTTGGTATGGCTAGTTTGTTGTGGTGGATATTTGCTGAATAAGCGCGTGGCATTGACTGCGGTGTCGCTGATGCGATCACGCTATACAGCTTATACGCTGAAGGATGAGGCGTATTTGCTGGCGACATGGCATGTTAGTACACGTCCATCGGTGCTTAATTTGGCTGAGGATGATGCGCGTTGGTTAGGTTTGAAAGTGTTGCATGATGAGCTAGTCGATGATCGCCATGCAACAGTTGAATTTGTGGCACGTTATAAAATAGCGGGATGCGCTTATCGTTTGCATGAAACAAGTCGGTTCGTATTGGAAAATGGTTGTTGGTTTTATGTCGATGGTGAGGTCAGATAAGTTATAATCTTGGTTTTGATAAATTGGCAAAGGTAGGAAATATGAGCTTAAATCAGGTTGCTGCGGGCAAAGACTTGCCTAATGATTTTAATGTGGTTATTGAAATTCCGATGAATGGTGCGCCGATTAAATATGAAGTAGATAAAGATAGCGGTGCTATTTTTGTTGATCGCTTTATGTCCACAGCGATGCACTATCCATGCAATTATGGATACATACCACAAACTTTATCTGATGATGGCGATCCTGTTGATGTGTTGGTGATTACGCCATTCCCGTTGATGCCAGGCGTGGTAGTGCGTTGTCGTACCTTGGGTATGTTGCGCATGAGTGATGAGGCGGGTTTTGATGCAAAGTTAGTTGCTGTACCTGTTGATAAACTCAGTAGTCTTTATAAAACGGTGCAATCTGTACAGGACTTACCTACATTGACACTGGCGCAAATTGCTCATTTCTTTGAACATTACAAAGATTTGGAACCAGGTAAGTGGGTGAAGGTCGAAGACTGGGTTGGGGTTGATGAGGCTAAAGCAGAGATTATGGCTGGCGTTGCGCGTTATCAAGCGGCTTAATGTTGCGATAGTGAACATGAAAGACACCTAGCGAGGTGTCTTTTTTTATTTGGGGATGGCGATGACAATGGTAAATGGTGGTGCGAATACAGTGTTGGTGCATGAAATGACAGTGTCAGATTTACGAGCGGCACAGCAGCGTGCCGCGCAAATGCTAGGGTTGTCGGTTTGTTTTAGTGATACCTTACGCACGGCGGCGATTAAGTCACCTGACATGCTAGTGATACCAGCAGGTTGGTTTGAAATAGGCTCTGATGTAGCGGAGGTGGGACATGATGCAAGCGAATCACCGCTATCCTACGTACAGGTGACGCGTGCGTTTGCGATAGGGCGTTATGTGGTGACGGCGGCGGAATGGGCGGTATTCGCTGAGGCAACAAAATTTAAGCCTGAGCGCGACTTGATTTGGGCTAAAGGCCGTGAGCCTGTTGTTAATGTACGCACTGCGGATATTTTGCGTTATATTGCTTGGCTAAATGAAGAAACTGGGCAGTTGTACCGTTTGCCTACGGAAGCCGAGTGGGAGTATGCGGCACGAGCAGGGACGAATACGGCATTTAATGTGGGTGATTTAGCCACCTGTAAAGAAGTTTTGTTTAAGCCAAATTTACCCTTACCAGATCAGGCGAATAAAAAATGGTCGTTTTTTCCGCAGTGTGCCACCATGCGTTGGGCGATGGAGGTTGGTACCAAGCCAGCAAATTTGTGGGGTTTGCATGATACGCATGGCAATGTATGGGAAATTACCGCGACACCTTGGTCGCCAGATCATAGCAATACGCCACGCGATGCGCATCAGATACTCCCTGCGGGTAAAAATCCGCGCATTGTGATTAAGGGTGGCTCTTGGTTCGATCCGGCAATAGCGGCGCGGAGTGCAGCACGTTGGTCGCGATTAAAGGATGAGTTGGATGTGAATATGGGTTTTCGCTTAGTGCGTGAGTTGTAGAGTACAGGCTTTTGCTTTATAATAGACAGCTAATTTAGGCGGTTAGCTCAGTTGGTTAGAGCACTTGGTCGACATCCAAGGGGTCAGCAGTTCGAGTCTGCTACTGCCTACCATAGTTTGGATGTTTTTTTGTGTACGATAGAAAGGTAGCGTTATGACACCGCGAACTAGTTTAATTACAACATTATTGAGTTGCCTAGCTACCTAAATCATTTCACAGTAAAATTGTGATTAAAGAGCGCGGCGAGTCCGCGCTCTTTTATTTTCTATCGGAGAAATTATGTTACACATTACTTTACCAGATGGTTCTATTCGTGAGTTCGCACAAGCGGTTACTGTTGCTGACGTGGCTGCGTCTATTGGTGCTGGTTTGGCAAAAGCGGCATTGGCTGGACGCGTTGATGGTAGGCTGGTTGATACCAGTTATTTGATTAGTGCTGACGCGCAATTAGCCATTATTACCGATAAAGATGCGGATGGTTTAGAGGTGGTACGCCACTCCACTGCGCATTTGTTGGCATACGCGGTGAAATCTTTGTTTCCTGAAGCGCAGGTCACTATAGGTCCTGTGATAGACGATGGCTTTTATTACGACTTTGCGTATAAACGCCCATTTACGCCTGATGATTTGATTGCCATAGAAAAGAAAATGGCAGAGTTAGCGAGGCGTGATGAGGTGGTGACGCGTAGGGTGATGCCGCGTGATGCCGCGATAGCTTATTTCAATGGTTTAGGTGAGCATTATAAGGCGGAATTGATAGCCGCTATTCCTGCAGATGAAGACGTCTCTTTGTATGCGGAAGGTGATTTTACCGATTTATGTCGCGGCCCTCATGTGCCCTCTACAGGTAAGTTGAAGCACTTTAAGTTGATGAAGCTGGCAGGTGCTTATTGGCGTGGCGATCATAAAAATGAAATGTTGCAACGCATTTATGGCACGGCTTGGGCTAAAAAAGAAGATTTAGAAGCGTATTTGCATCGTTTGGAAGAAGCTGAAAAGCGCGACCACCGTAAATTAGGTCCGCATTTGGATATGTTTCATTTGCAGGATAATGCCATAGGCTCAGTGTTTTGGCATCCTAAAGGCTGGCGTTTATTCCAAACCTTGCTGAATTACATGCGTATGCGTCAGGACAAGGCTGGCTATGTAGAAGTGAATACGCCTGATGTGATGGACAGGTCGTTGTGGGAAACCTCAGGGCATTGGCAGAATTACCGCCAAAATATGTTTACCACACAGACTGAGGACGACCGTGTTTTTGCGCTCAAGCCGATGAATTGCCCAGGTGCAGTATCCATGTTTGCGCAGGGATTGAAGAGCTATCGTGAATTGCCGTTGCGTATGGCTGAATTTGGTAAAGTCCATCGTTATGAGCCGTCAGGTGCATTGCATGGCTTGTTGCGGGTACGTCACTTTACGCAGGATGATGCGCATATTTTTTGTACTGAAGCGCAGATGGAGCAAGAATGTCGTGATGTTGTTGCTTTGATTTTGGATATTTACAAGGATTTCGGCTTTAGTGATGTACGCATCAAATTGTCAACACGCCCAGAAAATCGCATTGGTAGTGATGAGACTTGGGATAAGCTGGAAGGTGCATTATCAGGCGCGTTAGATAATATGGGTATCGCGTTTGAGCTATTTCCTGGCGAAGGCGCATTTTACGGTCCAAAATTAGAGTTCGTATTGCGTGATGCCATCGGTCGTGATTGGCAGTGCGGCACATTGCAAGTGGATATGAACTTGCCTGAGCGTTTTGATATTCACTATGTGGCTGAAGACAATACGCGCCGTCGTCCAGTGATGTTGCATCGCGCTTTGTTTGGCTCGTTAGAGCGTTTTATTGGTATTTTGATTGAGCATTACACAGGTGCGTTACCATTGTGGTTAGCCCCTGTGCAAGTTGTAGTGATGAATATTACTGACCATCAGGCCGAATATGCACGTGAAATTGAAACTAAATTGCGTGCGGCAGGAATATATACCACATTAGACTTGAGAAATGAGAAAATAACCTATAAAATTCGGGAACATAGTTTACAGAAGTTGCCATATCAAGTTATTTTAGGCGATAAGGAAATGACTGCGGGTGTTGTTGCTGTTCGTGCGCGTGATGGTGCAGATTTAGGACAGATGTCTGTGGTTGATTTTATTGCTAAATTACACGCTGAAATGGCGTAGGTAAACCTAGCGAGGAGTGAGTTCATCTCACTCCTCTTGTATTTGATTGACAGGAGTTGCGACTATCGCTCAGGATAAAGAAACACGAATTAACAACGAAATCACAGGTTCGGAAATTCGTTTGATTGGGGTTGACGGCGAGCCGTTGGGTATATTTACAGCGGCACAAGCGTTGAAATTGGCTGAAGATGCTGAAGTGGATTTGGTGGAAATCGCACCGCAGGCAAAACCGCCTGTGTGTCGCTTGATGGACTACGGCAAATTTAAGTATCAGCAAAGTAAGCGTCAGCATGAAGCCAAGCTCAAGCAAAAGCAGATACAAATTAAAGAAATTAAATTTCGTCCAGGTACTGATGAAGGCGATTACCAGATTAAACTGCGTAACCTCATCAAATTCTTGGAAGAAGGTGATAAATGTAAAGTAACGCTACGTTTCCGTGGTCGTGAAATGGCGCACCAAGAAATCGGTTTGGCGCAGTTAAGACGCGTAGAAGCGGATTTGGCGGAGCAAGCTGTTGTTGAGCAATTTCCAAAAATGGAAGGTCGCCAAATGGTGATGATGCTTGCACCTAAGCGTAAGTAAAGAATTTGCGGTGTTGTTAGCCGCAAACCCACTTGATGTGAAAATCAAGTGTGAAGCAGGTGATGCGGAGGTTCCTAAATGTTTCAAAGTGAGACTGCCTAGCGCGTACCATACAGGAGTAATGTAATGCCTAAGATGAAAACTAAGTCGGGTGCGGCAAAGCGCTTCAAAGCGTTAGCTAACGGCGGTATTAAACGCGGTCAAGCGTTCAAACGCCACATCCTTACCAAAAAAACCACCAAGAACAAGCGCCAATTGCGCGGCACGCTGATGGTTGATGCAACCAACATGCGTTCTGTACGCGCCATGTTGCCCTACGCATAAAGGAGAATTTAAATGCCAAGAGTAAAACGTGGTGTCACCGCGCGTGCGCGTCATAAAAAGATCATAGTTCAAGCCAAGGGCTACCGTGGTCGTCGTAAAAACGTTTACCGTATTGCTAAGCAAGCGGTGATGAAAGCGGGTCAGTATGCTTACCGCGATCGTCGTCAACGGAAGCGTCAATTCCGTTCATTGTGGATTGCGCGTATCAATGCGGCTGCACGCCAGTGCGGTATGCGTTACAGCGTATTCATGAACGGCTTGAAAAAAGCTGAAATCGTGCTAGACCGTAAGGTGTTGGCTGATTTGGCTGTGTTTGATAAACCAGCATTTGCATTATTGGCTGAACAAGCTAAAGCAAAACTGGCAGCTTAAATACGCGGGTAGAGAAAAAGGAGGCCGCTGGCCTCCTTTTTTGTTTATGCGGGTTTATATTAGGCAATTTATATAGGTAGTTGCTTAATATAAACCATAGTGAGAATGGATGAGCATGGAAAACTTAGAACAAATTGTCGCGAGTGCCGCGCAGGATTTTGCGGCAGTGACGCAAACTGCTGAGTTAGAGCAGGTTAAGGCGCGTTATTTGGGTAAGACAGGCTTAATGACCGAGCAAATGAAGTTGCTCGGTAAATTGCCTGCGGATCAACGTCCTGCTGCAGGTAGCTTAATCAATCAAGCCAAAGAGCAGATTCAAGCCGCATTGGAGTCTCGCCGTGCGGCGATGCGTGAGGCGGAGTTGGCTGAAAAATTGGCGGCAGAAACCTTGGATGTGACGCTACCAGGGCGCGGTTTAGCTGTGGGTGGCTTGCATCCTGTGACGCGCACATTAGCGCGTATCGAAACGTTGTTCCGTTCTATTGGTTTTGATGTGGCGCAGGGGCCTGAAATCGAGACGGATTTCTATAATTTTACAGCACTGAATATCCCCGATAATCACCCCGCACGCGCCATGCACGATACGTTTTATGTCAATGCTGATTATTTGCTACGCACCCATACCTCGCCGGTGCAAATACGTTATATGGAAAATAATGCACCGCCGCTTAAAATTATTGCCCCAGGTCGTGTTTATCGGGTGGACTCCGATGCGACACATTCACCGATGTTCCATCAGGTAGAGGGCTTGTGGGTGGGTGAAGATGTTAATTTTGCTAATCTAAAAGGCGTGATACAAGATTTCCTGCAACGTTTTTTTGAGCGCGATGATTTACAGGTACGCTTTCGGCCATCATTTTTTCCATTTACCGAACCGTCAGCTGAGATGGATATGAGCTGGGGCGATGGTTGGTTAGAAATCGGTGGTTGCGGCATGGTGCATCCTAACGTGTTAAAACATGTGCATATAGATAGCGAAAAATATCTGGGATTCGCGTTTGGGCTAGGGGTGGAGCGGTTAGCGATGTTACGTTACGGCGTGGATGATCTGCGTTTGTTTTTTAGCAATGATTTACGTTTTTTGAAGCAGTTTAATTAGTTTGGGTAATCATGAAATTTTCTGAATTGTGGTTGCGTAGTTATGTGAATCCACCTATCGACAGCGCGGAATTATCGCACTTGTTGACAATGGCAGGGCTAGAAGTTGAGGCTATGGAAGCCGTTGCGCCTGATTTTTCGGGTGTCGTGGTCGGGCATGTAGTGGCGATAGCGCCCCATCCTGATGCGGATAGGTTGCGCGTGTGCCAAGTTGACGTGGGTGTGGATGCACCGTTGCAAATAGTCTGCGGTGCGCCGAATGTGTGTTTGGACGCTAAAGTGCTGTGCGCAATGGTAGGGGCAAAATTGCCTGAATTTGACATTAAAAAAGCAAAATTGCGTGGTATTGAGTCTATGGGTATGTTGTGTTCTGCCCGTGAGTTGGGGATGGCGCAGGAAAGCGATGGTTTATTGTTATTGCCTAGTGATGCCCCTATCGGCATAGATGTGCGTGAGTATTTGCGGTTGAATGATAATTTATTTACACTCAAGCTCACGCCTAACCGTAGCGATTGTTTAAGTGTCACTGGTATTGCGCGTGAAGTGGCCGCGTTGACGGCAACGACATGGCAACTACCCGTATTTGATATTGTGCCTGTAACAGCAATGGACGTACCCGCTGTGGCGGTAACCGCGCATGATGCTTGCCCGCGTTATAGTACACAAGTGATACGCGGCATTAACCCAGATGCGCTTACACCTGCTTGGATGGTGGAATGTTTGACACGTAGTGGGCTACATGCGATTAGTCCTGTGGTGGATGTGGCTAATTATGTGTTGCTGGAATTAGGTCAGCCTTTACACGCATTTGATTTGAGCAAATTACATGGCAGTATCAATGTGCGTATGGCGCACGCAGGTGAGATGCTGACTTTGCTCAATGAGCAGACGATACAATTAGATAGTGATATGTTGGTGATTGCTGATGACTTAGGTGCGCAGGCGTTGGCAGGTATTATGGGCGGCGCGGCTACAGCGGTCGATAGTGCCACCACTAGCGTGTTATTGGAATCAGCATTTTTCCAGCCAGACATGATTGCGGGGCGAGCGCGGCGGCTAAATTTAAGCACGGATGCCGCACATCGTTTTGAGCGCGGCGTGGATTTTGCGCAAACAAATTACGCTTTGGCGCGTGCGACACAACTGATTGTGGCAATATGTGGCGGCAAGGCAAGTGCGGTGACCGAGGTACAAAACCAATTACCCACTCGTGTGGCGATTACTTTACGCCCTGCACGTGCAGTCAAAGTGCTGGGTATTGCACTCACGCATGAGCAGGTTGGGGCGTTATTACAACGTGCACAATTCGATTGTGTCGATGCGGGTGACGTTTATCATGTTACGCCGCCTAGCTATCGTTTTGATTTGACAATAGAAGTTGATTTAATTGAAGAGTTGGCGCGACTCTACGGTTATGAAAATATACCCGCAGTACCACCCGTTGCCGCGCTGAATATGTTGCCGAGTACAGAATTGTCGCGTTCTGTGGATAGTTTACGTCATGCTTTGGTAGGACGTGATTATCAAGAGGTGATTACTTACGGCTTCGTTGATGCTACTTGGGAGGCGGATTTAGCCCCGAATAGTGCGCCTGTTGCGCTTAAAAATCCGATTGCCAGCCAGATGAGCGTGATGCGTTCGACATTGATGGGCGGCTTGCTGGATGTATTGCAAACCAATCTGAATCGTCGTCAAACGCGGGTGCGGATTATGGAAGTGGGTCATTGCTATTTAGCGCAACAAGTTGGTTACGATCAGCCCCTGCGTATAGCGGGTTTAGTTTATGGCGATGTACAACCTGAGCAATGGGGGGTAGCGGCGCGTGTTGTTGATTTTTATGATGTTAAAGCCGATGTGGTCGCCATGTGTATGCCGCATAACGTGCGTTTTGTAGCGGCAACTCATTCTGCACTACATCCTGGACAAAGCGCGGCGGTGTATCTTGGTGCTACGCAAATTGGCTGGCTAGGTACTTTGCATCCCGCGTTAGTGCAAAAACAGGGGTTGAGCACTGCACCTGTTTTATTTGAATTGGCTGTTGCGCCATTGTTGGCAACTAGCGTGCCTAAACATGGTGAGATTTCTCGTTTTCAAGCAGTGCGTCGAGATTTAGCGGTGATAGTGACACAAAATTTAACCGCAGAGTCCTTACTTGAGGAGATGCTCTCTGCTAAAATAGCCACCGTCACGGATATTACCTTGTTTGATATATATCGTGGCAAGGGCATTGATTCTGATAAGAAAAGTCTTGCTTTCCGTGTGCTGATGCAAGACAATCAAAAGACTTTGACAGATACAGAAGTGGACGCTGTGATGGCGCAACTGATGATGCTGTTACAACAAAAATTTAACGCGCAATTGCGTTCATGAGGTAGTAATGACATTAACTAAAGCTGAATTGGCTGATTTATTATTTGAAGAAGTAGGCTTGAACAAACGTGAAGCCAAAGAAATGGTAGAAACGTTTTTTGACGAAATCCGCACCGCATTAGAAGCCGGTGACTTGGTAAAACTATCAGGTTTTGGCAACTTCCAATTGCGTGACAAACCACAACGCCCAGGTCGCAACCCTAAAACTGGCGAAGACATGCCTATTAGTGCGCGGCGCGTGGTGACTTTTCACCCTAGCAACAAATTAAAAACCTTAGTCGATATGAATTATGGCGGAACACCTACTAACTGAGGCTTTGCCGCCAATCCCTGCTAAACGTTACTTCACCATTGGTGAAGTCGGTGAGCTGTGCGCGGTCAAGCCGCATGTGTTGCGCTATTGGGAGCAGGAGTTTACTCAGCTCAAGCCTGTTAAACGGCGCGGTAATCGGCGTTATTACCAACATCATGAAGTTTTGTTAATACGCCGTATTCGAGAATTGCTATACGAACAGGGATTTACCATTAGTGGCGCGCGCCAACGCTTAGGTGACGTTGTGCACGCGCCTGTCATGGATGAAATAGAACAAATCGTCGCCGCACCGGCACCGATTGACTTTGCCATGATGCGGCAAGAAATTCTCGCCATCATACAAATACTAAAAGTGTGATTTGATGCTTTAGATTAAGTGTCAAATCTGCTACAATTGCACGCTTCGGGGCGTAGCGCAGCCTGGTAGCGTACATGCATGGGGTGCATGTGGTCGGAGGTTCAAATCCTCTCGCCCCGACCAATTCTCTTAAATTCATTGAGTAAAATAACACGAAGGGTAGTCGTCTATTTATGCGCATACTTTTGAGCAACGATGACGGTTATTTTGCGCCTGGTCTGGCTGTTCTAGCCAAAACTTTATCTACTATTGCTGATGTGGTTGTTGTCGCGCCTGAGCGTGATCGTAGTGGCGCGAGTAATTCGCTGACGCTGGATAGACCATTGATGTTGCGACAGGCTGATTCTGGTTTTTATTACGTCAATGGTACACCGACAGATTGCGTGCATTTAGCCGTGACTGGGATGCTGGAAACTTTACCTGATATGGTTATCTCTGGTATCAATCATGGTGCCAATATGGGTGACGATACCGTTTATTCAGGCACGGTGGCGGCGGCAACAGAAGGCTATTTGCTCGGCGTGCCTGCGATTGCGGTGTCGTTGACTAATCATAGTGGCGGGCATTTTGAGACCGCCGCGCAGGTGGTGCTGGGGTTGGTCGAGCGTATTTTTTCGCAATCGGTATTGTCGCCGATGTTGCTCAATGTGAATGTGCCCGATGTGCCTTATTCAGCGTTAAATGGTCAAAAAATCACCCGTTTGGGGCGGCGACATAAAGCCGAGCCTGTCGTTAAATCAACCAATCCACGTGGTCAGACTGTTTATTGGGTGGGCGCGGCTGGGTCGGCACAAGATGCTAGTGAGGGAACGGATTTCTATGCGATTGCTCAGCAACAAGTCTCTATTACGCCGTTACAGATAGATTTAACGCATTATCAGCAAATGGAAGCGTTGCGTACATGGCTATTGTGAGAGTAAATCGACATGACGGTATAGGCATGACTTCTGAGCGCACGCGTTTGCGCATGGTTGATCGCTTACGTGAAAAAGGGATTAAAGATGTCGATGTGTTGACGGCGATGTCGCTAGTGCCTAGGCATGTTTTTGTCAGCGAGGCGTTATCTATACGTGCATATGAAGACACGGCTTTGCCTATTGGTTTTGGTCAGACGATTTCTCATCCTTATAGTGTTGCGCGTATGCTTGAAGTGTTGCGTAACGGGCAGGATTTGCAACGGGTGCTGGAGGTGGGTTGTGGGTGTGGTTATCAGGCGGTGGTGTTGTCTAAACTGGCGCGCGAAGTCTATTCAATTGAGCGTATTGCCAGCTTATTAGGGCAGGCGCGGCGCACTGTGCGTTCGTTACGTATCGCTAATGTCAAGGTGCAACATGGTGATGGGCATTTGGGCATACCTGATATTGCGCCTTTCGATGGTATTATTTTAGCGGCAGCAGGGGTAGAAGCACCGCCTGCTTTATTGGCGCAACTGGCAGTGGGTGGACGTTTGGTCATGCCGCGCGGCGTGGGCGAGTCGCAGCAAATGGTATTGATAGAACGGCAAGCGGATGCGTATCATGAGCAAGTATTAGAAATGGTGCATTTTGTACCGTTGTTGCCAGGGGTAGCTTGATGAGAGTAGCGAGTGCGATAGTGGTGATGGCAATGCTGGCTGGATGTAGTACCACGCAAGTGGCTCCTGTGGAGGAGCGCGGCGTTAATAAAGCGTCTGCCGCTAAACCAGCACCGCGTAAAGTGCGTGATTGGCGACCTGCTACGCATACTGTGGTTAAGGGTGATACTTTGTATAGTATTGCGCTGGAATATGGGCTGGATTATCGCGAATTAAGTGCTTGGAATAAACTCAATGATGTAAACGTGATTTATGTTGGTCAGGTATTGCGTTTGGCGGAGACTGTAGCCGCGCCTGTCGAAACGGTGCAAGTGAGCGCACTTAAACCGAATGTTGTGGCTACTCAGCCGTTAGTGGAAGTGAGTAATGTTGAGCAACCGTTAGCATTGAAGTTACCTTACTCAGAACAAGCGGTAGTGCAATTAAAGCAAGCGGCTATGCCTACCGTTGTGCCGCCTACCTTAAAATCTGTTGTTGTGCCTGTGGCGACGGTGACGACGGTTAAAGAGGCAGCCTCTAAAGACGTATCTGCGAAAGAGGTGACCAAAGAAACCGCGCCTAAAGAAACGGATGATGTTGCGTTAGATTGGATGTGGCCAACGCAGGGGCGCATGATAGCTGAATTTAGCGAGGCAAAATCCAGCAAGGGTATTGATATCGCGGGGACGGCAGGGCAGGCTGTGTATGCGGCGGCGGCGGGTAAGGTAGTTTATAGTGGCGCGGGGTTACGCGGTTATGGCAAGCTGGTTATTATTAAGCATAATGTGATTTATTTAAGTGCCTATGCGCATAATCAGCAGATTTTGGTGAAGGAAGGTCAAGTTGTGACGCGTGGGCAAAAAATTGCGGAAATGGGCAATACCGACGCGGATCAAGTTAAGTTGCATTTTGAAATTCGTCAAATGGGGAAACCTGTTGATCCTTTGAAATACTTACCTGATTCGAGTAAATAGCATGAATGATGCCGATAATCAGCCCGAAATGCCATTGGATGAAGATGCGTTAGCGCATGTTTGGTGGCTAGATGCGTTGGTTGATGAGCCGCAGCTGGATGTTACGCAAATGTATTTGCATGATATTGCGCATGATGCTTTGTTGACTGCGGATGATGAGCTGGCGTTGGCTAGGCGTGTTGTGCAGGGTGATTTTGACGCGCGGCAAAAAATGATTACCAGTAATTTACGTTTAGTGGTGAGTATTGCTAAACATTATCAACATCGTAGCATGGCGTTACTGGATTTGATTGAAGAGGGTAATTTGGGATTGATGCACGCCTTGGATAAATTTGATCCAGAGCGTGGGTTTCGTTTTTCTACTTACGCTAGTTGGTGGATACGTCAGCATATTGAACGTGCGATTATGAATCAATCGCGCACGGTGCGATTGCCTGTGCATATTGTGAAAGCAATCAATGTGATATTGCGTGCACGCCATCATTTGAATAAAGCGGGCGTGCATGATGCGAGCTTGGCTGATATTGCGCATTTAGTGCATTTGCCTGAAGCTGAAGTGGATGCTTTGCTGCGACTGAATGATGGCACTTTGTCACTGGATACGCCGTTGGATGGCGACGGTGATTTGAGTATGGGCGAGGCCATTGCGGATGAGTCTGCGTTATTACCTGATGCCGCACTGGCACAAATGGAAATCGTGAATTTTATCCAGACTTGGTTGAAGTTGCTAACGGATAAACAACGCAGTGTGATAGAGCAGCGTTATGGTTTGAATAATTTTGAGGCGGCAACATTGGAACAAATTGCGGATGGTTTGAATTTGAGCCGTGAGCGGGTGCGGCAAATTCAGGCTGAAGCCTTGTTGTTGTTGCGTAAACAGGTGCGGCGAGCAGGTATAGATAAAGCAGGTTTGCTGTGACGGCACTGTTGCCTTGGCAAGACATTGATACCGTGCTGTTTGATATGGACGGTACGTTGTTGGATTTACACTACGATAATTATTTCTGGCGACAGTATTTGCCGCAACGTTATGCCCAGCAACAGGGGATGTCTTTGACTGTTGCAAAGGCTTATTTAACGCCGCTATTTGCCCAGCATTATGGTCGTTTACAGTGGTATTGCTTGGACTTTTGGCAGGCGCAATTGGGCATGGATGTGCTAGCACTTAAGCAGGAAGTTCAGCATTTGATTGCTGTCCGTGCGGGCGTGTTGGATTTTTTACAGGCGTTACGGCAGGCGGGCAAGCAGATAGTGCTGGTTACCAATGCGCACGGCGATAGTTTGCGATTGAAAATGCAGTGCACGGGCTTAGCTCCTAAGTTTGATTATATATACACATCGCATCAATTTGGTTTGGCAAAAGAGCAAGCTGGATTTTGGCAGGCGTTGCGTGATGAGCTTAAGTTTGATGCGACACGCACGCTACTTTTTGACGATAGTTTGCCTGTGTTGCGTAGTGCGCGACAGTATGGTTTGGCGCATCTCATGGGTATCGTGCAACCAGATAGTCAAGTCGCGCCATTGGTGACAGATGAGTTTATGATGGTACATCAGTTTGCGGATTTATTGCCTATTGCTTAGTCCTGCAATATGCCAGCAACGACATTGCGTCCCTCGGCTACTAAAATGTTATAAGTGCGACAGGCAGCTTTGGTGTCCATGACTTCTAAACCTATACCTGCTTGCTGGAGCGCAACTGATAAGCGCGGATGTGGGAACTGTAAACGCATACCTGTGCCTAATAAGACGATTTCGGGCTGCAGGCTGGCGATACGAGCGAAGTGTTCGGTGGTCAGCGCGTCAAAATTAGCAACTTGCCAATCGCTTAATATGCTGTTGGTGGTGACGAGTAAGCTGGTTTGGGTATGACGTTCGCCATTGATAATGACGTAATTATCACCATAGCCAGTGAATAAATTCAGACCTTCAGGTTGGGTTAAGTGGAATTTCAATGGGTTCTCCAATTGCGGGATAGGTGTACAGTCGAGTAAGATTATACATTTTGATAGCGCGTTGACCAAGTTGCCCTGATTTGTGGGGATATAGAAAGAATAGTAAATGACGAAAGCGGTGCAAATGTTGCGACCAGTAAAAAAATCAAGCAAATTGGATAATGTTTGTTACGACATACGTGGCCCCGTGATGGCGCGTGCCAAGCAAATGGAGGACGAGGGGCAACGTATCATCAAGCTGAACATCGGTAATCCTGCGCCGTTTGGTTTTGAAGCCCCTGAAGAAATCGTGCAGGATGTGATATTGAATCTGCCGAATGCGTCTGGCTATACTGATTCTAAAGGTTTATTTTCAGCGCGTAAGGCTATCATGCACTATACCCAAAGTAAGGGCATTGCGGGTGTGCAGATTGATGACATTATCATCGGTAATGGCGCATCTGAGCTGATAGTCATGGCGATGCAAGGTTTGTTAAATCCAGGTGACGAGGTATTAGTGCCTGCACCTGATTATCCTTTGTGGACAGCGGCGGCAACGTTGGCAGGCGGTACGGCACGACATTATTTATGCGACGAGAGCCAAAATTGGATGCCTGATTTAGACGACATCCGCGCCAAAATAAAACCGAATACTCGCGCAATTGTCATTATTAACCCTAATAATCCTACAGGTGCGTTATATACGCGTGAGCTGTTGTTGGGCGTATTGGCGATTGCGCGTGAGCATCAGTTGATTGTTTACGCTGATGAGATTTATGACAAAGTGCTTTATGATGCGCACCAGCACGTATCTATAGCTTCATTGGCAGATGATGTGTTGTGCCTGACCTTAAACGGCTTGTCTAAGAACTATCGTGCTTGCGGCTACCGCTCGGGTTGGATGGTGATTTCTGGTGATAAACGCCATGCACAGGATTATATAGAAGGCTTGAACATGCTGGCTTCTATGCGTTTGTGTTCTAACGTGCCTGGGCAATATGCTATCCAAACAGCATTGGGCGGGCATCAAAGTATAGAAGAGCTGGTTGCCCCAGGTGGGCGTTTAGCGCGACAACGCGATTTAGCTTGGGAACTGTTGACAGCGATACCTGGTGTGACTTGTGTGAAACCGCAAGCGGCGTTGTACATGTTTCCACGTTTGGATGCGCAGATGTATCCGATTAAAAATGATCAGAAATTTATTCTGGATTTGTTAGAAGAAGAGCGCGTGTTATTGGTGCAGGGCACGGGGTTTAATTGGCCGCATCCTGACCATTTTCGGGTAGTGATACTGCCTTACGAAGATGAGTTACGTGAGGCTATGGCGCGTATTGCGCGTTTTCTGGAACGGTATCGTAAACTGCATGGCAGTGTTGAAGTATAGAAAGAGTTAAATGAAAGCTATGAATGTAGGTTTGATCGGTTTAGGTACGGTAGGTGGCGGTACATTGACGGTATTGCGTCGTAATGCGGCAGAAATCACGCGCCGCGCAGGGCGTGAAATACGGGTAACGATGGCGGCAGTGCGTGATTTGGATAAGGCGCAAATATACGCCGCACCTGATTTGATATTAACGGATAATCCGTTTGCTATCGTTGATAATCCCAGTATTGATATCGTGGTTGAAATGATAGGCGGAGACAGTCCCGCCAAAGAGTTGATATTGATGGCAATTGAAAACGGTAAACATGTCGTGACCGCAAATAAAGCCTTGATTGCCAATCATGGTACTGAGATTTTTGCCGCCGCCCAGCGTAAGGGCGTGATGGTTGCTTTTGAAGCGGCAGTGGGCGGCGGTATCCCAATTATTAAAGCAATACGTGAAGGTTTGTCGGCTAACCGTATCGAATGGATAGCAGGCATTATTAACGGCACAACTAATTTTATCCTTACCGAAATGCGTGATAAAGGCGCTGATTTTGCCGATGTGCTCAAGGAAGCGCAGGCATTAGGCTATGCTGAGTCTGATCCTACTTTTGACGTAGAAGGCGTGGATGCGGCGCATAAATTGACCATTATGTCGGCGATAGCATTCGGTATTCCTATGCAGTTTGATAAGGCGCATATCGAAGGCATTACCAAGCTCACGGGTGATGACGTGAGATATGCCGAAGAACTCGGTTATCGTATTAAATTACTGGGTATCACCAAGCGTACTCCACAGGGTATAGAGTTGCGCGTGCACCCTGCGCTTATCCCTGCAAAGCGCTTAATTGCTAATGTGGATGGCGCAATGAATGCGGTGCTGGTCAAAGGTGATGCGGTGGGCGTGACCTTGTATTACGGCGCAGGCGCGGGGGCAGAGCCTACCGCATCGTCGGTGGTGGCAGATTTAGTTGATGTGACGCGTATGCACACGGCAGATCCGCATAACCGCGTGCCACATTTGGCGTTTCAGCCTGATACCTTGTCAGATGAGCCGATATTAGCGATGGATGATGTGCGCACGGCGTATTATTTGCGCTTGCGGGCATTTGATAAGCCTGGCGTGTTGGCGGATGTGACGCGTATTTTGGCTGATTCAGATATTTCTATTGACGCGATGATGCAAAAAGAGCCGCATGAAGGGCAAGAGTTGGTCGATATTATTATCTTGACACATCAATGCGTAGAAAAAAATGTAAACGCAGCTATGCTTAAAATAGAAGCATTGGCAGCGATTTCAGCTCCTGTTGCTCGGATACGCCTAGAAGAATTGGCGAGATAAAAAGGTGGAAATATGACGATGCGTTATATCAGCACACGCGGCAATTCGCCCGCGCAGACATTTACCCAGATTTTGTTGGGTGGGCTTGCACCCGACGGCGGTTTATATTTGCCTGAAACTTATCCGCATTTTGGCGCGGCAGATTTATCCACTATGCGCGGGATGAATTACCGTGACTTAGCATTTACAGTATTGTCGCGATTTATAGATGATATTCCCGCTGATGATTTACGTGCAATTATTGATAAAACTTATACTGCTGAGGTGTATTGCAATGCGCGTAATGACGAGCAAGCCGCAGATATTACGCCACTGCATACTTTAGAGCCTGGTTTGCATTTGTTGTGTTTGTCTAATGGGCCGACATTGGCTTTCAAAGACATGGCGATGCAGTTGCTGGGAAATCTGTTTGAGTATGTGCTGAATAAAGACAATGCAGATATTAATATTCTCGGTGCAACCTCAGGTGATACAGGTTCTGCGGCTGAGTACGCGATGCGCGGCAAGCGTGGTATTAGCGTATTTATGTTGTCGCCGCACAATAAAATGAGCCGTTTTCAAACCGCGCAAATGTTTTCATTGCAAGATGAAAATATCCATAACATTGCGGTCAATGGCGTGTTTGATGATTGCCAAGATATTGTTAAAGCGGTATCCAATGATCATGAATTCAAAGAAAAATACAAAATAGGTGCGGTAAACTCCATCAATTGGGGGCGCGTTGCGGCGCAGGTGGTGTATTACTTCAAGGGCTATTTTGCCGCTACGCATGATAATAGCCAGCAGGTGAGTTTCTCCGTACCGTCAGGTAATTTTGGTAACGTGTGTGCTGGGCATATCGCCCGCATGATGGGCTTGCCGATTAAGCAGTTAATCGTTGCGACCAATGAAAATGATGTGCTGGATGAGTTTTTTAAGACTGGTGTGTATCGCCCACGTGCGGCGGCGCAAACTTATCATACTAGCAGTCCGTCTATGGATATTTCCAAAGCCTCTAATTTCGAGCGTTTCATCGCCGATGTGGTTGGGCGTGATGGCGCGGTATTGCGTACACTCTGGGCGCAAATAGAGCAGGGCGGGGCGTTCGATTTGAATGAGCAAGATCGGTACGAGCAGGTGGCAGAGTATGCCATGGTTTCAGGTGTCAGCAGTCATGCGCATCGTATGGAAACAATACGCGATACTTGGGAAAAATATGGGGTGATGATAGACACGCATACGGCAGATGGTCTGAAAGTCGGGCTAGAGTATTTCGAGCCAGGTACGCCTATGATAGTGCTGGAAACTGCATTGCCCGCTAAATTTGATGAAGCGATACACGAGGCTTTGGGACGTGCACCTGAGCGTCCGGCGAGTATCGGTGCAATAGAGGATTTACCGCAACGTTACACCGTTATGAATAATGATGTGGTTGCGATTAAGCAGTTTGTTGTATCAAACTTGATGATGGATTAAAAAATATGAAGTTAATTGCATCATTAACCAGCCCTTTTGCCCGCAAAGTGCGGATAGTGCTGGCAGAAAAGCACATAGAATGCGAATTGCAAATTGATGTGCCGTGGGATGCCGATACGCATGTGCCTGATTATAATCCACTCGGTAAAATCCCCGTGTTGTTGATGGATGACGGTACGGCTTTATATGATTCGCGGGTCATCGTAGAGTATTTGGATCACGCGACACCCGTGCGTAATGTTTTCCCTAAAGAATCCCGTAGTCGTATTTTGGCTAAACGCTGGGAAGCGTTGGGCGACGGCATCTGTGATGCTGCGGCGACGATATTTCTGGAGCAAAAACGCCCTGTCCCGCAACAAAATCCTGAGTGGATAGCACGCCAAACACAAAAAATTCACCGTGGATTAGCGGCTGTTGCCACTGACTTGGGAGAGCATAGTTGGTGCATGGGCGATAACTTTACGCTTGCAGATATTGCAGTCGGCTGCGCTTTGGGTTATTTAGATTTACGTTTTCCACATATTGCTTGGCGAGAAAATCACCCTAATCTGGGACGATTAGCGACTAAACTGGCTGAAAGAGCCTCATTTAGTAGCACAATGCCACCCGTTTGAATGTAGTAAAAGCCCCTGATTAAGGGGCTTTTTTGTTTTGGCGTGTAAATTGCTTTATTGGTGTTTATATCACTGTGATAGTCACGAGATAGCACTAATATCTGGATATTGATAAGAGGGGTAGATAATGCAAATTGGGATATTGGGTTTGGGTAAGATGGGCGCAAATATGGCACGGCGTTTAGCGCGTGGCGGAATCAGCGTGTTGGCTTGGAATCGTAGCTCGGCTGTTGCAACGGCACTGGCAGAAACAGAAGCTAACGTCACCGCGTGTGCTGATATGGCGGCTATGGTTGCGCAGATGGCGAGTCCACGCGTGCTGTGGCTGATGTTGCCAGCAGGTGCGGCCACCGAAGTCGCCATGCAGCAATTGGCTGATTTGCTCTCGCCAGGCGATGTGGTCGTTAATGGTGCAAATGCGTTTTATAAAGACAGCCAGCGTCATGAAACTGAAATGCTGGCGCGTGGCTTGCGTTTTATGGATGCGGGCGTATCAGGTGGTGTTTGGGGTCTGGCGAATGGTTATGCGCTCATGGTCGGCGGTGCGGTGGAAACGGTAGCGTTAGTCACGCCTTATATTAAAGTGTTAGCACCAGGACCTGAAACAGGCTGGCTGCATTGCGGTCCTGCAGGCAGTGGGCATTTTGTCAAAATGGTACATAACGGTATTGAATACGGCATGATGCAAGCATTGGGTGAAGGCTTGTCTTTGTTGCAAGGCAAGACAGAGTTTAATATCGACGTGGCGGCGGTCAGTGAGATGTGGCGGCATGGCAGTGTGGTTCGTTCATGGTTGCTGGATTTGACAGCTGAATTTTTGCAACAGGATACAACGCTAGAAAACATAGCCCCGTTCGTGCCTGATTCTGGTGAAGGACGTTGGACGGTGCTGGAGTCAGTAGAGCAGGGTACGCCTACGCCGGTAATGACATTGGCGTTGATGATGCGTTTTGCAAGTCAAGGCAGAAATGATTACACCGATAAACTAATAGCCATGATGCGCAAAGGTTTTGGCGGGCATGGCGTGAAAGGGGACGTATGAGTTTAGATATGAGTACACCGTGTAGCTTTGTTATTTTTGGGGCGACAGGTAATTTAGCAACGAAAAAATTGTTACCAGGTTTATATCATTTAGAACAAGCGCATCGCTTGCCTAAGGGCATGAATTTTATTGCTTTTGGTCGGCGTGACTGGGGTGACGAGGATTGGCGCGAGCATGTGCGTAGCTTGCTGAAAGAAAAACTGAAAGATAAGTATGATGAAGTCTGTGGCGAACGTTTTCTCGCGCAGTTTACCTATGTTCGTGGTGAGTTGCATGATTTTGAAGCCTATAATCGCTTAAAGCTGGCTTTATCCAAGCCTGGCGCGAATAGTTGTGCCAATGTGGTGTTTTATTTGGCGATTAAGCCCAGTGATTTTTCAGGGGTGATTAAGAACTTGGATCAGTCTGGTTTGTCGTTGCCGCGCGGCTTGCATCGCGTGGTGGTAGAAAAGCCGTTTGGTGAGGATATAGAATCAGCTCAGGCATTGAATAAGCTCTTGCATCAGTATTTTGATGAGCAACAAATTTTCCGTATTGACCATTATTTGGGCAAAGATACGGTGCAAAATTTGCTTGTGTTCCGTTTCGCCAATACCTTGATAGAGCCGCTGTGGAACCGCAATTTCATCGACCACGTGCAAATCACGGTGGCTGAAGATATGGGCATAGAAAACCGCGCTGATTATTACGATAAAGCAGGTGCGCTACGTGATATGTTGCAAAATCATTTGATGCAATTATTAACGGTGGTCGCGATGGAGCCGCCGCCTGTGCTGGAAGCGGATGCTTTACGTGATGAAAAAGTCAAAGTATTGCGTTCTATTCGCCCTATCTCTAAACGTGCGATTCACGCCCATGCTTTTCGTGCGCAATACAGTGAGGGTTTGATTAAAGGCGAGCGCGTTGTCGGGTATCAGGATGAGGCTGGTGTAGAGCCTAAGTCGATGACGGAAACTTTCATTGCCGCTAAATTCTATATAGATAATTGGCGTTGGCGTGGTGTGCCGTTTTACCTACGCACGGGTAAACGTTTGGCGGCATCAAAATCGATGGTCGCGATTCGTTTCCGCCACCCACCACAACAATTGTTCCGTAGTACACCGCAAGAGGCGATTTCGCCGAACTGGATAGTGTTGTCGATACAGCCAGAAGAAAGCATGAAAATGGAAGTGCATGTGAAACAACCTGGCTTGGACATGGATACGCGTATGGTGTCGCTGGATGCGAGCTATCGACAAGAAGGCGAGGAACAATTAGATGCCTACGAAACGTTGATTCTGGACGTGATAGGTGGCGATAGAACATTGTTTATTCGTTATGACGAAGTGGAATGGGCGTGGCGCGTCGTTGATCCTATCTTAAAGAGCTGGGCGCAAGAGCGTGAGTTTATACACACTTACCCAGCAGGCATTTGGGGACCATTAGAAGCTAATCGTTTATTTGATGCAGAAGATCAGGAATGGCGTAATTATTTATAGTGCACGGGCACGGCTGATTTTTTGGTCGTGCTTATTCTGGCTTAAGTTTGGGGCGGCGTGAGATGCGAACATCGGTCGGTACTATGTTGCCCTTATGTGAAAATGTGATTTTTGCTGTTTGATTGGGTTTAAGGGCGGCGATTTGATTCAGCAGTGCCGAGGCATCGGCTACTGGTTGGTTGTTTACACTAAGTAACACATCGCCAGTGTGTATGCCTGCTTGATCGGCTGGGCCGTGTTGTAATATGCCTGATATGAGTGCGCCTGGCGTGTATTTAATGCCGTAGGCGAGTGCGATTTCAGGTGTAAAATCTTGTACTTCTACCCCTATCCAGCCACGGATAACTTCACCATGGTCGATAATTTGTTGCATTATTTTGGCCACTAAATTAGATGGAATCGCGAAACCTATCCCCTGTGAACCGCCTGTGCGTGAGTAAATCGCACTGTTGATACCAATTAAATGCCCGTGGACATCGGTTAATGCGCCGCCTGAATTGCCAGGGTTGATAGCGGCATCAGTCTGGATGAAGTCTTCAAACGTATTGATGCCTAAATGCGTGCGCCCTAACGCGCTAATAATCCCCATCGTGACGGTTTGTCCTACGCCAAAAGGGTCGCCGATTGCTAATGCAATATCCCCAATGGCGAGCTCGTTGGATGGTGCGAAAATAATGGCGGGTAGGTTTTTAGCATCAATTTTAAGTACCGCTAAATCAGTTTCTGGATCAGAACCTATGATTTTTGCGGGCAGTGTGCGTCCGTCATGTAGCATGATTTGAATTTCATCAGCAGCTTCAACGACATGTTGATTGGTAAGGATGTAGCCGTCAGCACTGACGATAACGCCAGACCCGAGATTGTTAGTTGCGCGTGATTGGTTGGGTAGCGTGAGCGTGTCGGGAGTGGTGCGCGGCAACCCATTTGTGTTGCGGATGGTTTTGCTAGTGAATACATTAACGACGCTGGGCATGGCCAGTGCTGCAGCTGTGCGGAAGCTAACGGCTGTGGTGGCCAGGCTTGAGGTGGCGGGTGTGGCGGTGAAAATATCGGTTGGGGTAAAGAGCTTAAAAACCAATAATGCCCCTAGAGCAATCGTCGTACTTTGTGCAAAAAGTAACCAAAATTTACGCATTTGTATTCTATTTTCTAACAAAAACAATAGCGAAATTATACAGGATGTCGTGTCAATATGGGTGTGTCAGCAGTAGGTCAGCAAATAATGTCAAAATTAGGCTTTATGTTTTGCATGAAAATTGGTTAAAATAGCAAAGTTTTTCTGTTCGCGTAACTTTTAAGGGAAGTATTTATGAGTAATCAGCAAGTGGATCGCAGCAAACGCCGCTTTCTCGTCGCTGCTACCACCGCTATGGGTGGTGTGGCGGGTGTGGCTGTTCTAACACCTTTTGTGATGAGTATGTTGCCTAGTGAACGCGCTAAAGCAGCCGGTGCGCCTGTAGAGGCCGATATTGGCAAAGTTGAGCCTGGCATGTTGCTTGCCATTGAATGGCAAGGCAAACCTGTATGGATCGTTAATCGCACCAAAGAGACATTGGCGACGCTGGCTAAAATTGGCGATAAATTAGTTGATCCTAATTCAGACGTGCCACAACAACCTGCGTATTGCAAAAACACAGATCGTTCAATCAAGCCTGAATTCTTGGTTGTCGTCGGTATTTGTACACACTTAGGTTGCTCGCCTACCTTCCGTCCTGAGTTAGCGCCTGCTGATTTGGGTCCTGATTGGGTGGGTGGTTGGTTCTGTCCATGTCACGGTTCTCGTTATGATTTGGCCGCACGCGTTTACAAAAACGTGCCTGCGCCTATGAACATGGAAGTGCCGCCTTATAAATACCTTACCGATACCCGCATTATTGTGGGTGTTGATCAAAAAGGAGCTTAATTGATGAGTGCTATGAAAAATTTGGTTGGCTGGATAGACGACCGCTTCCCGCTCACCGCGAACTGGAAGGCGCATTTGTCCGAGTATTACGCACCTAAGAACTTTAACTTTTGGTACTTTTTTGGCTCATTAGCTTTGTTGGTTTTGGTTATCCAAATTCTGACAGGTATTTTTTTGACCATGAACTACAAGCCTGATGCTGCACTGGCATTTATGTCAGTTGAGTACATCATGCGTGACGTAGAGTGGGGTTGGTTGATACGCTACATGCACTCAACTGGCGCATCCATGTTCTTCGTTGTGGTTTATTTGCATATGTTCCGTGGTTTAATCTACGGCTCATATCGCAAGCCGCGTGAATTGATTTGGGTATTCGGTATGATGATTTACTTGGCATTGATGGCTGAGGCGTTCATGGGTTACTTGTTGCCATGGGGTCAAATGTCGTTCTGGGGTGCGCAGGTAATTATCTCCTTGTTCGGTGCGATTCCATTTGTTGGCGATGCCTTGTCATTGTGGATACGTGGTGACTTTGTTGTTTCTGATGCTACTTTGAACCGTTTCTTTGCTTTCCACGTGATTGCATTGCCATTGGTGTTGGTTGGTCTGGTTGCCGCGCATATTATCGCGTTGCACGAAGTGGGCTCTAACAACCCTGAAGGTATAGAAATCAAGAAACACAAAGATCCAGTAACGCACATTCCTTTGGATGGTATCCCTTTCCACCCTTACTATTCTGTTAAAGATATCGTTGGTGTGGTTGTGTTCCTGATGGTGTTTAGTGCGATAGTGTTCTTCGCGCCTGAGTTTGGTGGCTGGTTCTTGGAGCCTGATAACTTCATTCCTGCTAACCCGTTCAAAACACCTGAACACATCGTGCCTTTATGGTATTTCACCCCGTTCTACGCTATTTTGCGTGCTGTGCCTGATAAATTCTTAGGTGTAGTCGGTATGGGTGCAGGCGTGGTAATTATGTTCTTCTTACCTTGGTTGGATCGTTCTAAAGTCAAATCTATCCGTTATCGTGGTACGTTGTATAAATCTATTCTGACGCTGTTTATTATCAGCTTTATTGGTTTGGGTTACTTAGGTACACAACCAGCTACGCCTGTGTTCACTAACATTGCCCGTGTATTAAGTGTGATTTACTTTGGCTTCTTCATATTCATGCCTTGGTACACCAAAATTGATAAAACCAAACCAGTGCCTGAAAGGATTCCTGAATAATGAAAAAATTTCTATTAGCCCTGTTGTTCGTGCCTTTGACCGCATTTGCATCTGAACATGGATATTTGGATAAAGCGCCGATTAACTTGGATGACTACGCGTCTATCCAACGTGGTGCAAAAACATTTACCAACTATTGCTTAAGCTGTCACAGTGCGAACGCAATGCGTTATTCACGTTTAGAGCAAGTTGGTTTGACTGAAGAGCAAATTAAAAATAATTTGTTATTCGCGACTGATAAAGTAGGCAACATCATGAGCATCGCGATGCCGCCAGCAGATGCAAAAAAATGGTTTGGTGCTGCACCACCTGATTTGTCAGTGATTTCACGTTCACGCAATCCAGATTGGCTTTACACTTACTTGCGTAGTTTTTATCTGGATGACAGTCGTCCTACAGGTTGGAACAATACGGTATTTGATAAAGTAGGTATGCCGCATGTGTTGTGGTCTTTACAAGGCAAGCAAATCTTGAAAGCCGCACCACATGGTGAACATGATGCTCACGCTAAACCAGAGTTTGAACTGGTTCAGGCAGGTAGTATGACACCGGCTGAATATGATGCGACCGTTGCTGATTTGGTCAACTATCTGACATGGATGGGCGAACCTGCTAAGATGAAGCGTATGGAGTTAGGCATTATGGTGCTTATATTCTTGAGTATCTTCTTTGTATTAGCTTATTACATGAAGAAAGAGTTCTGGAAAGATATACACTAATCTAACCAGTTGGCTAGGTAGCTTTATCGACCGACGGTTACCCCCGTCGGTCATTTTATTTTAAGGTAATCACTATGATGACGTTGTATTCTGGCAATACTTGCCCATACAGCCAGCGCTGCCGTATTGTCCTGTTTGAAAAAGGCATGGATTTTGAAGTGATAGATGTGGACTTGCAAAACAAGCCCGATGATCTCGCGTTGATGAATCCTTACAATCGCGTACCTGTTTTGGTTGAACGAGACCTGGTTTTATATGAAGCAAATATCATTAACGAGTATATTGATGAGCGTTTCCCACATCCGCAGTTAATGCCCGCTGATCCTGTTATGCGTGCGCGTGCGCGTTTGTTTCTGTTTACGTTTGAGCAGGATTTATTCAGCCACGTCAACGCGTTAGAGCATGGTAGCAAAGCGGCGGCTGATAAAGCGCGAGTGATTATTCGCGATAATCTAACGCAAATCTCACCGATATTCGCTAAACAGCAATTTATGTTGAATGATGATTTCTCTATGTTAGATGTGGCGATTGCCCCATTGCTGTGGCGTTTAGAGCATTACGATATACAGTTGCCTAAGCAAGCAGTGAATTTGTTGAAGTATGCAGAACGTTTGTTTAGCCGCCCTGCATTCATAGAAGCATTAACGCCTAATGAGAAAGCGATGCGTAAATAATGCAAGATAATGGGACTAAGCCTTATTTAATACGTGCTATTTTTGAATGGTGTGTGGATAGCGGTTTTGCACCATTTCTTTCTGTGGTTGTTGATGCTAATACCCGCGTGCCTATGGAATATGTGAAGGACGGTAAAATCGTGCTGAACTTATCACCATCGGCTACGCATGGTTTATTGATAGACAATCAGTGGGTGCGTTTTTCGGCACGTTTTAATGGCACATCGCGGCCGTTAGAAATACCGATTACCGCAGTTGCAGGCATATTTGCCCGTGAAAATGGCGAAGGTTTAGGCTTTGAAGTGGGTGTTAATCCAGCTGTGCTAGATACGCAAGATGATAACCCGCCGCCTGAACCCCCTAAACCAACAGCTAAACCCAAGTTACAAGTAGTAAAGTGAACTAAATTACCTAAGATGGTTTTTTTAGTGAGATTAGGGCTTCACTAAGCCAACAAAGTTGGGTATAATGTCGCCTCTTGCCCTCTTAGCTCATCCGGTAGAGCAACGGTTTTGTAAACCGTAGGTGGTCTGTTCGAGTCAGACAGAGGGCACCAGACTTAAAGCACTTAGCGCATCTTGCCTAAGTGCTTTTTTAATTTTTGTTCGGCATTCCCCTAGTATTGCAGGTCGGCGATGTAGAATATCGTAACTTAATGCTGGCGATAAATGGATAAATGCACACAACTATCAATGTGGGCGGTTAGCGAGTGACGACGATTGCATTGGATTTGAATCGCCGCTGTACTTGCCAAACCTTGGACAGGCAACACTTATATCAGCAGTTAAGTGCCGATCCTGCTTTGCATGGTTTGTTTGATACGCTTGCTCACGCGCATTTATTCTCATCGACGGCTGTTTTTGTCTCTGCGCACACGATAACGGCAATCAATAAACTGGTCATGGCAGTAGAATCCACATTGGCATTAACAACGTATCAGCAATCTGTTCTGGCTCATGCGCCTGCCATTGCACAGCTGGATGCGGGACCTACGGGTGTTTTCATGGGCTATGATTTTCACTTGGGTGCAACGGGACCGCAACTCATAGAAATTAACACGAATGCGGGTGGCGCATTACTCAATGCCGTATTAGCGCGGGCACAAAAAGCCTGCTGTACTGAAATGGCGCAAGCGATACAAACCAATGCTGATTTAGCGCATATTGAGCAACGCTGGTTTGCCATGTTCCAACGTGAATGGCAATTACAGCGCGGTGATGCACCGATAGGACGGATTGCGATTGTCGATGACGATCCTGCCTATCAGTACCTATATCCAGAATTCCAATTGTGCCAGCAATTACTGGCACGATTTGGCGTGGCAGTCATTATAGCTGATGCGCGTGATTTGATTTGGGAATCGGGTACGCTACAGCATGAGGGTCAGTGCATAGATATGGTTTATAACCGCCTCACAGATTTTTATCTGGATGACAGTGCTCATGCGGCATTGCGTTCGGCTTACCTCGCTAACGCGGTCGTGTTGACACCGCATCCACGTGTTTATGCGTTGTATGCAGATAAGCGCAATCTCGTTACTTTGAGTGATGCGGCGCAATTAACGGCATTGGGCGTGGATGAAGTGACCCGCGCTCAATTATTAGCGGGCGTGCCACATACACAGTTAGTTCATGCGGACAATGCCGAAGCACTGTGGGCACAACGACGTAAGCTGTTTTTTAAGCCCGCAACAGGGTACGGTAGTAAAGCCGCTTATCGTGGTGATAAATTAACACGGCGGGTGTGGGAAACGATATTAGCGGGAGATTATGTCGCTCAAAAAATAGCACCGCCTAGCGAGCGTATCGTTAGTGCGGAAGACGCAGACAGCGCATTAAAGCTGGATGTGCGCGGATATGTTTATCAAGGCGAGGTGCAATTGCTGGCGGCACGTTTGTACGCTGGGCAAACCACCAATTTCCGCACACCAGGCGGTGGTTTTGCACCAGTTTTTGTTGTTTGAAATACGGAATTGACTATGATTAAACCGCTACAAATCTCGACAGCGCAGGTTCATGCTACCTTGACCCCCGCACAAAAAAAATTCAATGCCACGCTTAAAAAAATTGCCGCACAACAAACTTTATTAGCTGATTGGCAAACCGAATTAAGCGCGGCACAAAATATAGCTATCCAAAAAATAGAGCCGTTAAAACAAGCTATGCGTGACCATCAGGCGGCTATGATAACCATGTTAGATAATGCCTATAAAACAGAAAAATTCACTTACAATCAACAAGATAAAATATCCAGCTTGATTATGGCTATGTGCGCTGAATTGATAGAGATGGCAGGGCGTGATGAGCTAAAGCCAGTATATAACCAATATAGTGCATCAGATTATGATACCGAAGTCGCCGAAGATAACGCATTTGAAGCGCAGTTATTACAGGATATTTTTGCCGCGCAATATGGTATGACGCTGGATGCGGACGATGAGCTGGATTTGACTGACCCTGATAGGGTGGCGGCGCGATTACACGAAAAATGTGCGGCGCGAGCACGTGAAGCAGAGGCGCAATCGAATAACCGTAAAAAAACAGCCAAGCAGTTAGCGCAAGAAGCGCGTGAGCAAGCGGAATCTACTGGCATCAGTAAATCTATCCAGGCAGTTTATCGACAATTAGCCACAGCCCTGCACCCAGACCGTGAACCAGACCCTGTCGAGCGTGAGCGCAAAACTGCGTTGATGCAACAAGTGAACGTGGCATATAGCAAAAAAGATTTACTACAGTTGCTGGCGTTGCAATTATCCGTAGCACAAATCAACCAAGACAACATCAATACCATAACGGAAGATAAGCTAAAGCATTACAATAAAGTGTTGACCAAGCAGTTAAGTGAATTACAAGAAGAGGTGGTGATGCTAGAAATGCAGGTGCGGCAAATGCTAAATTTGGACGACTATATGCTGATTTCACCGAAAAAAATTACCCAGTTATTGAAACAGGATATACACGGTTTGCAAAACGAAATTGCCCGTATTCAGTACGATATACGCGCATTTAGCGATGTGAAGTACTTAAAAAGCCGGCTTAAAAGCTATCAGCCTAGTTAGTCGCACAAATCATAAATGCTATCGCGAGGTGCGATAGCATTTATGCTTGCTTGAGCCGTTAGCGATTAAATACCTATTTGCTGATGCCAATAGGTTTTGATCGCGCTGATCGTGCTGGTTGGAAGTGGGCCAAATGCGATAGATTTAGCGAGGTCCTGACCGTGCTCAAAGCCCCACGTAAAGAATTTCACGACGGCTTCGTTATTTTCTTTGGGTGCATCTTTTTTCAGGATTTGCCATGTGCAACCTGAGATGGGCCAGCTTGCCGCACCTGGCTGATTGGTTAAAATCACGTAGAAATCTTCAGCTTTAGTGAAGTCAACGTTAGCAGCTGCGGCTTGGAAACCTTGCAGGCTAGGGCTAACCAGTTTGCCTGCGGCATTGTACATGCGCACATAGTTTAGCTTGCTTTCCAAAATGTAGGCATATTCGACATAACCAATCGCGCCTTTTACTTGATTGACCATGGCGGCGACACCGTCATTACCTTTGCCGCCTATACCGCCTATCCAATTAACGGCTGTATCTACGCCTACTTTAGCTTCCCAAGTTGGGTCAACTTTAGCTAGATAGCTGGCAAACGTGAAGGTGGTGCCTGAGCCATCTGAGCGGTGCACTGCTGTGATAGGCATATCAGGCAACTTCAAGCCTTTGTTTAGGCTAACAATAGCGGGGTCATTCCATTTGCTGATTTCGCCCATGTAGATTTTTGCAATCACTGGACCGCTTAATATGAGCTGACCAGGTTTAATCCCAGGTAAATTCACTATCATGTCTTCCCCAGCAATAGCGGTAGGGAATTGGATTAAATTAGCTGCTTTCAAATCCTGTGGCTTGAGCGGCATATCGCTAGCACCGAAATTAACTGTGCCTGCTTTAATTTGTTTGATACCGCCACCTGAACCGATAGCTTGGTAGTTTACTTGTACATTAGTCGCTTGCGCATATGGCACGCCCCACTTACTGATTAGTGGATAAACCCAAGTGCTACCCGCACCTGTAATCTCAGTAGCTTGCGCCGTTGCACTGAATCCCAGTGTGAGCGTGACAGCCGCGACACTTAATGTTTTGATAAAATTAGCTTGCATTTTGACCCCTAATCTATGAATGGTATTACTGCGATATGGATGCAGTAATCGCCATTTTAGATATTTCCTAACAACGATAAATGAATTTATCGTGATGTTTAGCTGACTTAATCGTCAGTATAAACAATATGTTATGTGTAAGTGTTGCGTCAGTTTGGCTTGGCTGAGCTACTAATTGAACTCATGCCCATGCTGATGTTTAATTGCTAGGCAATTACGTTTAATGCGTTAAACTCGGTTATACTTTTGTGCAATAAGCAAAAGTTATAGTAACTTGATTTGTTCGTATCATCGACAGGGGAATTCAAATGCAATCCACACCTAACCACTTAGCGGGTACAACAATGCTGTTCCGCGCACTTGATGCGGCCAAAAATTGGCGTGCATTAGGCCTGCTAATAGCGACCACAATCACGGCAATCCTTATTACTGCTATTTTTGGTTTTATTGCTTCACGTTTTGGCATGGGGACTATGTCCGTAATAACGGGTGGTTTGGGTATGATTATCGCCATGATTGCTTTTTTTACTGGCTTTTCAGCGGTAGGCATATTGTTGATGGATGAAGCGAAATTAAATCCTCAACGTAGCATATTAAACGCCCTATTTACGGGCTTGGCGACATTGCCACGCTTTGTCGGCATCGTGTTGTTAGAGACTGCGTTGGCAGTTTTGTTCGTGATCACATTAGTGGTGGTGCTGTTTCTTTGCAAAATACCCGTCTTAGGTACACTCCTGTACGCCATTGTTTATCCGATTAGCGTCGTATTAGTTGGGATGACTTATTTCGCTATCTTGTTTGTGGTCAACCCTTTGATTGCACCTGCGTTGTGGGATGGTAGTCGAGTGATGGAAGCATGGGCTAAATTATGGCAATTAGGCAAAACACAACTTATTCCTGTGCTATTGAATCAACTGGTTTTGGGCTTCATGGTATTTGTCGTCACAGGTATTTTGTTGGCGATTGTGGCGATTGGGGGTGTGTTTACCACAGGCTTGTCTGCCATGATATTAGGCTCAGAAATGGGCGGGAGTTCAATGAGTGGGATATTGAACGGGTTGACCGCTATGATGATGGGCGGTGGTAGTGGTTACGCAATGAGTGCGTTGTTTGGTTCGGCGATATTGTTTGCTATCGTGGGCGCGATTCCATTGTTGATATTGATTAGTGGTAATTGCCTTATTTATTTACAATACGTCCGTCATCTTGATGCGTCGGATTTAGAAGAAAGAATACGCAACTCTGTTGATGATTTGAAAGAAAAAGCGAATACGGCACGTGAGCAACTTAAACAGTCTACGCTTAATGAGCCTGCTACGGCCATGCCCGCATTAACCTGTCCAAATTGCTATGCTGACATTACTGACGACGATGTTTTTTGTGGTAGCTGTGGTCATAAACTGAAATAAGAGAAAAGTATGTCCAAATTTTGTACAAGTTGCGGCGCAAAATCAGATGAGGATGTGGCGCGTTTTTGTGATGCTTGTGGTGCGTCTTTTTCGACGACGATTAAACCGCCTGTAAACCCGTCAGCACCCACGCTTAACACGACAATAGCAACCGCTAAAATCGTGAAAATAGCGGGGATAGCTGTATTGGTATTGATGATATTGATAGGCGTTATTTGGTTCTTTACTAAGCTCGCGTCGCCGCCCGATGCAGGTGCGCTGTCTGCGATACTTAATGAAGATAAGGTGTTTGCTGATGACAAAACATGCCTAACAGGTTTGCAATATGATAAAAAAACGATCAGTGTTCTAGGTTATGATAGCGTCAGCAAGCAATGGATGGATGCGTTAGTGAGTGCGGGTTTATATGGTGCGCCTGAAAAAACGGGAAGTGCGGGTTGGTTTTCATCAGCTAAATATGAATATACACAAACACCACTAGGTCTAAAAGCTGTACGCAATGGTCAATTATGTTTTGCAAATGGCATCGTGGTTGACAGTGTCAACTATGCTGAACCGCGCGTAGTCAACAATACCCATCTCTTAAAAGGGCACTATAGTTATCACTATAGCGGCCTTGAAAAGTGGGCTAGTTTGCCTGCACTGGTAAAATTAGCACCCAATATTTTAGCTAAAACACAGTTTGAAGAGGATGTGTTCTTAAGTGCCAATCAGCACGCATGGCGTATTGCAAGAGGTAGTGATAAAAAAACTGCCCGCGAACTCGCTAAACTAGATGAGGCTAAAACGGAATTGGCAACACCTGTAACCAACACAGGTGGTTTATTTGCTTGGTTTGGCAATCTATTTACGGGTGTTAATGCTAATCCGCTGATAGGCAAATGGATAGGCGTTGATTCAGGTGTTGCTATAGAATTTACTGCTACCGACATGATAGAAGGTCGCCATATCGTTCCTGTTACTTATCAAATGCAGGATAAAGCAGTGGTGGTCAGTGGTGCGGCTCATGAAGACCTTACCTTTGATATTGTTGATGCTGATCATATCCTGATGGATGCGAGATTCTTGAAAATCACCCTTACTCGAGTAAACTAATGATGAAATGTCCACATTGTTCTGCCGTCAATAAAGACGGTGCTAAATTTTGCGCGAGTTGTGGCGGCAATATGCTGGTTGCGCCAGTGCAAGCCGTTATGGCGACGAAAGTCTGCGAAAAATGCGACCATGCGTGTAAATTAGACGCGAAATTTTGCCCAAAATGCGGTGCTACCTTTAACAGCTCGGTGATTGTTGAGCCAATTCCAGAGCCAACACCAGAGCCAACACCAGAGCCAACACCAGTAACGCCTGCTCCCACCGCTTCTGTGGGTGTGACGACGCGTACTGCGTTCCCTGTTCTGCCTGTGGTGTTAGGGGTGACGACTTTGTTAGTGCTAATTGCTGCAGGGGCTATTTATTTAATGAATAGTACGGCTAATATGGTGAAACCACAGCCTGTTGTTGCTGTTAAAGCCTTCCCAGCGGTACCCGAGGCTTTACCTCGCTTAGGTGAAAAGCAAGCTGATGTTGCGCCGCCCGTAGTTGCACCTGCATCTGCTGTTGAAGTGACACCGCCTCCTGCGCCTGTGGTAGTTGCACCACCTGCTATTGTTTCTATTGCGCCACCTCGCGCGGCTTCAGCGAAACCTGCACCTGTATCCACGCCTGCACCTAGCGTGGATGATAGGTCAAAAAGTATGCAAGTTGCTATAGATACAACGCTAGATGAGGGCGATAAGTGCATGGCACGAAAAAAATACGATTGTGCGATTGGGAGTGCAAACACGGTTTTGCGATTAGACGCGGGTAATGTTCGCGGCATGGACATGAAGCGTAAAGCGAAGGAAGCGCAAGACAAAGCACTTTCACAAATTGATATTCAATAGAGGGATATATGTCTTACGAATATAGCTCGGAGAGTCGTAGCTTAGATTTACCTAATCCGTTCAAAATAGAAAATTACTTTTATTTTGGTGCGGGTGGGATTTTGTTTATAGCAGCAATCAGCCTGCTGTTGTTAAGTCGGCATGGTTTGTCAGATCACCTGTCATTCTGGAGTTTGTTGCCTTTGTTAATGGGCGTGTTTTTGCTTTTTAGTAGCATCAATTACTGGCGTAAGGCATTAATGCAACTGCGTTTTTTCTTTGGGCGTGGCGAACCTAAAAGCCTGGCGGAAGACTTAAGCATAGATCAGGTCGGGTCTGGTCAGGGGGCTGATGCACTGAAAGAAACGTTGCGTCAAAATGCGCTGGTTTTTCAAGAGCCTCAAGGTGCGTTAAATGGGTTGCTATATACGTGGATACCGCAGTTAATTTATGCGCCGCATCCTATCCAGTTAATAGCGCAACGCCAGTTCCAAATTGGTTTGGCTGTCGGTGTGACTATCATTTCGCTATTGGTGTCAGTGTTAGCGTTGGCTAACGCGCAGGCTTCTTCATGGATGGGTGTGTTTTATTATGCGTTTACAATTTTCCTATTGGTTAAGCCGCTGAAACAAGGTACTGCGGCAGAAGCGGATTTAGGTATCAATGGCTTGGTGGGTTTAGTTGTGTTTGCTATTTTCGGACCAGTGATTATTCCTTGGATTAGTCGTGGTTTGCCTGATTTGAGCTGGCTGTCATTAAATTGGCAGGTTTTTTTGTTGTTATTGGCGGTATTAGGCGCGGTTGTTTTGTTTTTTGTGGCTTTAATTAAGCAGATGATACCGCCGCCAGCGACCACGATGGCTTGTGAGCAACAGGCATTGTCAATGAATAGCCATCCAAAACAATTGCTTGATGAGTTGGAAAGAGCGTTGCAAACTGATTGGACAGAAAAAATACCCAATCGCCGATATGCGCGTATTTTCCCCGAAATCAATAATGGGGCAGGTAGTTTTCATAGTGAAATGCTAGAAGAAACGCAACCCATGCCATGTACGGATTTTCGTGCTATTGATTTTGCGAGCAGTTTTGCCTTGCCGCGTTATCGTTGGTTGATGTGGCTTAATTCTATGGGCTTGATTTTTGTTTTGTCAGGAGCGTTAGCTGTTGTGATTTTTTCAGCGTTGCTGAATCCTGCTCATTTAGTGTCGGGGGTGACGGGTTTCCTCGCATTTGGAGCGGCAATGCTGTTAGTGGGTGATTTTTGTTTTAAGGCTGGGCATGTTTTATGGGGGCGTTTTGACTTCCAATCCGAATTGATTTGGGTAGAAATGACGGGTAATTATCAATCAGCTAAATTGGATTATGGTAATCAGTTTACTGACCGTATCAAAACAGAGAAGCAAGTAATCAATATCGAAACGATGACTATGCGGGTGTGGGTCGCGCAACTAGAGACGGTTGCTTTTGGTAAAAACTCACAGCGCTGGTTGATAGGGATGCGTGGCTTACCTGATAAAGCGCGTTATTTGAGCCAGCATCTAAGCCAATTTGCCGCTGATCAAAGTATTATTGTCGCCCCTGCTTCGGGTGCAGATATGCAAAAAGTAGCGAATTTAGGTGCGTTGAATCAATTGGGCGGGGCGAGTGGACGTTTGCCGAAGACGTTATTGCAAGCATTTGGTGATGCACCGCTTCGTTGTGCTGTGTGTAATGCCTTAGCAGAATCCGATGCGCGTTTTTGTGCTGAGTGCGGTACGCCGCTTAATGCGAGTTAGGGATTAGTTTCGTAATTTTATTATTTAATTGGGAGTAAGTATTGATGACAAACATATCCATGCGCCGTAGCACTGCATTATTATTGGCGGTTACTGTTACTTTAGGCGGTTGCGCAACAACAGGGCAAAATAGCGCGGATAAAACAGGCGCATCCAGCAGTTCCGAGTGTAATCCCGCTATCGCCGCTGGGGTGGGGGCAGTAATTGGCGGCTTGCTAGGTGGCGGCACAAATACTTTACGTGGTGCAGCGATAGGAGCAGCAATAGGTGGGTTTGGTTGTATGTTGGTCAATTATCGTTCTGAGCAGGTGAAAACGGCTGAACAGGCTAAGGATGATTATAAACTAGCCAACAAAGGACAATTGCCAAATGAAACAACAATAGTGAGTTACACCAGTGCATTTAAGCCTTCAACGATACGCGCAGGTAATAAAGCTGAAATGGATTCTTACGTTGAGGTGGTCAATGGCCGCAATGACCCTAATCCTAAGCTCGAAGAAGAAATGAGTTTGTACAAACCTGATGGCACATTAGCGAAATCAGTGCGTAAGCCTGTTTCTGCAACGGGGAGCTCAGGCGGTTTCCGTAATAGCTTTATTGTACCTATGCCAGAAGGTGTGCCTGATGGGGTTTACCCAGTTAAAACTGCATTGTTTTTGAACGGTGTTAAAGTAAAAACGAATACTGCAAAATTACAAATTGTGCTCAATGAGCAACATTCAGTGACACAGTTCATCGCTTCAAAATAAATATTTGCGCCTATGTTAGTGAAGTAGCATAGGCGCAAAAGTACGCTAAACTGCCTATTTAGTTAGTGCCATAAATAGTTTAGGCAATTGCTCAGGTAGTCTGGTTATATTGTCGATGACGGTATAATGCTTGCCAAATATGTCACTTACATACTCACCTGCTTTGGGGTCGAGCGTGATGCAGTAGGTATAGATACCGTCTTGATCTAGTTCACGCACGGCGACTTTAGCGTCTTCTATAAGTAAACGTGGGTCTTTAGTGTCTATGTCCGCAGGCTCGCCGTCGGTTAATATCAGCAGCAGTTTTTTATCTGCCTGTTGATGCGAGAGATAGTGTCCTGCATGGCGGATAGCCGCACCCATGCGCGTAGAGTATCCCGCTTGCATGGCGGCAAGGCGGGCTTTGACAGGGGTGTCCCAGTGTTCAGTGTAGCCTTTAATATGCAAGTAGCGCACTTCGTGGCGGGTATTGGAGTGGAATCCGCTAATGGCTAATTTGTCTCCCATCTGCTCTATTGCCCAGCCTAGCAAGGTGACTGCTTCTTGGCTGAGTGCCAGCTTGCTTTGTTGGCAACCCTCGGGCACGTCGGCTAACGAAGCGGATAAGTCTAACAGTAGCGATACAGCAATGTTGCGCCCGTCATGGCGGTGGCTCATGTTGATACGTGGGTCGGGTACTGCGCCACTTTTGTAATCTATCAATGAGCGAATCGCGACATCTAAATCTAGCTCAGCACCTTCTTCCTGATAACGCAGGCGAACTTTGTTTTGCGGCTTGAGCAAGTCGATAATTTTTTTCAGTTGCTTTGCCAAACCTGCGTGCTTTGCCAGTATTTTTTCTATGTCATTCGCATCGCCAGTCGGGTGTAAATGCTCATACACGCTGGCCCAGTCAGGGCGGTAATGTTCTGCGCCATAATCCCATTCTGGATATAGTCGTGGTGGTAAACGGAATTCTGCTTGTTCTTCAGGTGGTGCTTTTTTTGGCGTGTTGTCGAACTCTTCTTCGTCACCATCTTCAATGTATTGCCACATCAAGCGGTTATCGTCGCGATAATCGACTTCTGTATCGTCAAAAAACGTTTTGGCACTGAGATCGCTACCAACGCGAGTTTTGGCGATAAATTGCACGCCGAGTGTCACCATGTTTTTTGTACTGCTAATGCCTGTAGCCATTTCAGCGTGAAAGCGGGCGACGAAATCGAGTATATCCGCGTTGGTATAGCCATGCTGTGGGTCAAGTAGTGCACGAGACAGTGTGTACAGACGATGGCGTATGCATGCGTGACCTTCAGGACATGCGCCTTCTTTAGGGGTAGGGTGGATGGTAGCCCACAGTTTACGCAAACCTGGGTAGCGTTGCATGGCGAGAAGCTCCACACGAGAATCTTCAAAAACTTCTACTGCCATACGTTGAAACGGGCTCAAGTTATCCGCGATGATGGGTGTCGTCCAGATGCGATGTGCGCTGATATGGGCAAGTAGGGCGCGATAACGGTCTATGCCACGCACACCTACCATGTCATCATAAACGTCGGGTAAATGTATGCCCCGCGCGTCAAAATACGAAATAGGCTTGCGTATTTCATCGTAGGTTAATGAGTAAGGCACAAAATTTGCATCGGCTTGCCATAGCCCACGCATGTATAAATCGAGTTGGCGTTCGCTGTCCGTAAATAGTGTGCCATGACGTTCACGTTGCATGACTGCACGGCTGTCAGGTGTTTGTAGTAAGAAGTATTCGCGCTGGCGATCGGGGTCGCTGGCATACGCTTTAACGCCGTAATCAACCCAGTTACGTAAACCGTTAAATGAGAGCGTACCTAATAATTGAGGTGTGGTGCTGAGAAACTCAATTAAGCAGGCACTGGCATACATGGAATCTATCCCATGTACTTTGGGTGTGGTGCGTTCCATCGTTTGCCAGACCAGATGGAAATACTCATTGAATAAGCCGCGACTTTCTAGTGCGCGTGCGGCGGCAGTCAGGCTTTGTAACAGCGGGGCGATTGCGCCGCTGTTAGGTGTGCGTGTGAGTCTTTGTACGAAGGTAATTACGTCGGCTATGGTTTCCTCGCCGAGTAGCACGGCGACTTCAGGCATTTCTTCCAAAAATGCGAGTACAGGTGCTTCACCACGCCCCATTTTACATAGCGTGCGTGCGCCGTCGATGTAGGCGATTTGTGCCGTAGGCGAGAGGCGTTTTTGTGCGTAAGCAAAGCAGTCAGGGAACACGCTTTGCACGCGGGCAAAGCCGCAGGAAAGTGCTTTAATCTCGTCTATGAGCTGATTATCATTCATGATCTGCGGCAGTTTAGGCAAAAATCGCATCAATTGCGTGGTCTAGTGTGTCACGGATGTCTTTATCGTCAGTGATAGGGCGCACTAACGCCATGCGGCACGCATCACGCGCAGGAATGCCGCCGTTAATCAATGCCGCCGCGTAAACTAGCAAGCGAGTAGAAATGCCTTCGTCCAGGCCGTGACCCTTGAGTTTGCGTGCGGTTTCAGCAATACGGACTAATTTATCTGCGATGTCCATGCTAATGCTGGCTTCTTTGCTGACAATTTCAGTTTCGACTGAGCACAGCGGGTAATCAAATTCCATCGCGGCAAAGCGTTGTTTAGTGGATTGTTTCAAATCTTTCATCAGGCTTTGGTAGCCTGGGTTGTAAGAAATTACTAATTGAAAATCAGGATGCGCGACGACTAGCTCGCCTTTTTTGTCCAGCGGCAAAGTACGGCGATGATCGGTGAGTGGGTGGATAACTACGGTAGTATCTTGACGCGCTTCGACGACTTCATCCAAATAGCAAATCGCACCGTGACGGGCGGCAAGGGTGAGCGGACCATCAACCCAGCGCGTGCCATTGGCATCGAGTAAATAACGACCGACCAAATCGCTGGCAGTCATGTCTTCGTTACAGGCAACGGTGATTAAAGGCTTGTTTAATTTCCATGCCATATACTCAACAAAACGCGATTTGCCGCAGCCTGTAGGCCCTTTGACCATCACAGGTAAACGCGCGTTGTAGGCGGCTTCATACAGAGTAACTTCGTTGTTTTGTGCTTGATAGTAAGGCTGTTCGGTGATTTGGTATTGGGTGATGTCGAATTGGGTAGTCATTTTAGTCTCGCTGTATAGTGTGGATTATTCCACTAGGTTTTGCGGTGAAAACATACTGGAATAAAAAAGCCCCTGAAAATCCCAGGGGCTTTTAACGTACCGCCGCCCTAGAGCGGCAGTTTGCCTGGGGTACGGATTACTTGTGTACGCCCAGTTTTTCACGCCAACCTGGGTAGATCTTGTCAGCATCGCCTGGGAATGACTCGAATGCGCGAGCGAATTCTTTGTGTTCTTTAGCGAACTCAATAGGATCAGCCCCTGCTTTCCAGCATTCGTAAGATTGGCGTAGTGAAATCGCACCCGCAGCTGGGCTGTCGATGTGACCGTAAGCACCGCCGCCTGATGTATTGATAACGTTACCGTGACCCAAGTTCTCAAAGAAGCCTGGCAAACGCAATGCGTTCATACCACCTGAGATGATAGGTGTGGTAGGTTTCATGCCGTACCATTTTTGGAAGTAAACAGGACCTTGTGCTTCATCACGTTCGATCATGTAAGCGATGTTTTTATCTGAGTTTTCACCTTCCATTTTGCCGTATCCCATCGTGCCTACGTGGATACCTGAAGCACCTTGTAAACGTGAGATTTTAGCCAATACAAATGCGGTATAACCACGTTTAGCTGAAGGCGATGTAATCATGCCGTGACCAGCGCGGTGGTAGTGCAAGTATTGGTTAGGGTATTGACGACGAGCAGTGGTAATCATGCCTGGGCCGCCAACGAAACCATCAACCAAGAATGCGACTTTGTCAGCATCTGGTCCGAATGTTTCAAGGATGAAGTCAGCACGAGCACACATTTCGTAGTGGTCATCCGCCGTGATGTTGGCAGAGAACAATTTAGCTTGACCTGTTTCGTCTTGAGCGCGTTTCATTGCATCAGCAACTAAAGGAATTACTTTTTTGGCTGGGCAGAAAGTTTGGTTACCTTGTGGCTCATCGTTCTTGATGAAGTCACCACCTAACCAGAACTGGTAAGCAGCGGCCGCAAATGGCTCAGGACGCAAGCCTAATTTAGGCTTGATAATTGTACCAGCAATGTAGCCACCGTTTTCTATTGGGCGACCCAAGATGCGCCACATATCGCTGATGTCTTTAGAAGGACCATCAAACAATTGGATAGCGCGTTCTGGTACATAGAAATCGTGGATTTTAGCGTGTTTAATATCGCCCATGCCCTGGTTGTTACCGATAATCAATGTCAATACTGACACGATCATCATGCGACCGTCGGTGATGTTACGATCGAACAACTCCATAGGATATGCAATACGCATATCTTCAGTTGCTTCGTCGATGTAGTAAACCAAAGCGTCAACGCCTTTGGTGAAATCGTCAGTAGTAGAAACTTCAACGTTAGTACCTGTTGAAGATTCAGCAGCAAAGTGTGCAGCAGCTTCTAAGTAACCGTGACCTGGGTTAGGGCACATTTTGTAAGCAACTAAAATGTGCTTGCCAGCTTTAATTAAATCTTCTTCTTTCAGACTAAGGTCTGAATAACGTGCCGATTGATCCATATCATAACTCCAGTGATTGTGAGGGCCTACCTAGGTTGCGTGGTGATGTTGCAACCCATGAACAGCACTATACATATCAAAAAGTATAAGATATATTCAATTATTATTGTTGTTTTGATAAGTAAATGCTTATGTATTTTTAACTTTTATGTATGCTGTTGGACGTAATAATGCTGGGGAGCTTTTTAGGGGATTTAATACGGAGTTGTTTGTTGATATTCATCTGACCGAATACCACTTCAATATCTTTCACGCTGACATCGAATTGTTTAGCGAGAAAGCGCACCATGTGGTCGGTGGCTTTGCCGTTGGTGGGTTCTGCGGTGACGCTGATTTTGAGCTGATTGCCTTTGGGTTTGCCGATTTTATCTTGCTTGGCACTGGGCGTGCCGAGTACGTTGAGGACGAGCACGTCGCCCTCCCAGTAATAAAAACTACTCACTTAAGGTTTTGGGGATGGGGAAGGTGACGTTTTCGATGATGCCGTTAAGCTCGGTGACTTCGCGTGCGCCGTATTGCTGTAGTTGGGTGATGACTTCTTGCACTAAAACCTCAGGGGCGGATGCGCCTGCTGTTACGCCTATGTTGGTTTTACCCGTGAGCCAAGCGGCTTGTAACTGACTGGCGTTATCAATCATGTATGCTTCCACGCCTAAATTTTGCGCCACTTCGCGCAGACGATTGGAGTTAGAGCTGTTAGGCGAGCCGACGACGATGACTAAGTCGCATTGTTGTGCCAAGGCTTTGACTGCGTCTTGGCGGTTTTGGGTGGCATAGCAAATATCGTCTTTTTTCGGACCGATAATGTTGGGGAAGCGTGCTTTGAGGGCGTTAATCACGCGCATGGCATCGTCAACTGATAATGTGGTTTGGGTGACGAACGCCAGTTTTTCTGCATCGGTGACGGTTAGTGTGGCGACATCTTCAGGCGTTTCTACTAAATACATGCCGCCGTTGCTTTGCCCCATCGTGCCTTCGACTTCAGGGTGGCCTTTGTGACCTATCATGATGATTTCCATGCCTTTGTCACGCATACGGGCGACTTCTAAATGGACTTTAGTGACTAGTGGGCAAGTTGCATCGAATACGGTCAAGCCGCGCGATTCGGCCTCGCGGCGCACGGCTTGCGATACGCCGTGTGCGCTGTAAATCAGGGTGTTGCCTGTGGGCACGTCGCTCAGGTCTTCAATAAAAATCGCGCCTTTGGCTTTGAGGTTTTCAACCACAAATTTATTGTGGACAACCTCATGACGCACGTAAATCGGTGCGCCGTAGCGTGTCAAGGCGCGTTCTACTATTTCGATAGCACGGTCAACACCAGCGCAAAAGCCGCGTGGGTTGGCGAGTTGTATGTTAATAATGCTCATGATGTTCTGCCGTGTATGGTGATGACTTCAACTTCAAATTCTACCGTTTTTCCTGCCAATATGTGATTAAAATCAATTGTTACATCATGTTCTTCTATGCGGGCAATATAGCCACCCAAGGTGTCGCCGTCGGGTAATTCAAATTCTATGTAGTTGCCAACCACAGGCGGCGCATCGTGAAACTCGTCTATGGGCACGTTTTGTAGTAGTTGTGCGTCGTGCTCACCGTAAGCTAAATCGGGCGTGAGTATGAATACATGACGTTCATTGAGTGCTAGGTCGATAAGCCAGCGTTCTATTTTCGGCTCTAACGTGCTGTCACCTATGATAAAAGTGAGCGGCTCATCGTTGAAGGTGCTGTCTATGTTTGCCCCGCCTTGCGTGCGTATAGCGAAATGCAGGGTGATTTTGTCGTGGTCTTGTACGCGTAAGCTCATGGTTTTTTGAAACTATCCCAAATTAAGAATATCGCGCCTAAAGTAATAGCGGAGTCGGCAATGTTAAATGCGGGCCAGTAGTAGGTGTTGACATGGAATGATAAAAAGTCAACCACATAGCCGTGATTGATGCGGTCAATTAAGTTGCCTAATGCACCGCCTAAAATAAAACTCAGTGCGAGTTTGAAGGTGTTGCTACCTTGTGGTTTGCGTAGCAGGTAAATAATCACCGCGCTGGCAATGCTGGCGGTGGCGATAAAAAAACTTTGTTGCCAACCAGGCTGATCAGCAAATAAACTGAATGCCGCACCTGTGTTATGTGCACGTACTATGTCAAAAAAGCCAGTAACGCGGAGCAAATCACCCCACATAAAAATTTGCAGGATGATGTATTTGCTAACTTGGTCGAGCGCGATGACGAGTGCGGCGACGATCAGCCCTTGTTTGAGTTTAGGCATGGTGTCTAGGTTCTCCTGCGCCAAATAAATTGCTGTGACAACGTCCGCATAAGCTAGGATGTTCAGCTATCGCGCCTACGTCAGCGCGGTAATGCCAACAACGTTCGCATTTTTGGTGGGTGCTGGCACGTGCAACGTAGCGTGGCGTGTCAGCCAAGTGCAACGTTGCGCTAGAGGTAATCATCGCTAAACGTAAATCATCACCCAATGTCGCTAAAGCCGCGTAATGGCTGGCATCTGTGTGTATTTCGATGTCAGCCTGTAATGATGAGCCTATTTCACCCGCTGCCCGTAATGGCTCTAAATCTTTGCGCACGTCAGCAAGCGTTTCGCGTATCAGCGTCCATTGCTCATTGAGTGCCACGGCATCGGCAGGCAGGGGAATATCGTGCCACAACTGTAAAAACACGCTGTCATGCGCATTGTTACTCAATAGCATCCACACTTCTTCAGCGGTAAAACTCAAAAACGGTGCCATGATACGCGTGAGCGTGTGAGTGATGTGATGCAAGGCATGTTGTGCTGAACGTCGCGCAATGGAGTTAGGTGCGCTGGTGTAGAGGCGATCTTTGAGTATGTCTAAATAAAAGCCACCCAAGTCTTCTGAGCAAAAATGATGCAGCTTTTGAGTTATATGATGAAATTCATATTGTTCGTAATGCGCCAATATATCTTGTTGAAATGTATTGAGCATCACCATGGCGTAGCGGTCTATTGTTAGCCACTGGTCTATGGGTAACGGCTGTTGGTGCACGTCAAAATCGGCTAAATTGGCGAGCAAAAAGCGTAGCGTATTACGAATGCGACGATAGGATTCGACCACACGCTTGAGGATTTCATCAGAAATGGTCAGTTCGCCAGAATAATCTGTTGAGGCGGTCCATAGGCGCAAAATATCAGCACCGTAGTTATCCATGACTTTTTGTGGTGCGACCACATTGCCCTTGGATTTGCTCATTTTGTGACCATGACCATCGACCACAAAACCATGCGTCAACAATGCACGGTAAGGCGCGTGACCATCGGTGGCGCAACCTGTGAGCAAGCTCGACTGGAACCAGCCGCGATGCTGGTCTGAGCCTTCCAGATACAAATCAGCGGGATGCGCGAGTTCAGGGCGTTGTTTGAGTACGCAGGCGTGGGTGACCCCTGAATCAAACCACACGTCCAGCGTATCGGTGACTTTTTTGTAGTCTGCGGTGTCTGCGCCTAGTAGTTCAGCGGCTTCGAGTGAGAACCAAGCTTCTATGCCGATTTTTTCGACACGCAACGCAACCGTTTCGATAAATTCGGTCGTGCGTGGGTGTAGCTCGCCTGTTTCTTTGTGGATAAACAATGGCATAGGTACGCCCCAGTTGCGCTGGCGGGATACACACCAGTCAGGGCGGTTTTTCATCATGCCTTCGAGTCGCGCACGTCCCCAAGCGGGGAAAAACGCGGTGTTTGCCACTGCCGCCGTGGCGTGGTCACGCAGGCGGGTGTTGCTGGCATCGGTTTTATCCATGCCGATAAACCACTGATGGGTGGCGCGGAAAATAATCGGCGTTTTATGCCGCCAGCAATGCGGATAGCTGTGCAGTAGTTTCACATTTGCCAGCAATAAATCGCGTTCGGCGAGTAAAACCAGCACGGTTTTATTGCCTTCCCATACTGTTTGTCCAGCGACGAACGGAATGCTGGCGAAGAATTTACCGTCATCACTGACAGGGTTTTCTACTGGCAAATTGTATTTCAGACCGATTTGATAATCGTCCACGCCATGCGCAGGAGCGGTGTGTACCAGCCCTGTGCCAGCTTCTGCGGTGACGTGTTCGCCACAGATAATGGGCACGATGCGGTCTAAGAACGGGTGTTGCAAGCTGACGTGTTCCAACACACTGCCTGTGCATTGTCCGATGACTTCAACAGATTCAAAGCCGTAGCGTTTGATTGCCGCTTCAGCCAAATCACGCGCTAGTATCAAGATGCCTTTAGGGGTGAGTATGCAGTCGTAAATAAAATCAGGATGCACGGATACCGCTTGGTTGGCAGGTAGCGTCCACGGTGTGGTGGTCCAGATAACCGCGTAAATCGGTTCATCCATCGCAGGCAAACCGAGTTTGGCGGCGAGTGTTGCGCTGTCTTTCACTTCAAATGCCACATCTATCGCGGCAGAGGTTTTGTCTTCGTATTCGACTTCGGCTTCAGCCAGTGCTGAACCGCAATCGACGCACCAATGCACGGGTTTTGCACCTTGGTAGAGGTAGCCGTTGGCGAGGATTTCGCCTAGTGTGCGCATGATGCCTGCTTCAAACGCGAAATCCATAGTGCGATAGGGATGATCCCAGTCACCTAACACGCCTAAGCGAATAAAGTCGGCTTTTTGGCGTTCTATCTGGCTGGCGGCGTATTCGCGGCATAGTTCGCGGAACTGTGCGGCGGGGATGGCTTTGCCGTGCTGTTTTTCCACTTGTAGCTCGATAGGTAGGCCGTGGCAATCCCAGCCTGGCACGTAGGGCGCATCAAAACCTGACAGCGTTTTACTTTTGATAATGATGTCTTTGAGGATTTTATTGACCGCGTGACCGATGTGAATATCGCCGTTGGCGTAGGGCGGGCCGTCATGCAATATAAACTTAGGGCGACCTGCTGCGTGCTGGCGGATTTTTTGGTAACGTTGTTGTTCTTGCCAAAAAGCTAACCATTTAGGTTCGCGTTTAGCAAGATCACCACGCATAGGGAACGGGGTGTCGGGAAGATTGAGCGTGTTTTTATAATCAGCCATATATTTATGTTAAACGTTGAAAGTAATCATGAGTTTGAGCGACATCAAGCGCGATTTGGTGCGTCAAAGTAGCAAGGTCAGGGTATTTTGCTTCATCACGTAGTTTAGCAAGAAAATCAACGTGGATGATGCGTCCGTATAAATTTCCTGTGAAATTGAGCAGGTGTATTTCCAGTAGTGGTTGTGCGCTGGTTTTAACCGTAGGACGCACGCCCAAGCTGGCAACGGCTGGCAATGCGTGTTCGGCTATGCCGTGGACTTCAACCACAAATATCCCCGTAAGCGGCAGTTTATTGCGACGAATAGGGATATTGGCGGTGGGGAAGCCTAGCTCTCGACCTAATTTATCACCATGTGCGACGCGTCCGCTAATGCGATAAGGGCGACCTAGCAATTGTCTGGCTGTATCGAGCTCACCAGCCGCCAAGGTGGCGCGTATAGCGGTACTGGAAACACGGGTGGTGTGATGCGTGACGCTGTTCATGGCGGCTAATTCATAGCCATGTTGCGTGGATAGTTGTTGTAAAAGTTCAAAATTGCCGATGCGTTTTGCACCAAAGCGGAAATCATCGCCTATTAGCAAGTAGCGTGTTTTTAGACCATCTATCAGTATTTGTTGGACGAATTGTTCAGCAGGCAAATGCGCTAAATGAATGTTGAAATGGCAAATGTGCGTGTGTTGTATGCCTGCCGCCGCGAGGCTCATGAGCTTGTCACGCAGGTTGGATAGGCGTGCGGGTGCTGTCGCTGGTGTAAATAACTCACGCGGATGCGGTTCAAACGTCACCGCGCAGGGGGTTAATTGCCGTGCGTGCGCCACCGCTACCACTTGCTTTAACATGGCTAGGTGACCTAAATGCACGCCATCAAAATTACCGATGGTGACGGCACTGGTATGGGTGACGTGAGGGTGATTGCCGTGAGTGATACGCATAACTAGCTGTTAAATCAGATAATCGTCAATTTTAACCCAGAATGCCTTATGCCGCACGGCGGATAAACTGTTTTGCGTGTATGCCCAGCAAACGCAAGCTAATGAAGTACACGCCAGCACCCAGAGCGACTAAGCCAGTTAAGTGCAGTATGCGCTCATGAAAGCGGGTATGCAGCCATGTTTCCTGATTGCCCATGCCTAGCCACAGTGCTACTGCCATCATGACCGTGGCGAGGGTGATTTTTAGCATGAATAAATACCAGCCGTTTTGTGGTTGGAATATGCCTTGCGTGCGTAGTTTCCATAACAGCAAACTCGCATTCAAACACGCGCCCAGCCCAATAGCTAATGCCAGCCCAGCATGTTGCAGTTTCCACACAAATAGTAGATTCATGATTTGTGTCGCCACTAAGGTAATCAATGCGATTTTGACGGGCGTTTTGATGTTTTGCCTAGCGTAAAAACCAGGGGCTAAAATTTTAATCATGATTAAACCGAGCAAACCCAAGCTATACGCAATGAGTGCTTGTTGCGTCATCAACACGTCGTGTATTTTGAAATTGCCATATAAAAACAGCGTGCTAATGAGCGGTACGGCAAGCACAGCTAAGGCGGCGGCGGCGGGCAGTGCCAACATCAGTGTTAGGCGCAAACCCCAGTCTAAGAGTTGTGAATACTGTTGGGTATCATTATCGGCGTAATGCTTAGACAAGCTAGGTAATAAAATTGTGCCCAATGCCACGCCTAACATGCCCGTGGGGAACTCCATTAACCTATCTGCGTAATACAGCCAGGAGACACTACCTGTGGCGAGGAATGAGGCAAATACGGTGTTAATCAACAATGAAATTTGGGCGATAGATACACCAAATACGGCAGGTCCCATGAGCTTCAATACGCGCCAAACTCCTTCATCATGCCAATTAAAACGAAAGCGGGGTAATAGACCTAATTTGTATAAAAATGGAATTTGCAGGGCTAATTGTAATATCCCACCCAGCGCCACGCCCCAAGCTAACGCCATGGCAGGTGGGTTGACGTGAGGTGCGAGGAGTAATGTCGTGGCTATCATCGCCACATTCAGCAACACGGGCGTGAACGCGGGCACGCCAAAACGGCTGTAAGTATTCAATATGCCGCCTGCCAGCGACACCAGCGAAATCAGCAAAATATAAGGGAAAATAATCCGCAACATATCCACTGTGACAGCGAATTTATTAGGGTCATTCGCAAAGCCAGGTGCGCTGATGTAAACCACCGCAGGCGCGGCGAGTACGCCTATTAGCGTGACGATGACGAGGGCGATAAATAGAAATGTAGCAACGTGATCAATAAGTAATTTGGTCTCATCATGCCCACGGCGGTTTTTGTATTCTGCCAGTATCGGCACAAAGGCTTGGGAAAACGCACCTTCGGCAAATAAGCGACGAAGTAAATTGGGGATTTTGAAAGCAATAAAAAACGCATCCGTATAAATACCCGCGCCAAAAGCACGCGCGATAATCGTGTCGCGCATAAAGCCTAATATGCGCGATAAAAAAGTCATACTGCTGATTTTAGCGAGGGTGTGGAGCAAGTTCATTATGTGTTTTCCTGTGCGCTAACTTCAAATCAGGCTGGCGACGATGTTAATGCTCAATGCGAGTACGCCCATGTTAAAGGCAAATGAGAGCAAGCTGTGTACTAAAGTGATGCGGCGCATGATGCGGGAGGTGATGGTGACATCGGAAACCTGCGAGGTCATGCCGATGACGAATGCGTAATAGGCGAAATCAAAATAATCAGGTTGCGCACTGCCTGGAAAATTGAGCCCGCCCAGTATTTTGGTGTGCTTGCCGCCGCCGCTGACGTAGTAGCGATGGGCATAATGGAAAGTGTAGCGGGTGTGTATGAGTAGCCATGAAGTCACTAGGGCAATGATGGATAGGGCGATGTGTAGGGCTTTCTCAATACCGCTGACATGGCTATTGAGCTTGAATAAAAAGGTTAATGCCAGCAAGCTGACCAATGCCGCCAGCGTCACCAGCGTGAGTATGCTGGTACTGCTTTGGCGATTATTGAGCGTGCTATTGCGCGTGGCGCTGGCATCTGCGCCTGACATCGTGAGCCAACTTAGTAATATGCTGACCGTTGCGGATAGATCCCAGCTGGCGATGATGCGAGTCTCGATGGGTAAGCTATCAGGTAACACGATAAATAAGCACAAGCCTGCTAAAAAATCGATAAGCAGGCGTTGTGAGCCACTTAAATTACGCATTATGTAGTCAAACTTAAATGCGTCATACCGCGCATGTAGGGTTGCAATGCGGCGGGTATGTGTATGCTACCGTCGGCTTGTTGGTGGTTTTCTAGTATCGCGACCAGCGTGCGACCAACGGCTAAACCTGAGCCGTTGACGCTGTGTAATAGCTCAGGTTTGCCGCTGTCATTGCGGAAGCGGGCTTGCATACGGCGAGTTTGGAAAGCCTCGAAGTTACTGCAAGAGGATATTTCGCGATAAGTATTCTGTGCGGGTAGCCAGACTTCTAGGTCGTATGTTTTGGCGGCAGAGAATCCCATGTCTTTGGTGCACAATGCCATTTTGCGATACGGTAATTCTAATGCTTGCAGTATGGCTTCGGCGTGTGCGGTGAGGCTTTCTAGGGTTGCCTCGCTGTGTTCGGGTTTGACTAATTGCACTAACTCAACTTTGTCGAATTGGTGTTGGCGTATCATGCCGCGCGTGTCACGACCATATGCGCCTGCTTCGGAACGGAAACACGGCGTATGGGCGACGAATTTGAGTGGCAGGGTTGCGCTATCGACAATCTCACCGCGTACCATGTTGGTGACGGGCACTTCGGCGGTAGGAATGAGGTAGAGTTTTTCTGCGTCGGTGCGTGGAACGTGGAATAAATCTTCTTCGAATTTAGGCAACTGTCCTGTGCCGCGCATGGATTCGGCGTTGACGAGGTAGGGCACGTAAACTTCGGTATAGCCGTGATCCAGTGTGTGGGTATCGAGCATGAATTGAGCAAGGGCGCGGTGCAAACGGGCTAAGTTGCCGCGTAGCAATGAAAAACGTGCGCCTGCGATTTTGGTGGCGGTTTCAAAATCCAACCCCAGCTTTTCGCCTAATTCTACGTGGTCTTTAATCGGGAAATCGAAGCTGCGAGGTGTGCCGACGCGGCTTACTTCTACGTTATCTTCTTCTGATTTGCCGACAGGAACGGTCGCGTGTGGCGTATTGGGGATGCTCATCAATAAGGCGTTAAGTGGTGTTTGCAGTGCGCTCAATGCGTCTTCGGCGGCTTTGAGTTCGTCACCTAGATTGGCGATTTCTGCCATGATGGTGCTTACGTCTTCGCCTTTGGATTTGGCAATACCGATTTGCTTGGAGCTGGCGTTGCGCTTGGCTTGTAGCTCTTGAGTCAGGGTTTGTATTTTTTTGCGCTCGGCTTCTAAGCGGGCGAATTCGACCGTGTCCAGCGCAAAGCCACGGCTGGCTAAACGGGCGGCGACGTTATCTAAATCATTGCGTAATAATTGTATATCTAACATGGTATTCCTGTATCAATGAGCGCGGCCAGTGGCGCGGGCGTAGTAAATAGTGGCAGTAAAGAAAGTAACGGTGAGCGCGACTTCTATCATGGCAAGTATTTGTGATAGACCGTGATCTGACCAAGCGCGAACTGCGCCTTCAGTGAAGTAAATCAATATCATCATGGATGACCATTGGTAGGTATAGCGTTTACCGCGCAGTATGCCAAAGAGTGGAATCATGAGCGGAATAACTTTGAAAATAAGTGCCGATCCGCCAGGTGTGAGCGGGGCTAACCAGCCTTCCCAAGCGACGGATAGAAATATCAGTGCAATAAGGCTGACGATGCTGAGGTTTTGTAATAGTTTGATATTGTTCATAGTGGGCTTTCAGCGGCAAGTTTTAGCGCGGTAATGGCGAGGCGTTTGCCTAATGCAAAGGCGAGTTTGCGCTCGTCTTCAGTTAATTGGGTGTTGCCGTCTATCCCCGCGACGTGGCTTGCGCCGTAGGGTGTGCCACCGCTGGTGGTGCTGGTGAGGGTGGATTCGGTGTAAGGAATGCCTACCATCACCATGCCGTGATGCAATAGCGGCAACATCATAGACAGTAATGTGCTTTCTTGCCCGCCGTGCATGGAGGTGGTGGAGGTGAAAACAGCAGCGGGTTTGCCTGCCAGTGCGCCTTGCATCCACGCGCCGGCAGTGCCGTCGAGGAAGTATTTCATGGCTGCTGCCATATTGCCAAAGCGTGTTGGGCTACCTAATGCGAGACCTATACATTCAGTTAAATCAGATGCTTCAACGTAGGGCGCGTGGGCATCGGGTACGGCTGGGCTGGCGATTTGGGTGCTGGGTGCGACTTTGGGCACGGTGCGTAATCTGGCTTGTACGCCAGGCACTGCGGCTATGCCACGGGCTATGGCTTGCGCTAAACTTAAGGTGGAACCGTGCTGGCTGTAATAAAGTACAAGTATGTCGTGCATAATAAAATGAGCATTAAGCGTAGCAAAATTGCTACCAATTATACCGCGATATAAGCGTATTCGGCTGATTGTCCGTGTATATGAGGTAAACTATCGCCATGAAAAAACATATAGTGAACTTATGGGCTTTTATACATTTAGTCGCGCATCGCTTTGCGACTGACGGCGTTGCGCAGACGGCGGCGAGCCTGACTTACACCACTTTGTTGGCGATAGTGCCGTTGATTACCATTTCGTTGACTATCTTTTCGGCTTTTCCTGCTTTTCAAACGGTATCGACGAACCTTAAGATTTTTTTGCTAGAAAACATGTTGCCAGAATCAGCTGGTAAGGTGATTAGTGTTTATATGTTTCAGTTTTCTGAAAATGCGGGCAAGCTCACAGCAATAGGCACGGTGATATTGGCGATTACGGCTTTTTTGCTAATGCAAACCATAGAGCACGCGCTAAATGGCATTTGGCATGTGCGCCGTGCACGACCTTGGACGCAACGGCTGTTAATTTATTGGGCTGTGTTGACTTTAGGACCCGTGCTGATAGGCGGGAGCTTGTATGTGACTTCGTATTTTACCAGCTTGACTTTAGGCTTGGGGCATGAGGTGCATGGTGCGACCTTGTATGGGCTGAAGTTCACCCCTATTTTACTGACCGTGACGGCCATGTCTTTGTTGTATTTAATGGTTCCCAATCGTTATGTAATGGCACGCCATGCTTGGCTGGGCGGGTTGGTGGCGGGTGTGTGCTTTGAGTTAATGAAAACCTTATTTTCAAATTATGTGAGCCATTTACCGTCTTATACTATGGTTTACGGTGCTTTTGCGATATTGCCATTATTTTTATTGTGGATATATTTGTCGTGGATGGTGTTGTTGTTAGGCGCGGTTATCACCGCAATGTTGCCACAATATGCGCAAGGCGCGATGGCGGGAGAGCAACGAGTGGGCTATCAGTTTGATTTGGCAGTACGCACGTTGGTACAGTTGTCTCACGCGCATCTACGTGGTGAAGTATTGAGCTTGGTGCAATTGGTTAAACTGACGCATATACATGGTGAAATGTTGGAGCAGGTGCTAATCTCTTTGCAGGATGGGCATTGGGTGTTGCGGACAAATCAAGGTTGGGCATTAGCAAGACATCCTGATAAAATTTTATTACGTGAGCTATTTGAACGATTAGTGTTCGATGCGCATCATGCTCAGCTTGATTTAGGGGTGATAGTGCGTCAGCCTGATTTGAATTTGAGTGATTGGGTACGCTCGTCAGCGCAATTAAAATTAGGTGAGCCGTGTCGTTAATATGCAAAGAAACTTTGCTATATTGACTTGGTGCGCTAGGTTGGAATTTTTGATACTTTTGTTGAATAGGTGAGGTAAGCATGAGATTTTTAGAAGCTATATTTGAAGGTGCTTTGTGGCGTAGTCGTTATATGGTGGTATTCGCGGTTATCGCGAGTATGGCATCGGCGTTGATGGTGATGTATATGGCAACGGTGGATGTGGTGTATCTGGTTGAGCATGTAATGCACTATGCCGATGGTGATTTGGCGGCGGAAGCGCGTAAAGCGATACACGATGAAACCATTACGCATGTGGTTGAGGTGGTGGACGGTTACTTATTATCGACATTCATGCTGATTTTCTCGCTAGGCTTGTATGAGCTGTTTGTGAGTGATATTGATGAAGCGCATTCTCAGCGTGCTTCTAGTAAAATTTTGGTGATTAACAGTTTGGATGATTTGAAGCAACGTTTGGCAAAAGTAGTATTGATGATTTTAATCGTTAATTTGTTTGAAAAAGCGTTGAAAATCCCTATGACCGAACCCTTGGATTTGCTCTATTTAGGCGGTGCGATTGCCTTGATAGGCGTGGCGTTGTACTTCACTCATGCGTCAGAAGCGCATTCCGCTGAAGCCAACGCCGACGATAAGCCGCATAGTGCTAAACACTAATTACGGCTGAGTCGTTAATTAACCGCCTCCGCCGCCTGAGCCTACACCGTGGGCGGCGGCGAGGACGAGTTGATTAAATTCTGCTTCACTCATTAAGCCATGCGCGGCAACGATTTCGCGCACGGGTTTGCCTGATTTTTCAGATTCTTTAGCGATTTCAGCGGCTTTTGCGTAGCCTATTTGTGTATTTAACAAGGTGGCCAAGCCGACACTGTCATGGATAAACTTGTCGCAACGATCGCGGTTAATAATCAAACCGATAAGATTTTTTTCTGTTGCCACGCGCATCGCGTTGGTGAGCCAATCCATGCTGTCAAATAGGGCTGAACCTAGTGCTGGCATCATGACGTTTAATTCTAACTGCCCCGCTTGCGTCATGTAAGCCACTGCCGCATCTTGTCCTAGCACTTGAAAACACACTTGATTGAGCATCTCAAACATGACGGGGTTGACTTTGCCTGGCATGATGGATGAGCCTGGCTGTACTGCGGGCAAGGTGATTTCGCCTAAGCCTGTGCGCGGACCTGATGCCAGCAAGCGTAAATCGTTGCTAATGCGTGTGAGCTCGAGTGCCAAACCGCGTATTGCCGCAGACACCGCCTGCATATCAAACATGGATTGCATTTGCGCTGCCAAATGCCCAACAACGATAGGCTCGCCAGTGAGTTTAGCAAGTTCTTTGGCAACGTTTTCGGCGTAGTCAGGTGAGGTATTCAAGCCTGTGCCTGCCGCAGAGCCGCCTAAACCTGTAGCGCAAAGCAACGGGCGAGTTGCAGCTAGGTTGTCGGCAACGCGGCGCAGTGTCCATGCGTAGGCGGCGAATTCGCGTCCTAGCGTGGTGGGTACGGCATCTTGCAAATGCGTGCGCCCACTTTTAACGGTGTCGCGCTCTTGTATGGCTAGTGCATCAAAAGCGGCGGCCATTTGTTCAATGGCGGCGAGTAATTTAGGTAGCTTGGCTAATAAGGCTAAACGAATTGCGGTGGGGATAGTATCATTGGTTGATTGCCCCATATTGACGTGGTCGTTAGGATTGATGGGCGTGTAACTGCCTTTTTCGCCGCCCAGCGCAACACTGGCTAAATTGGCAATGACTTCGTTAGTATTCATATTGTGGCTTGTGCCTGCACCCGCTTGGAAGCGGTCAACGACAAACTGGTCTAGCAATTCGCCTTTCAAGATGCGCTCACAAGCGGCTACAATAGCGTCGCGCTGTATAGGCGTGAGCCAGTTTGTTTGCGTGTTGGCAATGGCGGCGGCGAGCTTGATTTGTACGTGAGCGCGGATAAAGTCAGTATCAGGCATGCGTCCAGAGATAGGGAAATTCTCAACGGCGCGAGCAGTTTGTATGCCATACCAAGCGGCGGCGGGAACTTTGAACTCACCTAGTGAGTCTTTTTCTATACGGTAGTCAGTCATTATTCGGTGGCGGCTAAATTAAAAATGAGATTATAGGATAAATTATGTTAAAACGCGTATTCATCATTTTGATGTTGTCATTGATGACCACATCAGCATGGGCATTTAGCTTCACCGATACCAAGGGGCAAACGCAAAGTTTGGATGCTTATAAAGGCAAGTGGGTATTGATCAATTTTTGGGCAACTTGGTGTCCGCCGTGCTTGGAAGAAATCCCCGATTTAATTAGTCTGCACGATAAATATAGCAAAACTAAATTAGTCGTTATCGGTGTCGCGATGGATTACCGCGATCCTAAGCAAGTGATAGACTTTGCTGATAGTATGTTTATCTCATATCCTATCGTCTTGGGTACGCCTAAAATTGCCGCACAAGTGGGGCCAGTACAAGGCTTGCCTACCACGTATTTATTTAATCCAGAAGGCAAAATTGTCGCCTATCAAGTGGGTGCACTGACTAAAGCGGCGGTAGAAAAATATATCAACGGCACTAAGCCTGCGAAAAAATAAATGAGGAGTTGTGTATGTTGCGCGTATTTGGATTGATATTACTATTGTTAGCCAATACCGCATTGGCGGAAACGCGTGACGTGCAGAATTACTTTTTTCAGCCAAAATTAGGCGATTTCAAAGCCGAGCTAGAAACTGCGAAAAAAACAGGCAAATCGGGCGTGTTGCTGATGTTTGTGATGGAAGATTGCCCTTTTTGCGCACGTATGGAATCCACCATATTAAGCCAGTCTGAGTTGCAGGACTATTACCGCAAGCACTTTCTTATTTTTGAAATGGATGTCAAAGGCGGTAGCCCGATGACTGACTTTAAGGGCGTGGATACCACCGAAAAAGATTTCGCCCTCAAGCAACGCGCACGCGCTACGCCCACATTTATCTTTTTTGACAATCAAGGTGAAGTCGTCACGCGTTTCACAGGCCCGACCAAAGATGCCGCTGAATTTATGTTGTTAGGGCGTTATGTCGTCGAAGGCGCATATAAACAACAGCCTTTTTCTGCTTATAAAACGACGGCTAAATAATGCGTTTACGCTGGATTTTATTGCTGCTAGGTCTCTGCACCACCGCCAGCAGTCTAGCGGCGACGCTGACCTTAGCTCAGGCGTTAGCGGCGGCAGACGCACACCACCCTGACGTGGCGTTGGTGGAAGCAGACGTGGCAAGTGCCCAAGCCGATGTGATGGCGGCAGGTGCGCGGCGTGATTTGACGGTGACAGTCGAAGGCGCATTGCGTCAAGGTCGCGCCAGTGCGGGTAATGGCGAATGGCGGGCGGATAATAGTGGGCGCATAGTCGCCCGTAAAAACATTTATGATTTTTCCCGCACGCAGTCTGCCGTGGATGCGGCGCAGTCTGAGCTGGATGCGCGTGAGTTGAGCTTAATCAGCAGTCGCGACCAACAACGCTTGAACATCATGACGCGTTATTTTGATGTGCTCAATGCGGATCATCAATACGCGGCGGACAATGAACTCATGGCTGTGGCGTATGTGAGTTTTGATAACGCCAATGACCGCTACAAGCTAGGTCAATTAAGCCGCACCGATGTGGCTGTATTGTCAGCACGTTATCAAGATTTACGTGAAAAGCGCAATGCCAGCCTGGCACGCCAACGAGCGACGCGCAATGCGTTAGCCAATGCCATGAATCAATCTGGCGTGTTAGCGTCTGAATTGGCCGAGCCAAAACTGCTAGATAATGATGTAATTGTGCCCGAATATGAACAGCTGTTGCCTGTGTTGCTTGCACGTAATGCCACTTGGCAGGCGCAAAAGCTGGCGTTGACTGCCGCGCAACAACGGCTGGCAGGGCTGCGCCACGACACCGCACCGAGCTTGGATGCTGAAGTCGAGGTAGGGGATTATAGTCGCAATGCGAGCACGCGTAACAATCTCAGTGCGGGTCTGGTGCTAAGTTGGCCGATATATCAAGGTCAGCGCGTGGATGCGCGGATAGCTAAGGAGCAAGCGCAGTTTCAAAAGCTACAGGCAGCCAATGCGGGGCTAGAAATGCGTTTATCACAAAACCTGCTGGATACGTTGTTAGCGATTGATCAATTACGCAATAGCGCACGGCCAGCCGCTAAACAGCAAATTGATTATCGCGATATTGCGCTAGATCGCAGTCGCGCTGAATATGAGCTGGAGCTTAAAACGAATTTAGGCGATAGTATGGCGCAAACTATGCTGGCGCAACAACGTGCCTACAGCGTGGAATATCAATTGGCATTGGCAATGGCAAATTTAAGCGCATTGCTAGGCACGCCTGTGCATGAACTGGCGAATAGCGTTAATAAATGAGGATGATGATGCGTGCAATGATAGGGATGTTGAGCTTGCTGTTTATTGTGCCGTTGGCGGCTGCGGTTGAAGTGCCATTGACTACGCCTGTATCGGGTGTGGTGAAAACGGTGCTAGTCACCGCTGGGCAAAGTGTGAAAAAAGGTCAGTTATTATTATCGCTAGACGACACGATTTATCAGGCGCGGGTGATCGAGGCGGAGGCGGGCGTGAGCCGTTTGCAAGCTGAGGCAGGTGAAGCCAATAAGGATTTGAAACGGGCGCAAGAGTTATACGACAGAGCCGTTAGCTCAACGACTGAATACGATCAAGCAAAATTACGCCATGCCCGCGCCGACGGCTTGTATCAAGAAGCGCGAGCGCGGCTCACTATTGCCAAGAAAAATCTAGAATACACGAGTTTGCGTGCGCCGTTTAACGCTACCGTTAGCAAACGCTTGGCCGAGCCTGGCATGGTGGTGTCACCTGAGTTGCAACCGCAGGCTTTAATTGTATTGAGCAAGTGATTTTAATAAAATCAATAACTTAATGGCGGAGAGAGAGGGATTTGAACCCTCGATAGACTTTCATCTATGCCTGATTTCGAGTCAGGTACATTCAACCACTCTGCCACCTCTCCGTTCAGCCCGCTATTGTAACTTTATCTAGCTTAAAGATGAAGTGTGTAGGCGAAATATGTTGGCGCGACATGATCAATCTGGATGGCGTTGATACAGTCTGAACAGTTCATCGTTATCACCTGGGCGCGCGCCTTGCCAGACTAACTGCCAGTTTGCGGCTAATTGGGGTTGCTGGTTAGGCCAGCCATCTATGAGCAAGGTATTGCAGTGTGTGTTGGGTGTCATTTCTACGCGTTGCGTGAGTATGCCTAAGTAGTATTCGAGCATGGGGCGGGTGGATTCACCTAATCCTTGGCTGGCGATACAGCCGTGTGTTGTTGATAAGTGTGGTTGCATACTAAGGTAAACACTGCGATAGCTTTTTGCGTTGTCTATCCACGGCATCCATAGCGTGCTGAACAGCACCCAGAATAAGCTAACGCCTAATGCCAAGCTGGTGAGCGCACGACTGCCTAGGCGGGGTAGCCAGTGCCAGCTGGCAAAATAAATGGTGCTGGCAATGATTGCCATGCCGATTGCGGCAGGGTGGATAGGCATGATGTAGTGCATGTCTAATCCGCGTGCTAGGAATTTCCAAGCGGGTGGATGTCCTGCAAATACTATCATTAGCCACACATACCAGCTTATGAGTGCTAGCGTGGTGAAGAGTAAACGTGCGAAATAATCTGTGTAGCGATTGAGCCGTGTGGGTATGTTGTCAATTGTAGGAATCGCGAGCAAGGTTAAGCTCACCAGCATGGGTAAGCCGTAGGCGGTACGGGCGGAGGCGGAGACTTGCATGACGATTAAATAAACGACAAAACTAATCAGCCCGAATTGCAACGCGGCATGGTGGCGAATCTGCTGGCGGTTTTGCCATAAACTGATGAGTGCCAGCGGCAATACAGGGAAGGCGAACCAAGGCAGGGTTTTTGCCCAAAACCAGCGCGTATTGCCTGCGCCGAGTTGAGGTACGGAAAATCCCAGAAAACGCCCTACGTTATTGAGCCAGAACCAGACGTAAAATTGTTCTGGTGAGCGCAAATAGAGTGCGATAGGCCAAATCAGCAACCAAGGTAGTGCAACGATGGTGGCGATGATTAGTGTATGCAGGTAAACGCGTTGTCGCCAGTTTGCAAAGAATATAGGCAGCAGTAGGGCGATAACGCCTATCGCCCCAGGGATGAGCAAGCCTTTAGCTAAAAAGCCCATACCAATACCCACACCCAGCCACCAACCTGCCCAACGCGGGCGAGTAAGACTGAGCGCGAAGCCATAGCTGGCAATGGCAAAGCCAGCGAGCATAGGCATGTCGGTAATCATAATGTGGCTTTCAAATACCAACCCTAAGCTGGCAATGAGTGCTAATGCCGCATAGCGTCCGTTGCCATTACCCCACCAGTGACGGCTGGCGAGTGCGGTGAATGATAGCGTTAGCGCGGTGAACAGCCCCGATGCCAGCCGTGCGCCATCGTGTAGCGGTAGCCATTTGTGCAGTAAGAATGCCAAACCTGCCGCGACCCAATCGTACAGCGGTGGCTTTTCTAAAAATGGCTCACCTGCATTTTGCGGTAGTACCCAGTCGCCTGTTTGTAGCAGATGGTAAATCATGCCAAAAATATAGGTTTCATCCTGCTTCCACGGATCATGCCCGATTAAGCCGAATAGCACATAAACCATACTCAGGGCTAGGGTGAACCACAGCGATATGCGCATTTAGACTTGCAATGCAAGCGTGCCTGAACGCCCCGCGATTTCGCCTAGGATGACACGTTGCTTGGGGAGCTTGGCGACATCGAGCGCGGCGTAATAGTCGGCTAGGCTAACTAATTGATAGCCTTGTCGTTGCCAGCCTGTGAGCAATTCGTCAAAAATAGGGGCGAGTTTTTGACCTTCGAGTTCGGCGTGTAAGGTGTAAACATGCCCGTATTCGGTTTCGGTTGCGGTCATGTCTAAGATGGCTTGCGCGACGTTGTCGGTATCTATGTCATCCGTGCCTATGATTTCATCTAGCGTGGGTAGCGTGGTGGGGAGTTGTACACAGCTGGTTGCGCCATTAGCCAACACAGGGATAAATGGATGCGTGCCACGTGCATCTGAGGCATATTTCATCCCCCAAGTTTGCTCTTGTAAATAAGCATCATCGTTCATTTGCCAACCTGCCGCACAATGGGTGCTCGGTGGCTTGCCAAATACGGCAATATATTGCTGATAGGCTTTGTTCATTTCCGCCAGCGTCCATGCGCTTGTGGCGGTAGCAACGTTATCTTGCCATTTGACGTGGTCGTAGGTGTGTATGCCTGTTTCAAAGCCTGCGGCGGCGACATCGCGCATAATGGGAGCGCACTTGCGAGCTATGTGCGGGCCAGGTAGGAGTGTGCCGTAAAGTAAGGTTTTGAGTCCGTAATGCTCTAGCACCGAGGTGCGTGAGACTTTTTTCATAAAGCCAGGACGCAATGCACGGCGCACGGCGCGACCTGTGTGATCAGGCCCTAGGCTAAATAAAAATGTTGCACCTGCTTGGTGTTGCAATAGCATATCGACTAACTGTGGCACGCCTTCACGCGTACCACGGTAGGTATCAACGTCAATTTTAAGAGCAATTAGGCGCATTAGTCCATCAACGCGCGAGCCGCACCAACTTGGTCGCGGTAGGCTTCAAATACGTGTTCCAGTGCTTGCGCCATGGTGTATTCTGGCTTCCAGTCCAAATCTTTCATCGTATTGTCGATTTTTGGTACGCGATTTTGCACGTCTTGGTAGCCTTTGCCGTAATACGCGTCGGAAGTGGTTTCGACGATATTGACTTGTGCGGCACTGGTGCTGTATTCAGGGTATTTGTTGGCTAATGCCAGCATCATGGTCGCCAATTCACGGATGGAGTGATTATTGGTCGGGTTGCCGATGTTGTAGATTTGACCTGATGCCACGCCGTCTTTGTTGTCGATGATTTTCATCATTGCGCTGATGCCGTCGTTGATGTCGGTGAATGCACGTTTTTGTGCGCCGCCGTCCACCAGTTTGATGTTTTCGCCACGGACAATATGCCCTAAGAATTGGCTGATAACGCGTGAACTGCCTTCTTTCGTGGTGTAGATGCTATCCAAGCCTGGACCTATCCAGTTGAATGGGCGGAATAAGGTGAAATCTAGCTCGCCTTTCATGCCGTAAGCCCAGATAACACGATCCATTAACTGCTTGGAGCATGAGTATATCCAGCGTGGTTTGTTGATAGGACCTAAGACTAATTCTGAGTTTTCAGGGTCAAATTGCTCATCATGGCACATGCCGTAAACTTCTGAGGTCGAAGGGAACAACAAACGTTTACGGTATTTCACGCATTGGCGCACGATAGGCAAGTTGGCTTCAAAGTCCAGCTCAAACACGCGCAATGGGTCGCTGACGTAGGTTGACGGTGTGGCAATCGCTACCAATGGGATAATCACGTCACATTTTTTGACGTGATATTCTATCCATTCTTTGTTGATGGTAATGTCACCCTCAAAGAAGTGAAAACGGGGGTGGGTGGTGAACTCTGCAATTTTGTCTTGCATCATGTCCATGCCATAAACTTCCCAGTCTGTGGTTTCCAGTATGCGCTTGGATAAGTGGTGACCGATAAAGCCGTTGACACCTAAAATGAGGATTTTTTTCATGGAAGTCTCTATGGGTAAGTTAATCTAAAGTATATTTTTGTGTGCCAAAAGTGGCTAAGTATTGCGTCGGCGCAATGGCAACCCCCGCATATTCTAGTGCAAATAATTGCAATGTGCCGCCACCTGCGCATTGCACATAACAGCCGCCATTATCGCAAAAAAATATCGATTTGGCTTGCTTGTTTGTGTTGTTATCAATGACGCGACTGCGTAACAGCTTTAATTCTGCGGCGTTGAGTGTGGTGTAAGCACCAGGATAAGGTGGCGCAACGGCGCGTATTAAATTATGAATTTGCGTCGCTGATTGCGACCAGTCTATGCGCCCATGTTCTGGGCGGCGACCACCAAAATAGCCGCCCAGCGTTAAGTCCTGCGGCTGTGATGTGGATGTGCCGTCTATGAGTTGCGGTAGCACGCGGTGCAAAGTGATTTCGGCGGCGCAGGTGACTTTGCGAAACACATCGCCTGCAGTGTCGTTTTGCAATATAGGCACGGCGGTTTGTGCGACGATATGCCCCGCGTCAGGCTTGACCGTCATGTAATGCAAGGTCGCACCCGTTAGTGTTTCGCCATGGATAATCGCCCAGTTCACTGGCACGCGACCGCGATAATAGGGCAGAAGTGAGCCGTGCATATTTAACGCGCCATGCTTGGGGATAGCCAGCAACGGGGCTTTGAGCATGAGTTTGTAATAAAACGAGAAAATGAAATCTGGGGCTAATGCGCTGATTTGCGCCACAATTTCATCGGTATTGGGGTCGTCTGGGGTGATGGTGGGGATGTTGTGACGCGCGGCGAGTTCGGCAACGCTGTCAAACCAGATTACATCACCGACGGTATCTTCGTGAGTAATAACCAGCGCAATATCAACGCCCGCATCGAGTAACACCGACAAACAACGCACGCCGACATCGTGATAAGCAAAAACGACTGCGCGAGTCATGCTGCCTCGTCTTTGCTTAAGATGGTTTGAATTAAATAGCGCGGGCGTTGACGTACTTGCTGGTAAATACGCCCCACGTATTCTCCGAGTAAGCCTATACCAAACAGCATCACGCCCATTAAGAAAAACATAATGCCAAATAGCGTGAATACGCCATCAACCTCGGGGCCGATAAAGATGCGGCGTATCGCTAAGTAAACGACAAAGAATGCCGAAAGTATGGATAGCCCTACGCCTATCAACGAGAACATTTGTAATGGTACAAGTGAAAAGCCCGTCACCAAATCGAAATTCAGGCGGATAAGTTGATACAAAGAGTATTTCGATTCACCCGCCGCACGTTCTTCATGCGCAACGCCGACTTCGCCAGGATGACGGGCGTAAGTGTATGCCAGTGCAGGGATGAAGGTATTGACCTCTTGGCTATGATTGATGGCATGAATAATCTCGCGGCTGTAAGCACGTAGCATACAGCCTTGATCGCTCATCACCACATGGGTAATGCGCTCGCGCAGGCGGTTCATTGCCCATGAAGCATGTCTGCGCCACGATACGTCTTGGCGTTGTTGACGCACGCCGCCGACGTAATCATGCCCCTCGTCCATTTTGGCGAGTAATTTATGTATTTCTTCGGGCGGGTTTTGCAAATCCGCATCCAGCGTGACGATGCGTTCACCACGGCAATTAGCGAAGCCCGATAATATCGCCATGTGCTGACCAAAATTGCCCGCCAGCAAAATCACGCGGGTGACATCGGGGCGAATGTTGAACTGCTCGCGCAGCATCGCGGCAGAACGGTCACGGCTACCGTCGTTGATAAAGATAATTTCGTAACTTGTGTTGAGCGCATCGAGTGCGGGATAAAGACGGTCAAACAAGACTTGCAAGCCCTGTTCCTCATTGTAAACGGGGATGACTACAGATAATTGTGGATGGCTCAAGATAATACCTCGGTGATGGCCAGGCAGACACGTTCTACGTCGGCAGTGGTCATGGTGGGGAATAAAGGCAGCGTGACTATGCCCGCGCCGATGCGCTCGGCGTGCGGGAATTGTCCTTCAGCATAACCTAGCTGGCGATAAAGCTGGAACAAATGGATAGGCGGATAATGCACGCCGATAGCGATGTCTAAGGCTTTCATGCGGGTGATGAATTCGCCACGGCTAAAGTGCATTTTATCCAGCGGCAAAACAACTTGGAACATATGCCAGTTGCTATTGGTGAAATCAGCTACAGGCAGTTCACAGCCCAGTGTGCGGTCAAAGTTAGCAAAATAATGTTGTGCCAGCTCACGACGGCGTGCGGTGAATTCGCTCAGGTGCGGTAATTGCCCCAAGCCTATCGTCGCCGCGATGTCGGTGAGATTGAATTTGCCGCCTGCTACATCGACTTCCATCGTGCCATCTGCGGCACGAACTACGCCCTGCAGTCGCAGTTTTTCGCATAGTGGTGCGAGTGCTGGGTCGGGCAGTACCAGACAACCGCCTTCGCCCGTGGTCAAATTTTTATTGGCATGAAAGCTAAAACACACCAAGTCGCCAAAGCTACCGATTGCCCGACCATGCCAGCTTGCGCCGAATGACTGGGCGGCATCTTCGATGATGCGTAATTGATGCTGTTGGGCAATAGCATACAGCGCGTCACGATCCACAGGCAAGCCTGCTAAATCCACCGCAATAATCGCCCGCGTGCGTGGCGTAATGGCGGCACTGATTTGCGTAAGGTCGATGTTACGGGTGACAGGGTCTATATCGACAAACACCGGTTTTGCACCTGCCAGCACGATAACATTCGCGGTGGCTACCCAAGATAGCGGCGTGGTAATAATTTCATCCCCCGCCTGTATGCCGATTAAATCCAGCGCGATTTCTAATGCGGCAGTGCCTGAGTTGAGGCTACGCACAACACGCCCATCCATCATGGCGGATAACTGCGCTTCAAATGCCTGTACTTTAGGCCCGCTGGTGAGCCAACCTGAGCGTAATACTTCGCTGACAGCGGTGATGGTGGCTTCGTCGATAGTAGGACGAGTAAAAGGGATAAATGCCATTAACTTCTCGTAATCAAAAATACGCCAAAAATAATCACCGCGATGCCCGCCATGCGCTCTATGCTGACGGCTTCGCCAAACAGCCACCAAGCGGCGAGGGCGTTGACGATATAGCCAAACGACAACATAGGGTAAGCCACGCTAACTTCGACGCGGGATAGTGCCATTATCCATATCACCACGCTAATGACATAACACGTCAAGCCGCCGATGATATGGGGTTCGGTGGCGAGTTTCCAGCCTATAGGCAGGATGTTTTCAGCACTGTAGGCAAATGTACCTATGCTGTTTGTGCCCGCTTTGAGTAGTAATTGCGCGACGGCGTTTATCATTACGCCTGACAAAATCAGTATCCAGCTAATCGCGCTCATGGTGTGGTCACCACAACACGGCGGGTGTCTCGGGCGATTTCACGCATGGGCAATCCTTCTTTACTGAATTGTAGATATTGATTAGGCGACATGACCGCCAGCGCGTAAGGCTGTTTGCGCCAAATTTGGGTGAACGTGGCAATGTCGGGTATCCATTTTTGTGGCTCTTGCTCTATACCAAATTCCATTTCATCAGGGTGCGCGACTAGAGTCATGGTGCGGGCTAAATAAGGTGGCAGGGTTTGTTCATACATACCCACGCTATAAAATGGTACGCCAGGTTTGAGGTAGGGCTTGACTTGCTGGGCAATCGCGTAAGCACCGCTGGCAGGCGAGAGTGCGTTGTAACCCAGATAAATCGCTTGCCCCATGAGTAAGCCCGCGATACTCAGCACGGTAACTGCGCTGACGATTTTTTCACGGCGCGCCAACATAATGGCGATAACGCTACCCGCCAGCCAACATACTGCCGCCGCTTGTATCCACGGCACAAAGTTAGCAAATAATGCCGCAGGCACTTCGGCACTTGCGCCCTTTAATGCCAACGGTGCGGCAAACCATACCGCGATACTGATAGGTATCATCGCGCTAGTTTGCCAAGCGAATACTTTGCCCGACATTTTGCTAAATTGCTCGCCTATCAGCAATGCCAAGGCGGGAAATATCGGCACGATATAAGGCACGAGCTTGGAATGCGAGGTGGAAAAAAATAGGAAAATAAACACTATCCACACCATTAACATGCGGTTAGCTTGGAATGCTTTGCTGTCTGCTACATTGCGCGTCCAGCCGTTTTTGAGTGCGGCAAACATAGGGATTAGCCAAGGCAATATGCCAACAATAACCACAGGAATGAATGTGTACCAAGGATGTACGCGCCCGTGGATAGGCGTTAAATAGCGTAATACATGCTCATGAATAAAGAAAAACCAGAGGAACTCAGGGTTGTCGATAGAAACCAGTACAAACCAGGGCAGGGTAATCGCGGTGAATATCAGTAGCCCCATACCAATATGCAGGCGCGTCCACAATGCCCAATCGCGTTGTATCAGCGTGTAAATTATTAACACTGCGCCAGGTATAGCAACGCCGATTAAGCCTTTGCTCAACATCGACAGCCCCATGCCCGCCCAGCAGACGTACATCCACCAGCGGTTTTCAGCGTTTGTCGCGTTGGGGCGTTGGGCTAAAATAATCCCCGCCAGACTCAAGTTCATGAAAAAGCTCACGCCCATATCGAGGATATTGATATGCCCGATGGCGAAATACAGAAAGCTGCTCGCCAGCACCATCGCCGCCATATAACCCGCACGTTGGTTATATAAGCGTAAACCTGTGTAATAGGCTAATAAAATACCTAAAAATCCAGTCAATGCCGCCCACAAACGAGATGTCCAATGGTGTTCGCCAAATAGGGTATAGGCGGTTGCGGTGGCCCAGTATTGTAAAGCAGGCTTTTCAAAATACTTGAGGTCGTTCAAGCGCGGCGTGGTCCAATCGCCCGTTGCGACCATTTCACGGGGGATTTCAGCATAACGTCCTTCGTCAGGACGAACCAGCGTGTTGTGATCCAGCGTGGCAAACCACAAGATAGCGGTGAGCGCAAGCATAAACCAAAGTAAGGCTTTGGGTGCGGTAGCATGATTATTCAAAACGAAAGTAACCTATACGATAGAGGGGCGATTATAGCAAATATACCAAACAACATGCTTACACCAAGCCACGTGCGCTTAACTCATCTTTGAGATACGCGTAATAAATCGGCGCGGCAACCACGCCGATGATGCCGAATACAGACTCCATCAGTAGCATAGCCAGTAACAATTCCCAAGCGCGGGCATGGATTTGGCTACCTACGATGCGGGCGTTGAGAAAGTATTCTAATTTATGTATCACAATGAGAAAGACTAATGAACCGATAGCCACATTCAAAGATTGGCTTAAACTCACGACCACTATCACTGTGTTAGAAATCAAATTACCAATAACGGGGATTAAACCGACCACAAAAGTAATGGCTATCATGGTTTTGGTAAGCGGTAAGTGTACGCCCATGAGCGGCAATATCAGTGCCAGATAAACAGCGGTAAACGTAGCGTTAATCGCGGCAATACGCACTTGCGCGAACACGATGCGGCGAAATGCTGTGCCTAATCGCGCCGCGCGTTCAGCCATGGTGCGTGCCAATGGTTGGTATTGATGCGCAGGCACCATTTCGCGTACAGCTAACATGCCGCCTATGACCATGCCAACCAGAATGTGTGCAGCAAGGCGGGCGATTTCTTTACCTGCTAATTGTAATTCACTGGCGTGGGTGCGTAACCATGCGGTGACAGAAAGGCGTAATGTTTCAGCGTCAGGCGGTAAATAAGTCAACAGCCAAGCAGGTGCCATCGCGCGTGAGCCGTCGATGATTTCTGCCATTTTATCGAAAAGTAAGGTCAAACCTGCCGCGTCAGAGCGTAAAAAAGTCACTAAACCCACGCCCGCTAAGGTGAGCAGGCTGATGATAGTGAATGCAAGCAAGCCTAATGCAATAAATTTTGAGCGTTGACCAGGTAAATGTTTAGCAACCTGCGGTGAAATAATATGAACTAGCTCAAACACCAACAAGCCTGCCAATAACGCAGGTAATAAGTGAAAAATCAATATCAACAATAAGATAGCGGCGGCAGCTACCCACGCTGCGATTTCTGTGGGGTCGGGGCGTTTATTTACAATATCCATCTATATTCCAATTGGCAATTGACAAGCGCAGGCGCAATGGATAGATTCTAACAGTTGTCGCCTGCATTCGGGCTTAACTTTTTTTAAGGAGTATTACATGGCTGTTTTAGTTTGTAAGCAAGCCCCAGATTTTACTGCAACCGCAGTAATGGGCAATAACGAATTCAAAGACATTACTTTTTCTGAATTCACCAAAGGTAAATACGTCGTATTGTTCTTTTACCCGTTGGATTTTACTTTCGTTTGTCCTTCAGAGCTTATCGCTTTTGATCACCGTTTAGCTGAATTCTCAGCGCGTGGCGTAGAAGTATTAGGCGTGTCTATAGATTCACCATTCAGCCATTTGGCGTGGAAAAACACCCCAATCAACAACGGTGGTATCGGTCAAGTTAAATACACCTTGGTTGCTGACATCAAACACGAAATCGCTCGCGCTTATGACGTAGAATTAGACGGCGGCGTGGCATTACGTGGCTCATTCTTAATCGACCGTGGCGGTATCGTGCGCCATCAAGTGGTGAATGACTTGCCATTAGGTCGTAACATCGACGAAATGCTACGCGTTATCGACGCATTGCAATTCACCGAAGAACACGGCGAAGTCTGTCCAGCAGGCTGGAAAAAAGGCGATGCAGGCATGGGCGCATCCACTGAAGGCGTGGCAAAATACTTGGCTGAAAACGCTGACAAACTGTAATTGTTAATTTAGTAGCGTAAAAATGCACGATATCGACTTTCATAGTCGTATCATGCATTTTTTATGGAGTAAACGATGAAAAAACTTATAGTAGCCTGTGTATTAAGCAGCATCACCCTGTCAGCGGTTGCCGCCGAAGTGGATAACCGCCAAAAATTAGTCCTGAATGCTGAACAACGCAATCTCGTGTTGAATGAAATGCGCATGATGTTAGCAGGCACGCAAGGTATTGTTGCCGCGCTATCACAAAATGATATGGACGCAGTAGCCAAGCAAGCGCGTACTTTAGGTATGTCTATGGGGCGCGAAGCGGGCGGTCATTTGCACAGCGTGTTGCCGATGGAATTCAAGCAATTAGGCATGTCATCGCATCAAGATTTCGATGCGATAGCAATGGATGCAGAATCGCTTAAAGACCCTAAACACACGCTACAACAGCTAGGCGATGCGATGAATAAATGTATCGCCTGTCACTCGGTTTATCAGATTAGCTCGACAAAATGAACGTGCTTAATCCAGCTTAATAAACACTTCCCGATAATGTTGCATTTCTGCGATAGAGTCGTAAATGTCGGATAGCGCTTCGTGCTTGCTGTTTTTGGTGAAGTTCTTAACTGCCTCAGGTTTCCAGCGTTTAGCGAGTTCTTTCAGCGTGCTTACATCTAAATTGCGGTAGTGAAAGTAGTCTTCCAGCTTAGGCATGTAACGCGCTAGAAAACGGCGGTCTTGGCAGATGGAATTGCCGCACATAGGTGAAATGCGGGCGGGGACGTGCTGTTGCAGGAAAGCAATCATTTCGGCTTCTACACTGGCTTCGTCGCGGGTGGATGTTTTTACCTTTTCGATTAACCCTGATTTGCCGTGCGTGCCTTTGTTCCAGCTGTCCATGCCGTCTAATACGCTGTCAGCTTGGTGCACGACCAGTACGGGTGCTTCGGCGATGGTGTTGAGCTGAGAATCGGTGATGACTAGGGCGATTTCTAGGATGCGATCGCTATCAGGTTGCAAACCAGACATTTCCATGTCTATCCAGATGAGGTTGTTTTGATCTTGTGGCATAGTGCTTATTCAACGATTAAAAATGAGATTGTGGCATAATCTGCGTATGAATACATTTACTTTAATTTTTATCGCGGCGTTATCTTTTACGACTGCGCTCCGCGTTTGGTTGGCATTGCGCCAAATTAGCCACGTACAACGCCATCGCGCTACCGTGCCGTCAGCATTTGCCGACAAAATCAGCCTTGCCGAACATCAAAAAGCCGCTGATTATACGGTGGCAAAAAGCCGCTTTTCATTATTTCACATTGCGCTAGAAGTGCTGTTGTTATTGGCGTTCACGTTAATGGGTGGTATCAATTTTATCAGCGATTTTTGGGCGCAATATGCAGATCAAGCTTTATTGCGCAATGTGGCATTGATAGCCAGCGTGCTGGTGTTGAGTAGCGTCGCTGAATTGCCGCTGGACATATATCGTAAATTCAAATTAGAGCAGTCGTTTGGTTTCAATACCATGACGGTGCGTCAGTATTTTCAGGACATGCTGACGCAATCTGCTGTTGGCGCGATACTGGGCTTGCCGTTGTTGTTTGCGGTGCTATGGATAGTCGCGACGATGGGGGCGTATTGGTGGCTGTACGCTTGGCTAGTTTGGGTGAGTTTCAATTTGCTGATATTGGCGATATATCCTAATTTCATCGCACCGCTGTTCAATAAATTTGAGCCTTTGCCCGATGGTGAATTAAAGCAGGGCATTGCTAAGATGTTGAGTAAATGTGGCTTTGCTGTGCAAGGCTTGTTCGTCATGGATGGTTCTAAACGCAGTCGTCATGGCAATGCTTACTTCACGGGCTTTGGTCAAACCAAGCGAATAGTCTTGTTCGACACGCTCATTAAACACTTGCAAGGCAGCGAAATTGAGGCGGTATTAGCGCATGAACTCGGGCATTTTCATCACAAACACGTAGTCAAACGTATGGTGTTGATATTCGGCATGAGCTTGGTATTTTTATGGGTGCTCAATTTATTGCTGACCAGTAGCTGGTTTTTTGCGGGGCTCAATGTGACAGAAATGAGTGCTGGCGCGGGCTTGATGCTGTTTTTCCTAGTATTGCCTGTGTTTAGCTTGCCATTGCAACCGTTGTCCAGCATCTATTCACGCAAGCATGAATTTGAGGCGGATAGCTATGCGGCAACGCACGCCGATGCACCTAGCTTAGTCAGCGCGTTGATTAAACTTTATCGTGATAATGCCTCGACATTGACCCCTGACGCGTTGTATTCTTTGTTTTACGACTCACATCCCAATGCGCAACAGCGTATTGCCCGCTTGCAAGCGGGAACGAGTCACTCACTAGCGGGAGTAGCAAAATGATGAAATCAGCTTTAATGATAGTATTGGCAAGTAGCGTGTCGGTATCGGCTTTGGCATTCGATAAAAGCGACCCTAAGGCAGGCAAAGCCTTGGTGGATAAATCCTGCTTGAGCTGCCACGTTTCCATGTACGGTGGCGATGGCTCTAAAATGTACACGCGCGCCGACCGCAAAGTAAAAACACCGCAACAATTAGCCGCGCGGGTCAGTGGCTGTAATGCCAATACAGGCGCGGGCTGGTTCCCTGAAGAAGAGGCGCACGTTACCGCGTATTTGAACCAGCAGTATTACAAGTTCAAATAAGGGTGGCTTTATTTACTGAGGTCTATGCCCTCAGTAATAATATCATTGAGTAGCTTTTCTACTTGTTTGAATACAGCGATAGATTTCGCTGATTTTGCGCTGGGTGGCTTACGATACATGACGTATATGGTTTTTGGATTAGCAGGCAAGTTGTACACGGTGATGCTGTAAGGGCACACAATGATATTGCTGGCATCGGCTTCCATCATCGTGCGCGATAGCGTTGCACTGCAAAACTCCATTTGTTCCGCGTTCAGATAGATTTGTTTGCTGTCGCCCACATCTTGCCCTGTACGCGCTAACATATCGCTGATATGGTTGATGTGATTGATTTTTAATCCACGCCCCTCCACCGCGCTAATAATCGCATCACGGACAGTGACATAATCGCCCTGCGTGGTGTAATTTTGTGCGGTAGCGTTTTTATCTGCCGCCATGACAGGCGAGCTAATCAATAATAAAACCAGTAGCGTCTTTTTTACTAGAGTGAGTTTTTTCATATAACACCTCATTGAAATGGTCGGGATAATGGAAGCAGATATGCAAGTATGGGGCAGGATTTGGGTCACGCGCAATGGTAATAATCTCATAGGGCGCGGACGTGTCACGCTACTGAAAAAAATCGCCGAAACAGGCTCGATTTCACAAGCCGCCAAATCCATGAAAATGAGCTACAAAGCCGCATGGGATGCCGTCGATGCGATGGGTAAGACGCTGGGTGAGCCTGTGGTGCTCGCAAGCACAGGCGGGCGCGGTGGCGGCGGCACACAATTAACCGCCAAAGCACACCAAGTCATCAGCGCATTCGACAGCATGGAAATGCGCCATCAGCAGATATTGCAAGAGCTCACCGCTGAGTTTAATGCGGCGTTGCGACTTTGATTGAGCATATTGTTACAGCATAACGCCATGTACATAATTAACAGGACATAATAATGACAGCCCAACAGCCTTGCGATCCGCATGAATTAAGCCATAGCTTAGACCTTACTGCTGACGTATTAAGCCAGCTACGCACCCTTATCCCCGAAGCCTTCTCCGAAGGCAAAATTGATTTCGCGCGGCTTAAAAGCGCATTAGGCGACGACGTTTTTACCCAAAACGAACATTACGAATTAAGTTGGGCAGGCAAAACTGCCGCACGGCGCGAAATCCAAAAAACCAGCAGTGCCACACTCACGCCTGACACCCGCAACGCCAGCACCGCCGCGCATGTTCTTATCGAAGGCGAAAATTTAGAAGTGTTGCGTACCTTGCAAAAATCCTACGCCCGCAAGGTCAAAATGATCTACATCGACCCGCCGTACAACACGGGCAACGACAGTTTTGTGTATCCCGATGACTACAGCGAAACGCTAGACGAATACCGAAAACGCACGGGCTTAACGGATGAAGACGGCTACCTCAACAAACAAACCCTGTGGCAAAAAAACAGCCGCGAGAGCGGGCAATATCACAGCGTCTGGTTAAGCATGATGTACCCCCGTCTGTATCTGGCACGCAACTTATTGCGTGACGATGGCGTGATATTTATCAGCATAGACGACAACGAAGCGGCGAATTTGAAGCTGTTGTGTGATGAGGTGTTTGGGGTAGAAAATTTTTTAGGAAATATCAGCTGGATAAAAAAATCTAAGCCTATAAATTCGGGTAGGGCAAAGTATCAAATACAAAGCAAAATAGAATATATTTTATGTTTTTGTAAAGCAAAGCCATCTGGGGTATATGAGTTTCAGTTAAAAAAAGACGGGGTTAGGGAATACAAGCATAAAGGAAAATTAGGCTTATGCCGTCTAAAAGATATTCTTGACTCTGATATTGGGATGAAGAGAAGGGATACTATGAAGTTTCCTATTTTGGGGGTAGTTCCACCTGATGGGCAGCGATGGAAAATTGGAATAGAGGAAGTTAGTCAATTATTATCTAGTGACAGAATCGAAGTTATTGATGGAAAAATTAAAGTGGCTGTTTATCCGAGTGACGAAGATTCGGAAATTCTAAAGCCATTCTGGTCACATATTGAAAATTGCGGCACAGCGGAAAATGGTAAAAATGAGCTGAATGAAGTCATCGAGAAAAAAATAGGTTTTGATACTACAAAACCACTACAACTAATTTCCGAGCTTATCAGTCGCGTATCTATTACAAACGACCTCATCCTAGACTTCTTCGCAGGCAGTGGCACAACCGCGCAAGCGGTGATGGAATTAAACCTCGAAGACGGCGGTAATCGCCGCTGTATTTGTGTGCAGATGCCTGAGGTGCTGGATGAAAAGTCTGAAGCCTATAAAGCAGGCTATCGCACCATTGCCGATATTACCCGTGCGCGTATCACTAAAGTGATAGCCAAGCTCAAAGCCGAAAAGCCTGAACAAACAGCAGATTTAGCCTGCGCTCATTTCAAACTCACCCCCAGCCATTTTAAGGCTTGGCGGGCGGATGTCAGCGCGGCAGATTTGGAAAAGCAATTAGAGATATTCCAAAACGCGGAAAAATCCACCAGCACACACGCCAATATGCTGGCGGAATTGTTGCTGAAAATGGGGCTGGGCTTAGTGGGCGTGGATGCAATTACTAAGCCTGTGACCATCGCAGGTTGTGAGATTCAGCGCGTACTGTTGCCCGATAATCGTTTGCTATGGGTGTGTTTTGCAACCTACCTGCCACCGCTTAAAGCCGAAATTGTTAAAGCCAAACCACATCAAGTGCTGATGTTGAATTCGTGCTTTACGGGGGATAAAGCCGATGAGCAACTGACTAATTTACAATTAGAACTGGATGCCTACGATATTCGCTTGACCGTTATTTAGTGGCTATAATAGCTACTATGTCTAGTATGGACATTATGCTGGTAATGATGATGTGAAGGAGATGAAATATGAAAACGATGAGTGCGCGTGATGCAAAAAATCATTTTGGCGAGTTTTTAGACGCGATGCAGCGTGAGCCTGTGTTGATTACTAAAAACAATCGTCCTGTGGGCATGATGGTGTCGATGGCGGAGGTCGAAAATAGCTTGCTGGCTGATTTGTTTATGCAACAAGACCCAAGCTACACGGATTGGGTGAACAGCAAAGTAAGCAAAACGATGCAAAGTTTAGATGCGGGTGAAATGCGTACTGCGCCATTAGATGAGGTGCGTGCACGTATTTATGCGCGTTTGGCTGAACAAAACAAGGCGTAATTTGAATGCGGATTGTTTTGTCAGCAGCGGCAGAGGCTGATATTGAGCATATTTTGCTGTATTACAGCGAAAAGCTAAGTTTCGATGTGGCGCAGTTGTTGGTGTCTAGCATTTTTAGCCAACTGGAGGCGTTAAGCGATTTTCCTGAGCGTATTCGCCCTAGTGAGCGCGTTTCTGGTGCAAGGGAATTGGTGCTACGGAGGATTCCCTACATTGCTTTTGTGCGACTAAATACGCAAGCCGCACACATTGAAGTGCTCAATATCGTACATACTGCGCGTAATTTTCCAGCTTGAAAACTATACTATTGTGCTGAAAATATGAAACTCCAATTCAAAAAGCAAGATTATCAAAGTGCCGCTGTGCAAGCGGTGGTGGACGTTTTTCGTGGGCAACCGCAGGCGCAATCGCTGTTTGAAAATCCGTTACCCACCCCGCAGTTGGGCGCACAAAATCAGGCAGGGTTTGCGTTGACCGAGCATGGGGTGGCAAATTATTGCGTATTGGATGATGCACAGCTATTAAGCAACATCCAAACGGTGCAAGTGCGTTATAACCAACAATTAGGGGGTGATACGACGCAAGATGTGCCGAATATGCCGTTATTGCCTGTTTCAACTGAGTTGGTACGCATGAACCCCGACGATGCGTTTTTTAATGTATCCATCGAAATGGAAACGGGCACGGGTAAAACCTACGTGTTTCTTTCCACTATTCACGCTTTGCACAAGGAATATGGCTTTAAGAAGTTTATTATTGCCGTGCCGAGTGTGGCTATTCGTGAAGGTACGCTAAAAAACCTAGCTATTACCGAAGCGCATTTTTTTGAAGAGTATCAACAGCGCATAGAATTTAAGGTCTATGACAGTAAAAACTTATCCCATTTACGCCAGTTTTCGATGTCGAATAACCTGCAAGTGCTGGTGATGAGTATTGATGCCTTCACTAAAGACAATAATGTAATCAATACACTACGTGAACAGGGTATTAAGCCGATTGAGTTTATTCAGCACACGCGCCCGATTGTAATTATTGACGAACCGCAAAATTTTGAAACCGATATTCGACGGGCAGCCATTGCCAACTTAAACCCGCTATGCACTTTGCGTTATTCCGCCACGCATAAAAACCCGTATAACTTGTTGTATTCGCTTAACCCTGTGCAAGCATACGATTTGGGATTGGTGAAGCAAATTGAGGTAGATGGCATTACTGTCAGTGGTGATAACAATGATGCACAGATTGAGCTAATAGGTATTGATCAGGCCAAACGTGCGCTTAAAGCCCGTGTGCAGGTGTGGGTGGAAGGCACAACAGGCGTAAGCAAAAAGGAGGTTGCGCTGGGCTTAGGCGATGATTTATTTGATAAGTCTAATCGCCGTGCGCAGTATGAATCAGGCTTTGTGCTGACTGAAATTCGTTATGATGATGGTGAAATTGAATTTAGCAATGGGCGCGTAGTGGTGCTGGGGCAGGGTGATAACAATACACAAGACGCGGTGATGAAGTATCAAATTGAGCGCACCGTGAAAGCGCACTTTCAGCGGCTTAAAAAACTCAAACCTTTGGGTATTAAAGTATTAAGCCTGTTTTTTATTGACAAGGTGGCGAATTATCGCAGTTACGATGAGCAGGGTAATGCGGTGCAAGGTAAGTTCGCGCTGTGGTTTGAGGCGGCGTTTGCTAAATATGCGGCGCAATACGCGGGCTTGATAGATGCGGAGATTAGCCGTGTGCATAACGGTTATTTTTCGGGCGAAAAAACGGGTAAAGGCAAAGATAAAAAGGAGCAATGGACAGATACCAAAGGCAGTACCGCTAAGGATGATGATACTTATACGCTGATTATGAAAGATAAAGAACGCTTGTTGAGTTTGGATGAGCCTTTGCAGTTTATCTTCTCGCATTCAGCCTTGCGCGAGGGTTGGGATAACCCGAATGTGTTTCAGATTTGCACGTTGAATGAAACGAAATCCGAGCAGAAAAAACGTCAGGAAATTGGGCGCGGTTTGCGTTTGCCAGTCAATCAGGCGGGCGAGCGGATTACGGATAAAAAAATCAATGTGCTTACGGTGATAGCGAATGAAAGCTATGAGACGTTTTCTCGCGCCTTGCAAGCCGAAATTGAAGATGAGACGGGGGTGAAGTTTACGCACCGTATCGCCGATGCCCGCGCTAAAGCACGGGTGCGGCTACGCCCCCATTTGTCAATTGAAGAGCAAGCTTTGTTTGATGAGCTGTGGAACAAAATTAACTATCAAGTGCATTATTCTGTGGTTTACGATACGCAGGTGTTGGTTGATAAAGCCGTGGCGTTATTGGGTGATAGCGCAAGCTATCCCAAGGTATCAGCACCCAAACTGCACGTTACCAAGACGCAGGTTTTGTTGACGAATGAGGGCGTTGCTGGTGTGGAGGTCGGCGCGGATAGCGCACAGTATCAAGTTCAGCCATATCCTATTCCTGATGTGTATGCGTTTATTCAAGGCAAGGTGAATGTGACGCGCAGTACTATTTTTGCGGTGTTGCAACAGTCTGGGCGTTTGGCGGAATTGCCGATTAACCCGCAGGCATTTTTGGATATGGTGGTGGATGTGTTGCGTATCGCATTACGTCATGTACTGGTCGATGGCATCGTCTATGCGCGGTCTGAACACCAGCGTTATGATATGTCGTTATTTGATGTGAGCAGCGATAGTTATTTATCGGGTTTGTTCCCTGATCAAAGTGGGCAGTGTATGGCATTAACACACACACCGCTGGAGGCAATTCAGGTGGATGATGAGGGTGTGGAGATGGGGGACGCATTTGCTTGCGTGCAAACAGATAGCCAAACCGAGCGTGATTTTGCTCAGGATTGCAATATGCGTAAGGATGCTGAAGATGCGACGGTGCGGTTTTTTCTCAAATTGCCAAAACGCTTCAAAATCCCTACACCTGCAGGTAATTATGTACCCGACTGGGCAATGGTGATAGATAAAAATCAATCGGCGGCGCAACGTGTGTATTTTGTGGCAGAAACCAAATCCACGCTGGATGCGGATAGTTTGCGCGGCTTGGAAAAGTTAAGAATTTTGTATGCTGAAAAGTATTTTAAGCAGACAGAATTTAGCGCGGATAGCGTGCTTTACCGCAAGGTGACGAATATGGACGATGTGGTGCAGGCACTTACGTCTGCGGCGTAGCCCAGCGTTGTTGCGCTAACTCGTCGCTTTCTCGGGCATCGACCCAATGTGCGCCGTCTGGTGTATGTTCTTTTTTCCAGAATGGGGCGCGGGTTTTCAAATAATCCATGATGAACTCACAGGCGGCGAAAGCGTCGTGGCGGTGCATGGTGGCGACTGCGACGAGGACGATTTGATCGCAAGGGGATAATTTGCCGACACGGTGAATTATCGTCACATCTATGATATGCCAGCGTTGCTGGGCTTCGGTGACAATGCCATGCAGGGATTTTTCGGTCATGGCGGGGTAGTGCTCTAGTTCCATGCTGGCAACGCTACAGTCGTGATTGATGTCGCGCACCAAGCCGACGAAACTCACCACTGCGCCTATTTGCGGCTGGTTTTCACGTAGTAAATTAACTTCAGTCGTTAAGTCAAAATCAGCCGTGGTCACTAAAATTTTCATGGGCTAACCCCCCGTTACAGGTGGGAAAATAGCGACTTCATCGCCGTCTGTGAGTGGCGTGGTCATGTCTGCCAGTTCTTGATTGACGGCGATACGGAAATTACCACCAGCACTGAGTGCCGTCGCCCAGATGCCGCCACGGGCGCGGAGCAGGTCTAGCAATATGGCTACCATGGCGGCACCTTCGGGTAGGTCTAGGGTTTCTGCGCTGATACCTAGTTGTTCACGTAGTTTGGCAAAGTACAGCACTTGGATATTCATGTTAATGCAGTTCGTTAAATGGGATAAACCGTATCATATCGCCTACTGCGATGGTTTGCCCGATTTCTAAATCGACAAAGCCATTCGCCCACGTGCTGGAGGTGAGTACGCCTGAGCTTTGGTTGGGGAATAGCTGGGCTTCGAGTACGCCATCTGCGCCGATTTGTGTGCGTGCGCGGAGAAATTCTCGGCGGTCGCCTACTTTCGACCAAGCACTGGCGGCGCGGAGGCTGTAGATGGTGGGTAATATATCGACAGCCCCCATACGTTTGAGGATGAACGGGCGGGCGAATAAGCTGAACGTGGCAAATGCGGACACGGGATTGCCAGGTAGCCCGATAAAGTCGGCTTCGTTGATGCGTCCGTAAGCCAAGGGTTTGCCTGGTTTCATGGCGACTTTCCACAAATCTATCTGCCCTAGTTGGGCGACGGCGGCTTTGACGTGATCTTCCTCGCCCACTGAAACGCCGCCGCTGGTAATGACGACATCGGCTAATTCGCTGGCTTGCTTGAGCGCGGTTAACGTGGCGGGCAAGGTGTCGGGGATACTGCCTAAATCTATCCACTCACAGCCTAAGGTGGCGATTAAGCCTGCGATGGTGTAGCGGTTGGAGTTGTAGATTTTACCTGCGGGTAGCGGCGAGCCAGGTTGGACTAATTCGTCACCTGTAGAAAAGCTGGCGATTTTTAAGCGGCGATAGACATTGAGCGTAGCACTGCCGACCGATGCGGCTAAACCTAGATGTGCGGCTGTCATGCGCGTGCCTGCTGTGAGTACGGTGTCGCCTGTGTTGATGTCTTCACCTGCACGACGGATGTTTTCACCTGTTTTAACCGCTTGTTTGATACGGATGCTGTCGCCTTCAACGATGCAGTTTTCTTGCATGATAACGGCATCGGCATCAGCGGGTATGGGTGCGCCTGTGAATATGCGTGCGGCAGTGCCTGCTTGCAAAGCCACGCCGACTTGCCCTGCAGCGATGCGTTGGCTAACGGGTAAGCTGTTGTCAACTATACAATCAGCTGCACGTACTGCGTAGCCGTCCATTGCGCTATTGTCTAGCGGTGGCACGGTGATGTGAGCGGTGATGTCGGCGGCAAGGATGCGCCCTAGGCAGTTTTCAGTCGCGACATGCTCGGTGCGGGTAAGCGCACGGGCACGTATGAGTAATTCGGCTAGTAGTTGGTCGGCGGTAAGCATGATGTTCCTCTAAAAGAAAAAGCAGCCGTAGCTGCTTTGGTCGTCTCAAATACGGCGTGTATTAGTTTACGCGGCGTTTGAATTCATTGGTGCGGGTGTCGATTTCGATTTTGTCGCCGATTTCTACGAATGCGGCAACGGGGATTTCAAAGCCAGTCGCCAGACGTGCAGGCTTTAATACTTTACCAGAGGTATCGCCACGTACTGCTGGCTCGGTGTAAATTACTTCGCGCACGACGGTGGTTGGCATTTCTACTGAAATCGCTTTGCCGTTGTAGAACATCACTTCTAATGGCATTGCGTCTTCCAGGTAGTTGAGTGAATCGCCCATGTTGTCGGCTTCGATTTCGTATTGGTTGTATTCGCCATCCATGAACACGTACATAGGATCAGCAAAATAAGAATAGGTACAATCTTTGTATTCTAATTGTACGGATTGGAATTTTTCATCGGCTTTGTAAACGGCTTCAGCGGTTTGACCCGTCAGCAAGTTTTTCATTTTCATCTTAACCACAGACGCATTGCGTCCAGATTTACTGAATTCGGCTTTTTGCACAACCATCGGGTCGTTACCAACCATAAATACATTACCTGCGCGTAGTTCTTGAGCTGTTTTCATCTGCGATTTCCTGCTAAATAGTTAAAATAATAAACAATCTCACTATTTTAACCGAATTTGGCAAATTTAACCAAGCTGACGTGCTGATATAATGGCTGATATTGAATATAAGGAAGAATATCATCATGAATTTACGTGCGCCTGAGTTGTTATTGCCAGCGGGTAGTCTGGATAAAATGCACACCGCTTTTCGCTTTGGCGCGGATGCTGTGTATGCTGGACAGCCGCGTTATAGCTTACGCGCTCGCAATAATGAATTTCAGCTGGCGCAAATTGAGCAGGGGATAAATGAAGCGCGGGCGTTGGGGAAGAAGTTTTTTGTCGCCAGTAATCTCATGCCGCATAACGCCAAGGTAAAAACCTACATAGCGGATATGGAGCCCATCATTGCCATGCGCCCCGACGCGCTGATTATGGCTGACCCCGGCTTAATCATGATGGTGCGCGAAAAATGGCCAGAAGTGCCTGTGCATCTATCGGTACAAGCGAATACCGTGAATTATGCTGCGGTGAAATTTTGGCAAGCACTGGGGCTGACCCGTATTATCTTGTCACGCGAATTGTCCTTGGATGAAATCGCCGAAATACGCCAGCAATGCCCAGATATGGAGCTGGAAGTATTTGTGCATGGCGCATTGTGTATCGCTTATTCGGGACGTTGTTTGCTCTCAGGCTATTTTAACCACCGTGACCCTAATCAAGGCACGTGTACTAATTCATGCCGCTGGGATTATAAGGTCCACGATGCGGAAGAGAATCCTACAGGCGATATTCAAAAAATCGATTTTAATTTTGGCACAGCGTTAGAGCAAGCTGAAACCAGCTTTGCCGATTGCGGCCAACAACAACGCCACCCGTTAGCCGATAAAGTCTATTTAATCGAAGAAACCGCGCGTGTAGGGGATTTAATGCCCGTGCTAGAAGACGAACACGGCACCTATATTATGAATTCCAAAGATTTGCGGGCAATCGAGCATGTCGCAAAATTAACCGAGATGGGCATAGATTCGTTAAAAGTAGAAGGGCGTACCAAATCTGCTTACTACGTGGCGCGAACTGCACAGTCATACCGCCAAGCGATAGACGATGCCATGGCGAGCAAGCCGTTTGATATGAGCCTGCTGTCTACGCTGGAAGGCTTGGCGAATCGCGGTTATACCGACGGCTTTTATGAGCGTCACCACACGCAAGACTATCAAAATTACTTACGTGGTCACTCGGAATCTAATCGTAGCCAATATGTCGGCGATATTACCAATTACGACGCGCAAACAGGTATGGCGAGTATTGCTGTCAAAAATAAATTTAGCGTGGGTGATAAGCTGGAAATTATTCATCCCACGGGTAATTTCGATCTCGTCATCGCCGCCATGAGTAGTAAAAATAAACCCGTCACCGTTGCGCCAGGCACTGGGCATACCGTGCAAATTCAAGTCGGGCAAGATTGCCGCAATGGCATGGTGGCGCGGTTTTTGTAGTGTTTGTTAAAATTAAATTAAATTAGATGTAGTGAAACTGCGATGGTTTTTTGCTATTCATGCTTAGTTAAGATAAAATATCCCAAAATGGGAGGTATGCAATATGCGGGTAATTGCAAAGAGTAGCTTAGTCAAATTTTGGAGTCGACCCGAATATGCGGATTCAAAAGGCGCATTACAGAGCTGGTTGGACGAATCTAGTAAAGCGGACTGGTTGACACCGCAAGATATTAAACGACAGTATGGGAACGCCAGCATCTGTGGTAATAATCGCGTGGTATTTAATATAGCTGGCAATAAATATCGACTGGTTGTGGAAATGCAGTACCGTGCTGGGATAGTGTGGGTAAAGTTTATCGGAACGCATGCGCATTACAATCAAATCAATGTGGAGAACGTCAATGAATATTAAACCAATCCGAAATGATGATGATCTGCAGGCTGCATTTAAGCGTCTAGAGGTAATCTATCAGGCGCAAGAGGGGACGCAGGATGCCGATGAGATGGAGATACTAGTGACGTTAATCGGCGTGTATGAGAACAAACATTACCCGATGGGTGCGATTGATCCAGTTGAAGCCATTAAATTCAGAATGGAACAGTAAGGGCTAACTAAAAAAGATATTGAGCCTTTTATTGGTACGAGTGGTCGGGTTTCAGAAGTGCTAAACCATAAGCGTCCACTCAGTTTGAAAATGGTAAAACGCTTGCATGAAGGCTTGCATATACCGTATGAAAGCTTGTTGGCATCTGTATAGGTTGATCAGCTGAGTGAAAGTTTTACACTAACTGATGGGGTTCGTTAAAAATAAACCTATTGTTTGTCGATTAAGCGGTTAATACATCGTCGTGTCATATAGACGCGATATTTTTCATGTCTATATGACTTTTAATCTAAATAGGCGCAATAGCGATGTCAGATATAACCCCCATCCCCGCACATAGTCAATCACACAGTATGATAACCGCGCCATATATCACCGAAAGTGTGGCACAGTTGACGGCAGTGATACATTTGGACATTGCACGTAGTGAGATGCAACAAGTATTTCCGCTGGCGGTAAATGAGCTGTTATCGGTGTTGTCAGCGCAATCTATTGTGCCGCAAGGTTCGGCATTTGCGCATCATTTGGTGATGACACCAGAGCGTTTTAATTTTGAGCTGGGGTTTTTTATTAACACGCATGTGCAGGCTAGTGGACGCGTGCAAGCGGGGCAACTCCCTGCGGTAAAAGTTGTGCGTAGCGTTTATCAGGGTGATTATGATGGACTACATGCGGCTTGGGGTGAGTTGATGGCGTGGATGGATGCGAACGGGCATACGCCAGCGGCAGATTTGTGGGAGTGGTATCAAATCGGCCCGCATATCAGTGCGAACCCTGCTGACTGGCAGACTGAGCTGAATCGTCCAATTGTCGATTGAGTGTTGTGTTTGGCTTGCATAGCTGGACAATTTCGCCGAACTCGGTAAGACTAGCGTTCATGCGCATTTTATTATTTATTCTTATGCTGGTGTTGGCGGGCTGTGAAATGCCGCATTTGCCTAAATTACCGCCAGCACCCATCCCTTCTCCTGCGCAGTCAGGTGAGATTGTGGTATTGACTCACAATGGACCGACGACTTATTTTGAAGGTGCTGACGGTCAACCCACTGGTTTTGAATATGACTTGGTGACGCATTTTGCCGCGCAATATGGTTACCGTGTGCGTTTTGTGGAAGCAAAAAGTTTAGACGAAATGTTTAACTTGCTGGCGCAAAAGCAGGCACATTTTATTGCGGCAGGTATTACGGTGCTGGATACGCGTAAGGATGTGATGCAGTTTAGCCCGCCGTATTTGAGTGTAACGCGTCAGGTTGTTTATAATAAAGACGGCGTGCAACCTAAAAACTTTGCTGATTTGGCGCGTATGCGGGTGGAGGTGGTGGCGGGTAGCAGCCATGTTGAAACCTTGCGTCGTGCGGCTGAAAATACGCCTAAATTAAAATGGACTGAGCTGGCAGTTAAATGGGATGAGGAAACGCTGGATAGATTAGCGCATGGTTTAACGGATGCGGTGATGGTGGATTCCAATGAGTTTGACGTGGCGCGGAAGTTTTACCCTAATTTAGATGTTGCTTTTGAAGTGCCTAAAGCTGACGATTTGGCTTGGGCTTTTCCACGTAATCCTGACCCTGTGTTATTCAAACAAACGCAGCAGTTCATGCAAAAAATCAAGCAAGATGGCACGCTTAAACGCTTGATAGATAAGTATTATGGGCACTCGGATAGGCTGGAAGAAGCCGATGTGTCTGGTTTCTTGGATAAAATGCGCACGCTATTGCCCAAATATCGTCAGTATTTTTATGCCGCGCAAGATGCGACGGGTTTGGATTGGCGTTTGATTGCGGCAGTCGGCTATCAGGAATCGCATTGGGATCCGTATGCCACCTCGCCCACAGGAGTGCGCGGGTTGATGATGATGACGGGTGATACGGCGGATTTGATGGGGGTGGATGACCGTTTGAATCCGCAACAAAGTATTATGGGCGGCGCAAAGTATTTGTCGCTTATGATAGATCAGATGTCAATTAAATTAACTGATCCAGACAAAACATGGATGGCGTTGGCGGCGTATAATCAGGGGCAAGGTCACCTGGAAGATGCGCGGGTGCTGACACAGCGGCGTAAACTCAATCCAGTTGCTTGGAGTGATGTCAAAAAAGTGATGCCATTGCTGGCCAGCTCTGAGCATCACAGTACGGTGAAACATGGTTTTTGTCGGGGTGGTGAAGCGGTGATTTTTGTTGAAAATATACGCACTTATTACGATATTTTGCAAAAATATGAGCGACCTTATAAGCCATTGTTGATGTCAAAAAATGACTGACATATTCAGTCTGTCTATTTATTTTATTGGGTAATTATGCGACGTTTTGGTTCGGATGGTGGAGAGCCTGGTTCTGCCGATTGGCGGACGGTGCGCTTGTTGTTGCCTTATTTGTGGGAATACAAATGGCGGGCGTTTATTGCGATTAGTTTTTTAATTGGCGCAAAGCTGGCTGTCGTGTCTATTCCTATTGTGCTCAAACACATTGTGGATAATCTAAATCAGCCCAAAGCGATGTTGGTAGTGCCGTTGGCGTTGTTGTTTGGCTATGGTTTGTTGCGCTTGGCGAGTACGGTTTTTTCCGACATGCGCGATATTGTATTTGCCAAAGTCACGCAACGGGCGATACGTCGTGTGGGGCTGGCGGTATTTGAGCATCTGCATAATCTGTCTTTGCGCTTTCATCTGGAGCGACAAACGGGCGGCGTGACGCGGGATATAGAGCGTGGTTCACGCGGCATTTCGTCGTTGATACACTTAACTTTATTTTCAGTATTACCTACGTTAATCGAAATCAGCTTGGTGGCAGGTATATTGTTCGCTAAATTTGATTGGGTCTATGCCGCAATTACGCTGGTGGTGTTGGTGATTTATATTGCGCTGACAATTAGCATTACTGAATGGCGCACGCAATTGCGGCGGCAGATGAATGAAATGGATTCGCAGGCAAACACCAAAGCTATCGACAGCTTGCTCAATTATGAGACGGTAAAATACTTTGGCAATGAGGAATTTGAAGCGAAACGGTATGATGCCAGCTTGCAAAACTGGGAGGTAGCGGCAGTTAAAAATCAAACCTCGCTAGGGATGCTCAACGCGGCACAAGCAGCGATTATTGCGGTGGGGGTCACTGTTATGTTGACGCGTGCGTCGCAAGGCGTGGTGGCGGGGCAATTGACGGTGGGCGATTTGGTGATGATTAACGCTTTTCTGATACAAATGTTCATCCCCTTGAATTTTTTGGGCGTGATGTATAGAGAGATTAAGCAGTCGTTGACCGATATAGAGCGTTTATTCAAGCTACTGAATGTGAATCGTGAAATTGCGGATACCGCAGATGCGCAACCGTTGGCATTGCGCGGCGGCGAGGTTAAATTTGAGCAGGTGTATTTTGGCTACGATAGCAATCGCGGCATTTTGCAAGGCGTGAGTTTTACTATCCCCGCTGGGCATAATGTGGCGGTGGTGGGGACGAGTGGTGCGGGTAAATCGACATTGTCGCGCTTGTTATATCGGTTTTATGATGTGGGCGCAGGCTGTATCAGCATAGATAGTCAGGATATACGACAGGTGACGCAACCGAGCTTGCGTGCGGCCATCGGTATCGTGCCGCAAGATACGGTATTGTTTAACGATAGCATTTACTACAATATTGCTTACGGGCGACCCACCGCCAGCCGCGAGGAGGTCGTTGAGGCTGCACGGGCGGCACATATTTTGAATTTTATTGAGTCATTACCTAATGGCTGGGAAACCACGGTGGGCGAGCGCGGTTTGAAGCTGTCAGGCGGTGAAAAACAGCGTGTTGCGATTGCGCGTACTGTGTTGAAAAATCCAACTATTTTGATATTGGATGAAGCAACTTCTGCGCTGGATACGCAAACTGAAAAAAATATACAGGTAGAGTTAAAAGAAATCGCCAAAAATAGAACCACGCTGACTATCGCGCACAGGCTTTCTACCATCGTCGATGCTGACCAGATATTAGTGATGGAGCACGGCCATATCGTTGAGCGCGGGCATCATCGGGAATTATTGGCGGCACAGGGCGTATATGCCAAACTGTGGGCGTTGCAACAAGAAGAAGCGGCAGAAATCAACTTAATTTAAGGATGAAATAATGAGTGTAGAAGCGTTAAATAAAGCGTTTGCGATTGCCGATGTATTGACATTTGTCGAGGCAGCGGCAGGCGTACCTGTGATCGAAATTAACACGGCTATCGCCAGTGCGCGTATCGCGCTGGTAGGTGCGCAGGTGCTGGAATGGCAACCTGCTGACGCAGAGCCCGTGTTGTGGATTAGCCGCGCCGCTATTTATCAAGTCGGCAAAGGTGTGCGTGGCGGTGTACCGATATGCTGGCCGTGGTTTGGCGCGGGCGAAACGGGCAAGCCTGCGCATGGCTTTGTGCGCACACGCATGTGGGCTGTGCGCTCAACAACGCAAACTGCTGATGGCGTGGTGGTGAAGCTAGGCATCACTGACGATGCAGAAACACGGGCGATTTGGGATTATGCGTTTGATTTAGAGCTGGCGGTAACCGTGGGCGCAACGTTGACGATGGCACTGGTGACTAAAAATACGGGCGATACGCCGTTTACAATTACCGACGCGCTACATACTTATTTCCGCGTGGGCGATATTGACGCTACTATCGTGCAGGGTTTAGATGGTGTGCGCTATTTGGATAAAGTGCTGGATTTCACTGAGCATACTCAGCAAGGTGATGTGTTATTCTCAGGCGAAACCGACCGCGTGTATGTGAATACGCAATCCACGTGTGTCATCAACGATACCGCGAATGCACGTAATATCCATGTTGCCAAATCGGGTAGCGATACCACCGTAGTGTGGAATCCATGGTCAGAAAAAGAAAAAGGCTTTGCCGATATGGCGGCGGGTGAATATCAACAAATGCTATGCGTGGAAACATGTAATGCAGCCGACGATAAAATCACCATAGCACCACAGCAGACGCATAGTTTAGTCGCTGTGGTCAGCTTGTAGGCTTACCAGCGTAGTTTGCGCCAAGCCGCTTGTTGCGTGGGGGTAAGAAAAGTCCATGCAACGAAGCGGCTTTGTTTTGCGCCTTGCGCCATATTGATAGTGTGATGTTGTTGCACGCCAGCGTGTTTAAGTGCGGCATAAATAGGGATTAAATTTGCTGATTTTGACACCAGTGTCGTGAACCAGTAGCAGTGCGTAGATAGGCTGGCACTCTCGGTTATCATGCGGCGAATAAAACCTAGCTCACCACCATCACAATAAAGCTCTGCACCTAGCCCACCAAAATTAAGTGTGAATGATTTTTGTTGGCGTTTTTTATCCAAGTTACGCCACTTGCGTTGCGTGCCCGCGTTGGCCTCCGCGAGTGAAGCATGAAACGGCGGGTTGCACAGCGTGACATCAAACCACTCATCATGGTGGATAATATGCTCAAAAATAGCGTGCATATCCGCTTGCAAGCGTAGCGATATGTGTGGGGCTAACGCTGGATTGTAGTCTAATATATTTTTCACGTTAGCTAACGCGGCGGCATTAGTATCGGTGGCGACAAATTGCCAGCCGTATTCACTATGCCCTAGTAGCGGATAAATGCAGTTCGCGCCCGTGCCTATATCTAGCGCAATGATATTTTTGGGTATTTTCCCTGTGTTGGCACTGGCTAATAAATCAGCAAGATAATGCAGGTAATCAGCGCGACCCGGTACGGCTGGGCATAAATAATCAGTAGGAATATCCCAAGCATTGATGCCATACTGTGCTTGCAATAATGCACGGTTCAGTACGCGCACGGCGGCGGGGTTAGTGAAGTCCACACTGTTGATACCCTGTACGTTGGGATGGACAAACGTAGCCAAAGCGGGTTCGGCCTGCATCAGTTGAGGGAAATCGTAATGCCCTTGGTGGCGATTGCGGGGATGAAATGTGCTCATGCGCTGGAGTATATCGCATCAATATATGATAACGTAGTGAATTGTGCTGTGTTTTAATGGGAGTGTGAAATGAAACGTATATTATTGGCAACGGGTTTGTTATTGGTAAGCGCGGCGGCGGTGGCGGCTGGTTTTAGCGTCAGTAGTCCAGATTTATCGCCTAATCAAAAAATTGGGTCAAAATTTGTTTTTAACAGCTTTGGTTGTACAGGTGAAAATATCTCGCCCGCGCTGAATTGGAAAAATGCGCCAGTGGGTACTAAGAGTTTTGCCATTATGGTGCATGATCCTGACGCACCTACAGGGGGCGCAGGTTTTTGGCACTGGGTAGTGATTAACCTGCCCGCTACGATGACGGGGTTAGCGCAAGGCGATGGTGGCGTGGATAGCAAAAATTTGCCAGCAGGCGCACAGCAAATCCGCAACGATTACGGCATGGCGGCTTGGGGTGGTCCATGCCCACCTGTAGGCAACAAGCCACATCGTTATAACTTTACCGTGTATGCGTTGAAAACAGATAAATTAGCCATACCCGACGGCGCAAGTACCGCCGTGGTTGGCTTTATGGTGAACCAAAATACGTTGGGCAAAGCATCATTGATGGCGCGATTTGGGCGTTAATTCGCATTGCACGCTGGCAAACAGCGTGCAATGCGGCTTAAAATTAAAAGTAACGTACCAGCGTTGATTGAATAAAGCTGTCTTCTTTGACCACAGAAAGCGGGTCGGTATCGCTAATGCGGTGGTAACCTTGACCTAAAAATTTAAGGCTCCACTTGTCATTCAGGCGACGGTTGATTTCGACTCGAGTAGTGCGAGAGGCGTTGCCTACGTCTGTCATTACGCCTATCTTAAAGTCAGTTGAGTGTTCGTCATTGAGGGCTAATCTCAACCCTATAAACACGTCATTATCTAGTACGGGCGCAGAGCTACTATTATGGCGGCTGTCATAGTTGTACTCGACATAGCTGGTTAAGTCCATTTGGCTGTCATAAATGCCGTTGAATGTATATTCAACCCCCGTTACATATGCGTAATAACGTTGTATGTTGGAATTACGTTCTATGGCTTCGAGCTTGAGTATCCAATCGCCTAATAAGTAATTGACATCCAATCCTACTTGGCTGATTAAGTCGTAATTGACTTGTAAGCCTAAAGGATTTTCCGCTGTTTGCAGCGAAGTTAACTGAACAATACGTGGGTCACGGCTCGTGCCGCGAAAATAGGATACGCCTACATCCAGTTTGCCAAACTGTTTAGACCATCTTCCTGCGAAATCGAGATGATTTTGTTTTGCGCTAGATTCAAACACGACGGGGGCGCGCACGAGCGAAGTCGGTGTGCGTAAGCGACCTTCTGGTCCCGCAAAAGTGCGCTCTCTAAACATAGGCAATACAAATAAATCTACCGTTCCCCAGTCGGTTTTGTTGGTGGTGCGTACCATAGGCTGACCGAGCTTTTGTTCCATTTTAGGGTCTTCAACTTCATCAGTTTGGTTGACGATGTCAATGAGATGGTGGGATTCAGCAACGCCCCAAAACACTTTATCTATCCCCACACGCAAATCCCAAGGGCGATTCTCATCACCGTGACTGGTGTGCCATACTAATTCGCGTATATCAAAATGGGTGCGATAATCATCTCTATCATCCCAGCGATAGAACGGCTTGAAAGAAAATGAGCTCTTTTTATTGTCCCACTCGTTGTAGTAGCCAGGTTGGATGGCGATAGAAGGATTATCCTGGCGTGCGAGTCCTGTATCAGCGATTTTTTGTTTTTGAATCGCGTTGGTTGTTAAATCATATTGCTGTACGGTAGCCGATTTGTTGAGGAAATGGCGCATTTCTAAATCTATTTCTGTCGTCCATTCACCTGCGTAGGCTGATGAAGTGAGTGCGCAGAATAGGTATGTGGTGATTTTTTGTTGGTTTAATTTAAGCATATTATTATGTATTAATGAGTGCGTGAGTATTTTCCATGAGCAAGACATGGTTTTTATAATAGTTGAGGCGCACTGTACTCAATTCAGCACGCGCCGTCAAATGAAGATTATGTTATAGGCTGGTTGTCACTTTAAGCCGCCATAACGAAGTTGTTTCCGCTGATCTAGCTTGATGCAGTGGGTCAGTGGGATCGTTGGCTTTGGGGTGGGTGGGCTTGGTGTCTATGCGTTCCAGAACTTGCAAGCCTGCGTCAGTTATCCAGCCCAGCAGTGTTGCACGGCTACGCAAGCCTAAGTGTTCGGCAAGGTCGGAGAGTATGAGCCAAGCCTCGCCGTCATCCGTCAAGTGTTCGTTTAAGCCTGTTAAAAATCCGCGTAGCATTTGGCTATCGAAGTCATAAAT
>JABFSE010000033.1 GCA_013140765.1 Sulfuriferula sp.
CTGGCGGCGCGGCAAGCGCGGCGGGTAGCGTGACGCAAGCAGTTGGTAAAGGCACTCAAGCGGCGGCGGATGCGGTTGGCAAAGGCATATCGGCGGCAAGCGGGGCAGCCGCAGCAATACCTGGTGTTGGATCAGCGGTCGCCGCCGCTGGCAAGGTGGCGGGTGCTGGGGTTGAGGCAGTCGGCAAGGCGGCAGGCAAGGGCACAGAAGCGGTCGGTGCGGCTTTGAAAGACGGCGGTGATGCACTGAGTAAATCGGCTAGTAGTACAGGCGGCGGCAACGGCTTTGCAAGTGCAGTAGGCGGCGGTTCAAGTTCTGCTGGAGGTTCTGAGCAAAAAAGTGGAGGTGGTGACAAAAAATCATTATCCGACAAATTATTAGACAAATCAAAAGACTTGCAAAATGCCGCCGACAAGAAAAAGCCCAATTTAGTCAGTGATGGTGCACATGGTAGCGGGATTAGTATCCGAATAAATCACCACGAGTCTTGATTTACCCCCCCCATTTTTAATGTGATTATCACATTTATATTTATTATTTATCGTGACAATCACATTAAATCATAGAAAGTAACAAAAAAATGAACTACGCAACTTTTAGAGCAAAATTTTACAGCTTTCTTTTTGAACCTAAAAAAACTGAAAAACTAATACCAGAGCTAAACAAAACAAACAATTTTTACACGCGGTTGCAGTATATCGACCGAATGAGGATGCGATTTGTCGATTTCGCAAATCGGTTAACGTCTAAAATGATGCTGGTAATCGTTTTTGGTTCGGGCTTGATAGTTTTTTTGCTTGAGGTGAGGTCGTTATTCGCCTGAACTAAAGCAACGCCCTACGGGGCGTTGCTTTTTGCGTCTTTGGCGATGGTTCGATCCACCAAGTCTATGATGGGTTGCCACCATTGCTGGCACTTCACGCTAAATTGCTTGAGTGCATCTGCGTCGATTAGGCGTTCAAGGTCAGTTTGCAAACTGACATCCCCGCAAGGTGCGGTAATGTCGGCTATTACGTTCAAATAGTCCAATCGTTGTGCGGACGGGATGTTAATAGGTGGAAAACCGTTTTTCAGCAACGGTATATTCGCCAATAGCCGCGCCATTCTGCCATTTCCATCAATAAACGGATGAATAGCCACAAAAGTTGCGTGCAAATCAGTGTATGAATGTATGGCATCATCACGATTCCCTATCCCTTTCGTCCAAGCATTTGCACGCTGTAGCCACTGCGACATGAGCGTCGGGATGGTTTTTGGATGTGGATATTCATGCTCTACAGACGCTTCTTCGCGCACGTAAAATGTGTAATTAGGTTCTGTCTTCCACTTGCCGACAGGATAGTAAATATCGGCCACATGCTCACTGAGTACAGCTTGGTGCAACAAAAATAAATCGGCTTCGGTAATTTCAGGTGCATCTAATAAGCCATAAATTAGCTCTATCGCCTTAGCATGTCCATAAACCTCTTGATGGTGAGTCAATGGCTTGCCAGCAATCGTCAGCCCCTCACTCAACACAAAATCAGTGTCACCCAGTGTCAGCGTATTCCCCTCTATCGCCGTAGAATCATGCGTCCAATGATTACGAATCGCACGCAATAACTCTTTGCGTAGCGATATGTTTTTAATTTGGCTGAAAAATGGTTTTGCATCTATCATAGTAAACACATTATATAATATTAATGTCTTTACTATTAGTAATGTCCGCGTGGCTTACCGAAGAAATTATTTGAAGAAATCGCATCATCAGCATAACTACAATAGGCGGGTATTTTTTTCCGCGCTTCGTCCAGCATTTCAGGTGTCATATTGCTTACTACTTCCTTTTCGCTCAATCCCTGCGTTTTAACGCCGCTTTTTTCGACGAGTCCAGCAGAGAGATCAATTATTTTTTTATTGCAAAAATCCCGTTCTGCTTTAGCGTCAGTAGGGTGCGCCTTGTACCACTCGAAGTCATGCCCATCAGCAGGCCCACCAGAAAAACTAAACTCGGCGACTTTAGCATCATGAGAGCCGCAACCGCTTAGCACCAACATAGAAACCGTCACTACCGTCAAAATCCCTATACGCATTTGAATTCCCTTTGTCTCGTTAAAAAATTATGCATCATTCGATAGATCTAGTCGAATGAGTTCAATTATACACTTATTTATTGTGATTATCACAATAAAAAACCCATATATTTAAGCGATATTTAGCGCATTTTGAAAGCGAAAAAGCAGAATGTTACCAGAATTCTAGTAACACAAAAATTCTAGTAACATTTCGGTAACGCTGGAAGCCAACAACGGCGCGGCTTGCGAGGCAGATGATGAAAATGTTACCGAAGTTACCGAGAAAAACACGTGTCGAAAAATCAGGACAAACTATCAAGAGGTAACCTAAATGAACGTGGTGCAATTTATCCAGCAATATGAAAATCAGAAACATTCAAAGCGGTTGCTACGCAAAAAAGAAGCGAATTAAAACGGGATTGCGAGTTGCGAATTTAACACGTGCGCACATTATTTGTGTGATTGTCACGTTAATTAGGTGTATAATAATGTGATTGTCACGTTAATTAGGTGTTAAAAATGGGTCAGGATGAAATCAAAAAAGTTAAAATTAAAGGCCGCCCTAAATTGACAAATCCAAAGACAGCCGCCGACAGAAAACGGGAGCAGGTTGCACGCATCAAAACGGAGTACGAAACCGTTAATCCGCAAGCATGGTCTAAAAATGTGTGCCTTATGATCTTGAGTAACGGGAAATATAACGATGCGCTGAAAAAATTCGCTTATCGTCGCTTGGGAGTCATAAATAATTGGGTTAGCGACAATGATATGAGGTTTTTACTGGATGAGGATAAGCCAGCCGCACTAACAGATGAGAAAATCCACAAACCTAATATAAGCATACGCCTAAACTCGCCGCCAGAAATCCTATGTTGATTTTCTTCGACACCGAATTCACGGGGCTGGAAGTAGAACCAAGTCTTATCAGCATCGGTCTGATTAGTCAGGATGGTCGTGAATTCTATGCGGAGTTGTCTGATACTTACCAGATGTCAGATTGCAATGAATTTGTGCAAGAAGCCGTTTTACCATATTTAACGGGTGGCGATGTGCTTATACCCATGCGCGAACTGACAATACGCTTAGCAAGCTGGCTGACAAACTTCAAAGAACCAATACAGTTATGCACTGACTCAATCGCTTGGGATTGGCCTTGGATACTTGAGCTTTTTGCAGACTGCGGCACCTGGCCTAAAAACATGAGCAGAACGCCGAAAGAATTACATCAATCAAGACGATTTAACATCGTCGTCGAGCGTAGCTTTCAAAATGGCTTGCGTCGTCACCACGCGCTTGATGATGCAAAAGCAAATAGGCTAGGCTGGCAGGCGGTTGCTGCGCAGTCAATCTAATGTAGCGATAAACCAATGTCACGCACGCCTAAACTCAACAATATCCGCGCCTTGCTTTAATGCGTACAAATAATCACTCCACGCTTGCATCATTGCTTTACGTTTAGGCAAGTATTTAGCATGATTATAAACTGCTCTAATTTTATCCCTATCTTTATGGGATAGTTGGGCTTCTATCAAGTCCCCCTCAAATCCCATTTCGTTTAGCAATGTGGATGCTATATGCCTAAAGCCGTGCCCTGTGATTTCATTTTTCGTATCGTAACCAAGCGCACGCAATGCGTTATTGATAGCCCCATCTGACATAGGTTTTGATTCGTCATGCGAACCACAAAAAACATATTTCAATGCGCCTGTGAGTGGTTGCATATCCTTGATTATTTGCACTGCCTGCGTGCTTAGCAATACAACATGATCACGCCCTTTTTTCATTTTATCCTTAGGGATAATCCACGTTGCTGCTCCTAAATCTAGCTCACGCCATTCCATCTGACGAAGCTCTCCAGGTCTGGAAAACAACAACGGCAATAATGCAAGCGCACTCCTAACAACAGGCGTACCCCTATGCCCATCAATGCGTCGCAATAATTCGCCTATGTCTTTCGTATTAGTAATATGCGCAAAATGCTTGCCTTGTACGGGTTTCAGTGCACCGCTCAAATCAGTGCATGGATTGCGTACTATCTTGCCAGTAACCACAGCATACTTAAAAATGCGGTTGCACAAAGCTAACACACTATGAGCGGTGCTGATTACCGCCCTATCTTCCATGCGCTTCATAACGCTATGCAATTCAGGGGTGGTTATTTCATAAATCGGACGTTTACCTATCCATGGCAAAACGTCATTTTTTAGCCAGCCTAGTAATTTATTATGATGCTTGTCTGTGTGCGTACCTTTTTCTTTTTCTAGATACTCAAATGCGACATTTCCAAATATCAAATTTTCTGCGATAACCTCGGCTTTTTTCGCTTCAACCTTTACTATTTTTTTGGCTTTCTTAGAGAGGTGCTCGCTTAGATCTTCACCGCTGGATAATAATGCCTTGGCTTCGTCACGTTTAATGCGAGCGTGTGCTAGTGATATGGTTGGATATGTACCAATGGCAAGCGTCTTTTGTTTACCGTCGTAGCGATATGACAACCGCCAGTATTTACCCCCCATAGGTTTTATAAGCAACACCAGCCCGCCGCCGTCTGATAGCTTTTGTTGCTTGTCAGTAGGTTTTATCTTCTTAATCTGCAATTCCGTTAAAGCCATATCTTGCGTGCCTTCCGTTTAATTTGTTGGTACTTTTTAGCCTTTGCTTTGGTTGATTGTAGCAAGTACCAACAAAAGTACCAACAAATCAAGTGAGCTTTGGTGAAATTGCTTGGGAATGATTGACACAGCAAAAAGCCCGCAAACCTTATATTTATTGGGTTTAACGGGCTTTTTGAGACTGCTTGGGAATGTTTGAAGCTGTGTATTGGTGCCCGGTGACAGAATCGAACTGTCGACTAAGCGTTACGAGTGCCTTGTTTTACCACTAGAACTAACCGGGCCAGCGCGTGGATTATAGCTGATAGCCGCTCACTCTTCAACCTGCTACCACTTCACCACATGCAAGTGGCTTAATGAACGCCCTAAAAAGCGTTCGCCTATGGTTTGAAATTTAACGGGTACGTCGGTAACGTAGTATTCGTAGTGCGGCAAAGCCTTGCTGGTATTGGCTAAATCAAGCTCGGTCAGCAATGCCGCAGTGCGATGCGCCATGGCTTCGGCAGAATCAACCAGCTTTACGCCATCACCCATAACCGCTTGCAATAGGGGTTTAATCAGTGGGTAATGGGTACAGCCTAGCACTAGCGTGTCAATATGTTCAGCAATAACAGGCTTGAGGTATTCCTGCGCGGTCAGGCGCGTGACTTCGTGATCTAGCCAACCTTCTTCAACCAGTGGCACAAATAACGGGCAGGCTTGCGAATACACCCGCGCATCTTGGGTGAGGCTGTGGATGGCGCGGGCGTAAGTGTTGCTGTTGACGGTGGTGGGCGTGCCGATTACGCCGATTTGGTGAGTTTTGCTGGCCTGCACTGCCGCCCACGCGCCTGCTTCGATAACATCTAGCACAGGTACGGGTGACATATCACGCACGGTTTGCGCGGCGACAGCGGCCATGGTGTTGCACGCGATAATGAGTAATTTAACGTTTTTTTCTAACAAAAATTGCGCGATTTGCGTGGTGTAATGAGCGATGGTTTCCACTGATTTCACGCCATAAGGCACGCGTGCGGTGTCGCCAAAATACACTATGTTTTCAAACGGCAAACGTTCCATCAACGCCCGCACGACGGTGAGCCCGCCTATACCTGAATCAAATACGCCTATCGCTTGTTGAGAGTCTTTTTGCATGATTACTTAAACTTGATGTTGCAATAACGCCCATTGTACATGTTCGCGAACGATTTCTGACGGATGTACCAGCCGTGATTGCAAGGCGGTGACAATTTCAGCACTGGCTGGCGCGTTGCCCAACGCCACGGCAATATTACGCAACCAGCGCTCATGACCAATGCGACGTATCGCGCTACCTTGTAAACGTTGCTCGAATTCAGCCTCTGTCCACGCCAGCAAATCCACTAATTGCACACTGTCCAGCCCATTACGCACAGCAAAATCCGCGCTCTCGCTGGTCTGTGCAAAACGGTTCCACGGGCAAACCAGCTGGCAATCGTCACAGCCGTATATGCGATTACCCATTAGCGGGCGCAGTGCAACGGGGATTGCGCCGCTGTGCTCTATGGTCAGGTAAGAAATACAACGCCGCGCATCCAGCTCATACGGCGCAATAATCGCCTGCGTCGGGCAAATGTCTATACACGCCTCGCACACGCCGCAGTGAGCACTCACTGGCTCGTCAACAGGCAAGGGTAAATCAGTATAAATCTCGCCTAAAAAAAACCATGAACCCGCCTCACGGTTGAGTAATAAGGTGTGCTTACCGCGCCAGCCCAGCCCAGCTTTGGTTGCTAACGCCACCTCCATCACTGGTGCGGAATCGGTGAATACGCGATAATTAAATTCACCGACGGCGGCTTGTATGCGCTCTGCCAGCTTTTGCAACAGCCCACGCATAACCTTGTGATAATCGCGCCCCAGTGCATAGCGTGAAATAAATGCCGATGGCGCGTCGTTTATCACCGCCCAGCTATCCCGCGCATCAGGCGGCAAATAATGCAGGCGCAACGAAATCACCCGCACCGTACCTGGCACTAATTCCGCAGGGCGAGTGCGCTTAGTGCCGTGTTTTGCCATATAATCCATCTCGCCGTGGTAGCCTTGTGCCAGCCAATTGAGCAGCTCAGTTTCCGCCGTGCTCAAATCGCAATCGGTAATACCCACGCCGTGCAACCCGAGTTCCGCCGCCCAGGATTTAATTTGTTGCGCCAATAATGTGAGTTGATGATGATCCATAACACTAATGATACAGGCATAAATATCACTTAACGCAACATCAGTGCTTGTAACCCGTAATGCGACACACTACAATAACCGCATGATTAAAAGTTTCCGCCACGCAGGCTTGCAACGCTTTTTTGAAACGGGGTCAAAAGCAGGTATTAACCCTGAGCACGCACCACGTCTCAATCGCATACTCGGTGTATTAAATAGCGCGACAGTCATCGCACAAATCGATATACCTGGTTATAAACCACACAAGCTAAATGGTGACTTAGCCGCATTTTGGGCGATTAAAGTGAGCAGCAACTGGCGCATTATTTTCAAATTTGAGCACAGTGAAATCGAGCTGATCGATTATTTAGATTATCACTAAAGGAGCACAAGCATCATGCACAATCCACCCCATCCTGGCACGATATTAAAAGAAGATGTTTTACCCGAACTAGGGCTAACTGTAGGCGAATTTGCCGCCCATTTAGGCGTATCGCGCCCACACTTATCCCGATTACTCAATGCCCGCGCAGGCATTTCAGCCGACATGGACATTAAATTATCAGAAGCCCTCGCGCAACCTGCTGGCATCTGGATACGGATGCAAGCCGCATACGACTTATGGCAGGCGGAGCAGCAACCCCGTCAGCATATCGCGCCGCTACGGATTGCAGCCTAATATGCCACATACCCCGCTCCGCCATTCTATACACCTCGCCGACGAATCCGCCACGCTGGCTTTCGGCACTGCCATTGCCCGCCACCTCACAGCAGGTCTGGTCATTTACCTGCATGGTAACCTCGGCGCGGGTAAAACCACGTTGAGCCGAGGTATATTGCGTGGGCTGGGTTTTATGGGCAAAGTCAAAAGCCCGACATATACGCTGGTTGAAGTTTATGAACTTTCTAGCTTAAATTTATATCACTTTGATTTATATCGTTTCAATGATGCGTTAGAATGGGAAGAAGCTGGATTTAGAGAGTACTTTAACGAGACTAGCGTGTGCTTGGTCGAGTGGCCAGAAAAAGCCGCTGAATTACTCCCACCACCTGACATCAATTTGTATTTAACGCTGAATGACGAATCGCGCGACGCTGAGCTGGTCGCCCTCTCGCAGGAAGGACAATTATGCCTCAATCAATTACTCGCCGCATCGCCGCCCACGCCTTAATCGCGCTAGGTTTAGCCCCGCTATGGGCAAACGCCACTAACACGATTAACGACGCACGCTATTGGCCTGCCAATGACTACAGCCGCTTAACACTGGAATCCCCCAACCCGATTGCATACAAAGTATTCTCACTGGATAACCCCGCTCGCTTAGTTATTGACTTAGAAGACATCAACGCCGCGCCAGCGATTATTGACCTCACTAACAAAATAGGCACGAACGACCCATGGATAGCCAAATTACGAGCAGGGCTGAATCGCCCTGGCGTATTTCGCTTAGTGCTGGACTTGCGTGGCGAAGTCAAACCCACTTTATTCACGCTCAAGCCTGTCGGTAGCTATGGTAATCGCTTGGTGCTGGACGTGTACCCTGCCAAGCCTATCGCAGCTAAAACCACTGACAACACCGTCGCGCCCACCGATACCAAAACAGACACTAAACCCGACCTAAAAGCCGAGACCAAAACTGAAATCAAGCCTGAGCTAAAAACCGATACTAAAATCGCTGATAACACCACCGCAGACACCAGCGACAAAACGAACAAATCGACTGAAAAAACTGACAAGACCGATAAATCAAGCAAAAAATCAAACTACGTCATCACCCGCTTAGTGACCGTCGCTATCGATGCAGGTCATGGCGGGGAAGACCCAGGTGCGCACGGTGCGAACGGTAGCTTAGAAAAAAACATCACCTTAGCCGTCGCCAAACGTGTCAAAGCTAAAATAGACAGCATGGACAATATGCGTGCTGTTCTCACTCGCGACAGCGATTTTTTCATCCCACTGGCTGAACGCGTCAACAAAGCCCGCCGTCTCAATGCCGACTTATTCGTCTCCATCCACGCCGATGCTTTCATCCGCCCAGACGCACGCGGCTCCAGCGTATTCATGCTCTCAGAACACGGCGCAACCAGTGCCGCCGCCCGCTGGCTGGCCAAATCAGAAAACGATGCCGACTTAGTCGGTGGCGTGAACGTCGGCGTAAAAGACAAAAACCTTGCCAAAACACTGATAGACCTATCACAAACAGCCACCAACACCGACAGCCGTCGCCTCGCCAGCTCAGTGCTCAACCAAATCGCCACCGTCAACCGCCTGCACAAAGGCGAAGTAGAAGAAGCAGGTTTCGCCGTGCTCAAAGCACCCGACATCCCCTCTATTCTGGTCGAAACCGCTTTCATCTCCAACCCCGAAGAAGAAGCCAAACTCGGCGACGAAGCCTATCAAGACAAACTCGCCAGCGCCATAGTTGACGGCATCAAACGATACTTTGCCAGCAACCCAGCCACAGCCAGATCGAAAATGGCAGTGCGTGATTAAACGCATGTCGCACGCCTAATAAACAATTCCACCATGCCCATTATCCACCCCCTCCCCGACATCCTCATCAGCCAAATTGCCGCTGGTGAGGTCGTTGAACGTCCCGCCGCCGCGCTCAAAGAGTTACTGGAAAATAGCCTAGACGCAGGCGCGACTGACATTCGCGTGCATCTGGAATTGGGTGGCACACAGTTGATACGCGTGGCAGATAATGGTGTAGGCATAATGCCTGAGCAACTCAATCTCGCACTCGCCCGTCACGCCACCAGCAAAATTGCCAGCTTAGACGATTTAGAATGCGTTGCTACGTTGGGTTTCCGTGGTGAAGCATTGGCAAGCATTGCGTCAATTGCGCGTATTCGTTTAGCCAGCCGCGCACATAACGCGGCACTGGCATATCAAATCAGCGCAGACGGCGCAACACCCAGTGAAGTGCAACCCACCGCGCTCACGGCAGGTACGACTATTGAAGTACGTGATTTATTTTTTAACACACCCGCGCGGCGTAAGTTTCTCAAATCAGCGGCAACCGAATACGCGCACTGCTTAGGTGTTTTTCAGCGTATTGCCCTCGCCCGACCTGATGTCAGCTTTAGCCTGCATCACAACGACCGCGCTGTACAGCTTTGGCGTGGGCAAGACATGACTGAGCGTATCACAGCGGTATTGGGTGTCGATTTCAACCAATCTGCCGTCAATGTCGCCGAAATAGCCGCTGGCTTAAGTGTGCATGGGATGAGCGCACTACCTGCCTATTCCCGCGCCAGTCGTGATGCGCAATACATGTTTGTAAATGGTCGTTTTGTACGTGATAAGTTACTGGCGCACGCGCTCAAACAAGCCTACCATGACATTTTGCACCATGATCGCCACCCTGCTTACTGCTTGTTTTTAACGCTAGACCCAGCACTGGTGGATGTGAATGTACACCCTGCCAAAACCGAAGTCCGCTTCCGTGACAGTCGCGCTGTACACCAGTTTATCTATCACGCCCTCAACAAAGCACTGGCTGGTCACGCGGGGCAAACACCCGCCGCAACAGTACAAATTGGCGCAACAACCGCCGACACCACCCACATCAGCAGTGGCACTACGCCCACCTATAGATCGCAGCCTAATTACGCACCATTACACCAAGCCGCTATGCCATTAGGGGTCGCACAACCTGCCAGTTATTATGATTTAATGATGCGCAACACCGCACCTGCCACGCCAGCACTCAACACCGATAGCCATCCTTTAGGCTATGCGCTCGGGCAACTGCACGGCATTTATATATTGGCGCAAAATCAGGCAGGCTTAATACTGGTGGACATGCACGCCGCGCACGAACGTATTCTGTATGAGCAATTCAAAACCGCACTTGACCAGCGCAGTATCGCCAGCCAGCATATACTGATTCCCATTGCGTTGAATGTCGATGCACTGGATGTCGCCACGGCGGCTGAACACGCTGATACACTACAACAAATGGGCTTTGAAATCGCCGCGCTGTCGCCCACCAGCCTCGCTATACGCGCCGTGCCACAATTATTACTAGCCGCTGATCCCGCCCAACTTGCCCGAGATTTACTCCACGAATTACGCATGTCGGGAGCCAGCAATGCGCTCACCGAACAACGCAATGAACGCCTGAGCACCTTGGCCTGCCATAGCGCAGTACGTGCTAATCGGCAATTAACCATCACCGAAATGAACGCGCTACTGCGTGACATGGAAAAAACCGAACGCGCCAATCAATGCAACCACGGCCGTCCAACTTGGTTTCAGATTAGTCTGGCAGAGCTAGACAAGATGTTTATGCGTGGGAAATAATCGCTAATAGTGCTTGTCTGACTGCGGCACGGACAAACTAACAGGACTAGCATAACGTACCGCTAATTTCCACGTATCACCCGTTTTTTGCCAAACATCTACCACAGCCATATCCATCGCTGATTTCATCGCTGGATTACGCTGAATAACAAAGCTCACCACAGCGACATTGGCGTAATCATGCACTGCCATTTGCGTAATCCGTGCATTTGATGCTGATTGCTCACGCATGTTGGCTAACCACTGCACCCGTGGAATCGGGTTATTAGGCATAATTCCCAAGCGCATTTCAAAATCATCAGCAAGCAACGCACCGACCTCATTATCATTAGGCACAGCGGCAATAAGCGCATACTCCAAGCCCATAAACTGCTGCACCAAGCGCGTCACGGTGGGGATATTGTGCATAGCCGCAATGGGCTGTTCCGCCAGCGCAGACTGTGTCGCACACAACATCAGCCCGCCAACAACCCATCGCCGCATCATCGTTAATGCGCTAACGTACATAATCCACCTGACGCATTAAGCCAGTTTTGCTGTATCAAAAAGTCACGCGCACCCAGCTTCATATTCGCTTTTGCACCGTTGCTGGTCGTATAAGTTGTGCCGAATTTCCATGCACACTTGTCCGCATTTTCAGCACCCGACGTATCATACCAAGCATTCAAATCAGGGTCGGTAACCGCTTCTTCCAGCTCATGCGTCAACACGCTCGCCATCGCATCTGCACCCGCATTACCATTAGGACCCACAGTCTGTGCCGCACAGGCTGTCGGGCAACGGTCGGGATTCCCAACAAAAGAATACTTGATGTCTTGCCCAGCAATAGTGCCATGCGTATGCCAACCACAATATGAGGTACAAAATCCTGATGTTTCATTCACATCGGCTGAAGTCAGCACAAAATAAACCGCGTTTGGGTCCACAGGCAATGCGCCACTGGTAATAGCACTACTCACTATCGCCGTTACGTCAGCATCGGCTAACGCTGTACCGCGTGAATAATTATCGGTGATGCTTTTTTTCAACAAAGTCGAATTACTGACCGCCACATTACTGCCATTGTAATAAGTCGTATTGATATTATAGTAAGACGAACCACTCAACCCACTGATTAAATCAGGCAAAATACTGGTCGCCGTATTACCCGCCCAATTACCGTACCAAATATAGTAAACCCCTGTTGTACCCAACATCACGGGACCGCCATGATAAGTAATGCCATTTGCACCAGTACTACTTTTACGCCCCGTTGAGGTGGCATAACCTTGACCCGCTGGCGGTCTCTCACCCCAACCTTTACCTGTAGGACGATTATCCACTTCCCAAGGTTTAGGCATGGTTTGCTGTACCACCACACCCCGTATCAATTCTGCGTGCGCCGCATTGATCGCACACAAACCCAACAACACGCCCACACATCCGAATAATTTTATTTTCATCACACCCCCAAAATAATTGATATAGATTCAAGGTACTATCGACATAGCACCCTGTCTGATACTAGCTCTAAAATAACATTTAGACAACCGTAATACGCAATCTACCAAAGCAGTATCGGTGCTTTCTGTTACAATGCGTCCATTCGTGATGCACACGCCAGTCCTCGCATCACGATTCTGGTTTATTCTCTCCATCAGCCTACCCTAGACTGGCGTTACGTTCACCGTAACGAAAGGCCGATTTTGTTTCAGGAAATTTATGTCATTTGCTACCCTAGGCTTATCCGAAGCCATCGTTCGCGCTGTTACTGAGCGCGGTTATACCGAACCTACCCCTATTCAGGCACAAGCTATCCCTACCATCATGGCAGGCGGCGATTTGCTCGGCGGCGCACAAACGGGCACAGGCAAAACCGCTGGTTTTGTATTGCCTATCCTGCACCGTTTATCCACTATCCCCGCCAAATCTGACCGCGCACCGATACGCGCGTTGATTTTGACTCCTACCCGCGAACTTGCCGCGCAGGTAGAAGAAAGCGTGCGCGAATATGGTAAATACTTGCCGCTCAAATCCATGATGATGTTTGGCGGTGTCAACATCAACCCACAAATCCAGAAACTACGCGGACGCGTCGATATACTGGTTGCCACCCCTGGCCGTTTACTCGACCACGCGCAACAGCGCACGGTGGATTTATCGCAAGTTGAAATCTTGGTGCTGGACGAAGCTGACCGTATGCTGGACATGGGCTTTATCCGCGACATCAAAAAAATCATGGCACTCATCCCCAAACAACGCCAAACTTTACTGTTCTCAGCGACGTTCTCCGATGAAATCAAAGCACTGGCAGACAACCTGCTCATCAAACCAACCACCGTCGAAGTCGCCCGCCGCAACGCCACCAACACACTAATTTCGCAAAAAGCCTATGCCGTTGACCGCGAACGCAAGCGTGAATTACTGACCAAGCTGATTAAAGACAACAACTGGTTTCAAGTACTGGTGTTCACACGCACCAAGCACGCAGCTAACCGCCTGGCCGAAAACCTCGACAAAGACGGCATCCCCGCCATGGCGATACACGGCAACAAGAGCCAGGCTGCCCGTACTCGCGCACTCAAAACGTTCAAAGATGGCACGCTGCAAGTGCTGGTTGCTACTGACATTGCTGCTCGTGGCATCGACATCAGCGAATTGCCGCACGTGGTCAATTTTGAACTGCCTAACGTCGCTGAAGATTACGTCCACCGCATCGGCCGTACTGGTCGCGCAGGTAGCGAAGGCGAAGCCACTTCACTGGTGTGCGTCGATGAATTAAAACTGTTGACCGCCATCGAACGCCTGACCAAAACCCAAATCATCGCCGAAGTATTCCCAGGCTTTGAAGTTGATCCGCGCATCAAAGCCGAACCTATTTTGAACGGCAGTCAACGTTCTGCTGGCGGTGGTGGTGGACAAAATCGCCGCCCAGCTGCAGCCAACGGCGCACGCCCAGCCGCCAAACCAGCGGCACGCGCACCTAGCAGCCCACATCGTAGTGGTGGGCGCGGACGGTAAAAAACTTATCCACGAAAAACAGCGCATAGCATTTGCTTTATTTTCCCGCCTTTCGTGTAGTTCGTGGATAAGGTTTTGTGCCCACTCAGCAAGCACCGCCGCCATCGCGCGTATCAAGGTATAATCTAGCATCTTGAATTAAGCGCAATGACTATGGCTTCCCGCTTCAACACTCGCATTTTATTTGCATTCCTACATGACCTAGCCGCTGCGGGTTTAGCGTGGCTGATGGCTTATTGGCTGCGTTTTAATCTCGGCATACCGTCAGAGTTTTTACCTAGCGCACTCAGCACCTTAGCTTGGGTAGTACCGTTGCAAGCACTGGCTTTCTGGCGATTTGGCTTGTATCGCGGTATCTGGCGATTTGCCAGTTTGCCTGATTTGCGGCGGATTTTATTCGCGGTGGGGGTGGCGGCATTGCTGATTCCACTCGCTTTATTCATGTTTCAAATTAAAGCCACCGTGCCACGCTCGGTATTGGTATTAGATCCTATCCTGCTATTACTGATGATGGGCGGCAGTCGGTTAATTTACCGTGCATGGAAAGAACATCGCTTTGGTGCGTTGGCGACTGAGCGTGAACCTGTCATCATCCTTGGTGCAGGCGGTGCGGCGGCTTCACTTGTGCGCGAATTGGCGCAGAGTCGTGAATGGCGAGTGGTCGGCTTGCTTGACGACATGCCGACCAAGCAAGGCCGTGATTTATATGGTGTGCCTGTGCTTGGCAAGCTCGACAGCCTCGCCCGCCAGGCAGAAAAATTAAACATCCAGCACGCCGTCATTGCCATGCCTTCAGCCGCGCATAGCGTGCGCCGTCATGCCGCGCAGATTTGTGCTGACGCAGGGGTGAATGCGCTCACAGTGCCCGCGTTTGACGACTTGGCACGGGGCAAAGTCACGGTATCCGCATTACGCAAAATAGAGCTGGATGATTTGCTCGGGCGCGACCCTGTGCAACTCGACGATGCGGGTTTGCATCAGCTGATACACAACCAAGTGGTACTGGTCAGCGGTGCGGGCGGCTCTATTGGCTCGGAGCTATGCCGTCAGATTGCGCATTTTCAACCCAAGTTGCTGATATTGTTTGAAATGAGTGAATTTGCGCTGTACAAAATCGAACAGGAATTCGCCGCCAGCTTTCCTGAAATCAACATCCTCTGCGCTATCGGCGATGTCAAACACGCGACAGTGATAGACAGCTTGCTTAGTCAGCACCAGCCCAGCGTAATTTTCCACGCCGCCGCCTATAAGCATGTGCCGTTGATGGAGCAAAGCAACGCCTGGCAAGCCATGCGCAACAACGTGCTCGGCACTTACACGCTGGCACACGCGGCGCAACGGCATGGTGTGGCAAAATTTGTGCTGATTTCCACTGACAAAGCAGTCAACCCCACCAATGTCATGGGCGCATCCAAACGGCTGGCAGAAATGGTGTGCCAAAGCCTGCACGCCGCGCCGACTGATGCACCGCGCACGCGCTTTGTCGCGGTGCGCTTTGGCAATGTGCTGGGCAGTTCGGGCAGTGTGATTCCAAAATTTCAGGAACAAATTGCGCTAGGTGGTCCGATTACCGTAACGCATCCCGACATCACCCGTTATTTCATGTCCATCCCTGAGGCTTGCCAATTGGTATTACAAGCTGGGTTAATGGGTGATGGCGGTGAGATATTCGTGCTCGACATGGGCGAACCCGTCAAAATTGCCGACCTCGCCCGCGACATGATACGGCTGTCTGGCTTTAGCGAAAACGATATTAAAATCGTTTATTCAGGACTACGTCCAGGTGAAAAGCTATACGAAGAATTACTTGCAGATGATGAGCACACGCTAACCACACCCCACCCTAAATTGCGTATTGCTCAAGCGCGTACAGTCGAAGAGGCATGGCTGGCGCAAGCACTGGCATGGTTGATGCAGGAGCACATAGTCAGCGAAGCCGAGGTCAAACAGATGCTGAAACACTGGGTGCCTGAATATACGACGCAGCCCTAAACGATGAGCCAAGCTAAATACTCCGACTGTCTAACCTGCCCGATGCGTGATCACAGCATCTTTGCAGGGCTGTCACTGGACGACCTATCCACGCTTAACATTCAGGTACGCGATATAACCGTGCCAGCAGGGCATACCTTATACCTTGAGGGAGACCATGCCCGCCATGCTTATACCCTACGCCATGGGGCGGTCAAGCTGGTCAAAACGCTGGCGGATGGTCGCTCACAAATCGTGCGCTTACTTGGGCATGGTGACTTGCTGGGGTTTGCTGGTATGGTAGAAACGCAATATCCGTACACCGCGATTAGCCTCACCGAAACCCAATTATGCCAACTCAATTTGGCAGATTTAATCGCGGCGGCACTGCGTTTACCCCATATTTATCAAGCCATTAGCCAACGCTGGTTTACTGCGCTACGTCAGGCAGAAAATCGCATAGTCGAGCTGGGCGCAAAAAAAGCCGAAGAACGATTAGCAACTTTTTTATGCCAATGGTGCAATACCTATCCTACGAATAGCGACGTGCCTTTTCCGCTCACACGACAGGATATGGGTGAATTCCTTGGATTATCCACCGAGCATGTCAGCCGCATGATGGCGGCATTCAAACGCCATCACCTCATTACCGAACATAAAAATTTATTGCACATCCCTGACCGCGAAAAACTCATACACCACGCCTGCACTACAGGTGCTTGTTAAAATGTTTGTTGAAATTAGCTGATGCAAATTGATAATTATCAATGCGGCTAAGTTAATCAAAATGCAATACTCATGGCAACACTCTTACATAAGGAAATGCCATGAACCACCCTCAATCCCAACAACATCCCGATCAACGCAGTCGTCATCAGCATGACCAGTCGGTATTTCAGTCCTTGCTGCGCGATCATCAACAAATCCATCGCGAACTAATTAACACCGAGCATGGCATACGTTCCATGACGACTTCTCACAATCCTGACATCGTCAAGCTACTGCACGACCATGTCCCTGCCATGCACCAGCGTTTGTTAGATAATTTCAGCTTGCGTAACTGGGATGCCGCTTTCCCTGAAATATTTGCGCAACGTGATAAAGTTAATATGGAAGTCACCTTAATCCCTAACGGCGTACTGGTCGAGGAAACCAGCATGGATACCAACGTCATCAAGCTCATCCAGGCGCATGGTCATATCGTCAGCCTGTTTACGCAAAATGGTTTTGAGCAGGCCAAACAAGTCAGCCCATTACCTGCTGATTACATCCGCGCTATTTAACTGAAGGAGATAAGCATGCCCAAAATCACCATTATCGGCGCAGGATTCGGCGGACTCACCGCTATCCGCACGCTACGCAAACAGCTACCCGATGCCCACATCACGCTCATCGCGCCCAAGGCGGAATTTGTATATTACCCCAGCCTCATCTGGATACCATCAGGGCTACGCCAAGGCGACGATTTACGCATCCCGCTATCCAATTTTTTAACACGCCAAAAAGTAAAGTTCCATCAAGGGCGGGTGACGGGACTAAAAGACGGCGGACGCACCGTCATCACCGATACAGGTGAAATCCACAATGATGCGCTCATTATCGCCAGCGGTGGGCGTGGTATTAAGAAACTACCTGGCATAGAGCACAGTATTGCTATTTGTGACGGCATTGCTGCTGCCGAATCCATCCGAGACAAGTTAGCTGCACTTGAAGGAGGCACAATCGCCTTCGGCTTTGGTGGCAACCCATTAGAACCCACCGCAGTGCGTGGCGGCCCCATGTTTGAACTATTATTTGGCGTGGACACACTGCTCAAACGCTGGGGTAAGCGAGATAAATTTGAACTGGTATTCTTCAACCCCAGTGACGCGCCTGGCAACCGTCTGGGACCCAAAGCCGTATCTGGACTATTAGGTGCAATGCGCCAACGCAATATCCGCACGCATCTGGGGCATAAAATCACAGGTTTTGACGCTGACAAAGTCAAAACCGAAGGCGGTGATATTGCGGCTGATTTGATACTCTTCATGCCTGGCATGACAGGACCCGACTGGCTGGCAAATAGCGGGCTACCCTTATCTGCTGGTGGCTTTATCCAGTCTGACCGCACTTGCCAAGTCCTCAATCACGCTGGCGTATTTGTCATTGGCGATTCGGGCAGTTATGCAGGAACCGCCGATTGGCTGCCCAAACAAGGGCACGCCGCTGATTTACAGGCCGTCACCACCGTCACCAACTTGATTGCGCACTTGAATGGCAAACCCGCTACGCAAACATTCAAGGAAGAACTCATCTGCATCGTCGATACGCTCAACGCAGGCATCATGGTGTTCCGTGATCATAAACGCGCTTGGGTTATTCCAAACAAACTCTGGCATTACGCCAAACGTTTATTTGAATGGCGTTACCTGTCGCAATATCGTTAATACTGTCCGACCAATGAGCGAGTTAGCGATTAACTCGCTCATTTAATAAACAGCATTTCGCGATATTTAGGTAGCGGCCAAATATCATCTGCCACCATCGTTTCCAGCGCATCAGCGTGCGCACGGACTTCGGACATCAAACTACGCACGTCATGCGCTAAGAAAGTCATATGCGCTTGTATGGTATCAAAATCATGTTGAGCAATGGCCGCTTTCAACTTGCCCACTGCCGCCATCATCGCACTGGCTTCAATGGCAACTGCGCTGGCCAAGCTGCTATCAACGGCAATACTTAATGCCGCCAAGCTGTTATAAGTTGCAGACAAGCTCGATAAATAGCTAATTGCCGCTGGGTAAATCAAGGTGGTTGCCATTTCCAGCATCAACTTCACTTCCAGCTCAATAGAAATCACATATTGCTCGGCATACACATCAAAACGACTCTGCAATTCCACAGGGGTCAACACACCTGTGCGCTCAAACAAGCTGACCACAGCGGGGCTAAGTAATTCAGGCAAGGCTTCTGCGGAGGTAGGTAAGTTTTTCAAACCACGCTCTTCCACTGCCATTTTATGCCAAACTGGTGAGTAGCCATTGCCACCATAAACCACATTACCATGCTTATCCATCACCACTTTTAACACCGACATCACAGCGGCTGATTTATCTTTGCCTGTCGCTAATGCCGCCGCTAATTCAACGGCTATCCACTCCAACGAATCCGCCAACATGGTGTTCATCGCCACTAATGGACCTGACACGGATTGCGACGAACCCACAGCACGGAACTCAAAACGATTGCCCGTAAATGCGAATGGTGAGGTACGGTTACGATCGCCTGGGTCGCGCTCAAATTTCAGCAATTGCGACAAGCCCAGCTCCATAAAGCCACCTTTTTCGGTTTTAGGGAAAGCACCCGCTTGAATGTCTTTGAACACTTTTTCCAACTGGTCGCCCAAATAAACCGACAAAATAGCAGGCGGTGCTTCATTTGCACCTAAACGATGGTCGTTGGATGCAGAGGCTATCACCGCACGTAACAAGGGGCCAAACAAATGCACGCCACGAATGACCGCACCGCAAAACAGCAAGAAATTAAGATTCTCTTCAGGCGTGCTACCAGGATCTAGCATATTGCCTTGAGTGGCATTACCCACTGACCAATTAACATGCTTACCAGAGCCATTTACGCCCGCGAATGGTTTTTCATGCAACAAACACATAAAACCGTGAGCCTGCGCAGTGTTTTTCATGACTGTCATGAGCAATTGCTGATGATCTGCGGCGACGTTTGCCGCTTCATAGTAGGGCGCAATTTCAAATTGCCCAGGTGCAACTTCGTTATGATGCGTTTTAGCAGGAATACCCAATTTATAAAGTTTATCTTCAAAATCTTGCATGAATACCTGCACGCGCTCAGGTATCGCACCAAAATAATGATCATCAAACTGTTGCCCTTTAGGTGACGGTGCGCCAAACAAACTGCGTCCGCATTGCAATAAATCTGGACGAGCGGCGGCAAAAGCAGCATCTATCAAAAAGTATTCTTGCTCCGCACCACAGCTAGAATTTAATGGTGCAATTTCCGTCTCACCCATCAACGCCAACACTTTTTGTCCCGCTGCATTCATCGCCGCGTTAGAACGCAAAAGTGGAATTTTTTTATCCAGTGATTCACCTGTCCACGACAAAAACACGCTAGGTATCATCAAAGTCGCGCCATTTGCAGTATTCATAATATACGCGGGGCTAGTCGGATCCCAAGCGGTATAACCGCGAGCAGAATTAGTGGCACGCAAGCTACCATTAGGGAAAGAAGAACCGTCAGGCTCACCTTTAATCAGCAAACTGCCGCTGAAATCGGTAATCGCATTGCCATCCGAGTTGGTGATAATGAAGCCGTCATGCTTTTCAGCAGTCAAGTTAGTCATAGGGTAAAAAATATGCGAGAAGAATTTTGCCCCTTTGGACATCGCCCATTCTTTCATCGCCGCAGCAACCACTTCAGCGTTAATCGGATCCAATGCCGCACCAGTTTGCATGGTTTTCTTCATGGCTTTGTATGCGTTTTTCGACAACGACTCTTCCATCGCGGCTAAATTAAATACATCACATGCCCAAATTTTGCTCAAAGGCGCAGGTTGCACGACCTCTTTTGGTGCACGGGTAATAATAGTCTGAATCGCACTGGTGCGTGATTGGTTGCTAGTCATTGTGATTACACTTTCCATGGTTAATAAAAATTAAATAGTTCGTTTAGCTGTAATAAATCAAGCAATTTATACGCCAATTTTATTAACCAATACAGATGCTCAGATTATAAACAACCAATTTACCCAGATTGCCTTAGCGCATGATTTTAATTGCATCTCAGGTTTTGGTGAGAACGCCTAAAAAAGCCTCGATACATTAACAATACTAAACTATAAAATTAAAAACATTTAACTTTCATTAAACAAAAAAGCCATCCAGAATACAACTTACCTGTTGATACTCGTAGCATCAGGATGCCGCTACTGCATACGTCAAGACATTGCTGAATCGCCATCTCAGCTGTTCCAGATAGCGACATGGCAGTTTAATAAAAACCGAATATATTTGCACTTAAACCTTACTAGGAGTTAATATTTTCATGCCCATTCATCATGCGACGCTCCACCAGCTTAAAATTTTTGATGCCGTTGCAAGGCATCTCAGCTTCGCTCGCGCGGCTGAAGAACTGCACCTGACACCGCCCGCAGTATCTATCCAAGTCAAGCAACTCGCTGAAGCCATTGGTCAGCCGCTATTTGAACAAATCGGTAAGAAAATTTCGCTTACCCCATTTGGCGTTGTGTCGTGGACTACCTGTCGAGATGTGCTTAATAGGCTGGAACAGCTTGGTCATGAATTAGCTGCACTTCAAGGACTGGAGAAGGGTAGTTTGAAGCTGGCTACGCTTGCCACCGCTAAATACTTTCTTCCCCGGCTGTTGGGTGAATTCTGCACGAAACACCCTGGGATCGACACCACTTTGTTCATGGGCAACCGTAAGGATCTGCTGGAACGTTTAACACAAAACCAGGATGACCTTTATATCTTGGGTCAGCCTCCAGAACATATGAATGTTGTTATGGAAGCTTTTGCCGACAACCTCCTAGTAGTGGTGGCCAGCCCGAATCATCCATTAGCACAGGAAAAAGACATCGCCCCATCGCGTCTGCAAGACGATGCTTTTATCTTGCGAGAATCTGGCTCGGGAACACGCCTGGCTGCCGAGCAGTTTTTTGAGCAACATGGCGTTACGCTTAAAGTTCGCATGGAATTAGGTAGCAACGAAGCCATCAAGCAGTTAGTCGCTAGCGGTCTGGGTATATCCGTATTATCTGACGCTACACTACGCGCCGAGCTTATAAATGGCGAACTCGTGATACTCGATGTACGCGGTTTACCGCTAGCGCGTAAGTGGCATTTAGTCTATCCAGCCAGCAAACGGCTTACGCCAGCCACCAGCGCATTCATAGAGCTACTACATACGGCTGCGCAAACTGTAGATCAGTCTCCGTTCCTAAAAAGCTAATAAAAGCCGATAAATTTCGCAGAAATGGTCTGTCAAATAGCCAGGCTAGGCTAATCGCACACTCTGTCGGTTATCACCTTGCAAAAGGGCATGGTCACGTTCCTGTGATTGACATTGCAACAGCACTTCCGCTGCACGACCACCACAGCCCCATACTTTTATACATCGTTCTACTTCAAGACGCACCGCATCACGTACGCCTTCCATGATGGCTGAATAACCTTCGACCCCTGCCATTGTATTTTCCCTGATTCGTTGCGCCGCGACATCAAGCAGAACCGAGCTATAGTTAATTTTGGCCGCGCCAAAACTGATCATGCGTTTTAACTGGTCATCGGTAAAACCTGCACTACCGTGGATACCTAATGGAATGCCAACAGCTTGATTGATTTTCGAGAGTCGAGTGAAATCATATTTGTTAGCACCTGTGGTGAAGCGTTTCACCGCAATAGCCAAGCAACCCACACCAGTACGTTCTACATAATATTTTGCTTCAGCAGGCGTGGTAGAGCTGTTGTCTACAGACTCTAATCCCTCAATGGTATCCCCACTTTCAATTTGGCCTACTTGTCCGACCACCAGCACACCACTAGCAGCCGCCAGTTCTACAACTTTTTGCGTCAATTTCACGTTATCTGGCAGATCGTGTGAAGAGGCATTGAATACGATGCCGTTGCAACCCATTTTAATCGCGACAGCAGCCGCCTCATAGCTGTCCTCAACTTCGATCTGGAATGCTATGGGTATTGTGGCACGCTGCGCCATTTCAATGATTCCACGTGCCAAAGATTCTATACTGTCAGTTCCGGGATAAGTGTTAGATACACTTAAAATAATAGGCGTGCGCATACCCTCTGCAGCTGCAACCACCCCTTCTAGTATCTCCCACCCAGCCACACCAAAAGCACCCACAGCGTATCCATGATAGTAGGCGTGACCAAGCATGTTTTTCATATCAACCAATGGCATTACTCATCTCCTGAAAATATAGGTTGCAACATTTACACGAATTCCCACCAAACCAAAAATCCAATGAGGGCTCTTTGCACCAAGATTAGCCTATACATCTGGGAAACGTAGCTGCAATGCTTGAATTGCAGCATCACGAGTCATAAATAAATTTTCTTCTCCCAACAAACTCGGCAAGCCTGCAAAATCAAATTTTTCCCGTACGGGTTGCTTAAGGCTACTAAATGCCAAATTCACATTCGCATCACGCATATAGACGGCAATTTCACGGATTTTTTCTTCACCCGATGCATCAATTGTATTGATACCATTAGCAACTACCAGTATGGTTTTTGCATCAGGAAACGCCGCATGCACTTGCAACATCACTTCCTCGAAGTGAGCCGCATTAAGAAAATCCAGCGAACCGTCATAACGCACTATAGCGAAGTGTTTGCTGATAGGTGATAACTCGTTCGTTTTCATGTCACCCAGACTGCCATCAGGTAGCTGACCCAACATCACCGCACGCGGGCGCATCTGCCGTACCAGTAACAACAGGATAGTCAACACCACCCCTAGTAGCACGCCATTAGCAATGGCCGGTGCCATAGCCAAGGTTGCAGCAAAGGTAATTACCCCACTTAACGCACCCAGACGATCCACTTTCCACGCCATCAGCAAGGGGCGAATTTTGATCAAATCAAACACTGACAACATGACAATTACGGCCAACACTGCCAATGGCAAATGGTACAAATAAGGTGTAAAAAACAATAACACCAGCATCACTATCAATGCACTCACCACAGCAAACAGGCCAGTGCGTGCACCCATGCGTGCCGCTACCGCAGAACGCGAGAATGAACCGCTGACCACAAAGGAATGGAAAAAAGAACCCACAATATTAGCCAAACCCTGACCAACCAGTTCACGGCTAGGGTTAATACGCTCACGCGTCATTGCAGAAATCGCCTTAGAGATTGAAGTCGCCTCCAAGAAACCAATCAGAGCCATGACCAAAGCACCCGGCAATAACGCCATTAGCAAATCAGTATGCACCTTTGGTACTGCAAAAGTAGGCAGCCCGACAGGAATACTACCAACCACACGCCCACCGCCAGTGAAAGTAACTTGACCGTCCGTGATTTTCCCGAAATGCCAGTTCTCATCACTCGCTTGCGTCGCAATCTGATAAAGGAAGTCACCATTTGCTTGTTCAACGCGCATAAATTTTAACGCGTGCAATTCAATACGCCGCTGATTATTGCTGGCCTTAAGCAAAGCAATTTTACGCCGCGCCAACTCAGCTTCGGCATGCAGTCCAGCCTCAACTTCCATCAACTCCTGCTCGCCCTGATTCAGCCCGCGCAAACGCTGATTAACATCAGACAATTTCGTGGTAAAGAGCTTGATTTGCTTATCAGTATCAGCATAAGCCGCGATCTCTGCACGCGCCGTAGGCGTGGCTACAGCTGCCAGCGGCACACTCTGATTGCTCTCGAAACCGATAGCCCAACTCGCCAGCGTGGTAATAACTACCGCCACCAGAATACCTGGGATACGCGGAAGGTAGCGACGCAGGCCAATCATGATAACCGCAGTGGCGAACGCAAAACCCAATGTAGTCCAATGCAGCTGCCCGACCTGCGCCACAACACGCCATAAGTCCGCCATAAATACATCGCTACGAGGGAACGGCACATTCAACACCTCGGGCAATAAAGACAACCCAATTATCAGTGCCGCCGCATTAGTAAAACCGACGACCACAGGGCTGGACAGCAAATTGACCAGCGCACCCAAACGTAGCAGACCCAACGCCAGTCGCAACACGCCGACCATCAACGCCAGCATAATCGAAAGCTCTATAAATTTGTCCGTACCTGGTGTTGCGAATGGAACAATGGTAACAGCGGAGATCAGTGCCAGCATCGCCACCGGCCCCGTATGTAGCTGATTAGACGAACCCCACATTGAGGCCACCACCACGGGAAGTAACGAAGCATATAAGCCATACACCACAGGCAAACCTGCAAGCTGGGCATAAGCCATGCTCTGTGGTACTAGAATCAATGCCACAGTAATACCCGCAATCAGATCCGCACGCATCTTGTCACGTTTAAGTGGGAACCAGTGCAGAAATGGAAAGAGGGTGGTTAGCATATTGTTTTTTATCATCGTGTCAGTCCCAATAACATTGGCGGCCTTTCTGGCAGCCGCTGGATGTCATCAATCAGTATATAATTCGTAGCACCAAGCGTTTTACTATTGCACTATTGCACTATTGCACACCTGCCCCCGCCACATCAGCTCGATCCCAATGTCCCACAGAAACACGGTGATAGACACTACCCTCCTCGCCAAGGCGGAACAAGTGCAGCCAACCATTTTCAACTAATTGCCGCACCAGTTCATGGCGAGCAATAACATCCTCCATAGCCGCTTCTGGTGCTTCGATGAATACACTAAGACGCAATGGCTCATGAACCCAGTGTTTACCATTGTGCAATGACTGCATCGGCAGACCGATGCGCAAATCTCCGCCATTCCCTTCTAATACACCGATAGCACCACCGACTATATTGTGTAGCACTTTGTTACCACTACCGAAGCGCGCATTATCGACGACGGAACCGTAATACTGCATGTTAATCCAGTTAGCCACTACCATAGGTGCAGTCATGATGAGCTCTAAAATTTTGAATTCGCTGTCATTTTGCCATCTGTAATCATGCAGAAAAGCGCGACCACCCAAATCTATACCCGTTGTGCGTGTGCGCGGCGCGACAATAAAAGCGGCATTGTTGACTAACGCCCATTCTGGTCGTAATTGCGACCAGTCCCGGCTACGTTGCCGCACATTCGCAGCGACTGCTTGGTCAGGCAGCTCACCCATTCCAAGTAAAGTAGAACGCTGCATACGAGTTAGGTCACCCGCTTGTTCCAGCCACTCGCGCAAGCGAGCCAAATCTGGCATAAACTGTTTAGGTACGTCATCAGTATCAAACAGGCGCACCTCGTCTGTCGTCGTATCATGTAGCGCAGCTAGAAACCACGTGTCCTCTGGAATAACGATACCGCGCTCATGTAGTTCGCGTCTAACCATAGGCTGGTTTAACAAACTCACTACAACACGCGCACTAGCTTCTCCAGTTTGCCCAGCGCAAGCACCACAATCTAGACCTGTGGCATGTGGGTTGTTGACCGTAGTACTGCCGTGACCGACCAGTAACACTAACCGTCCAAAGTTATCCGTCATGGACATAGCACGCAAGATACGCTCTGCATGACCTGCCCAGTCAGATGACGGGATACCAGAGTCTTTATGGTGAGGGCAACATTGTTGATCTGAAACTGAGTTAAGCGTTGGTCCGACCCGATTAAATAGCTGTTTATCGAGACCATGAGTGGATGGGTCTGGCACAGATCGACTCCAGCCAAAACTATCCGTCAACAGTTTTAGGGCATACATCAGCCCCGTTGCCTCAACGAAAGAAAAACAAGATGAAGCAGACAACTTAAAGCCTTTCCAGGCTTTAGATAACGCGATACGTTGGCGACGTTTGCTCGTCTCATCACGCGTCTGCTGTTCGCCATCCTTAACCGTCTCGTATATACGATAAGCTGGGTTAAATAGTACGGGTACATGAGAATGACCAGTACTCGATCCCAAAGGCACATACTCAATCGATATACCAAAAAAACCCGCAAAACCTATCGTTTGTACGGACGGGGCTACCGTTTCCAGTGAACGACGAAATACTTCGGAGCGGACATCAATACAAAATGCCGCTTGCGCTACGGGTCGTGTAACAGATTCGTTGACGTGAGATGATTTTCTTAACCCAGCAATCACACTGCGCTGAAAACCGATTTCCATCGCATTGAGCATGATGCGGTCAATCTCTGCCGCAATCTGGCGTTTGGAGGAAGGTGCGCGCATACTCGCTGCCAGCATTTCGCGCCAGCGTGCCACCAAAGCCACGGATTTTTTTTCCTTGAATAGCAGCACATCCCACATCAGGCGGATGGCCAATAGATCCAAAATGGAATCGTTTTTCCCGCCAGTCAGCTCGGCCTGCCAGCGCAGATAACGTGCCCAAGCTGCCCAGCCACCTATGCTTAACAACGAGGCGTGCAAGTAGCGTTCCATTCCAGCCACTGGAATATCCAGCTCTGCAACAGCCCACGCAATGGCAGCACGTGGATCGTCTGGAAGTTGGCTGATAGCTGAACGGAAATCATACAGCCCCATCATGGCTGGGCTGCGGTCAATAGCAGCCGCCTTGCGCCAAGAGGCGTAAAGCGTCAACTCACGCCAAGGCATAACCTGAATAGCTTGCCCCAAATCAAAATAGGCCGCGCAGTGCAAGCTGATACGTTCAGTGACAAAACTGGACCAGAGTCCGCCTTCCACTCGCTCAAGTATTTCGCTTACTGGTACCATGCCCAGCCTCGGTTTAGGCGCTTCAGCGGCTAATGTCCATTCAACGATTGCGATGTCAAGCTGACTACCACAACGCTGAATGGCTTGTTGTAGATCCTCGCGCGAGATACGCCCACTTGCCAGTTGTTCACGGTAGTAATCTCTAGACATATAAAGATTAGAACCAGTGATACGAGCCAGCGTATCGGAAGCATCTTGGAAACTGTGATCAGTCAACCCAAAAAAAGGATTAACGGCAACAAAATGTTTCAGTGGCCATAACGGTGCTATACGTCCACAAGCCACATCAATACAATGATTTAACTCAGTAGCACCTATCTCGCTGGATACAATAGCTTCATAAGCTAAAACATCAGCCTCACCCAAACCGACACTATCGTTCATACTCATGCTCAATCTCCCGTTAACTTCTCTGTTGCAAAGGGACTAGTACGGGTGCTGTAAATTGGTGCTGGCCACACGCGTTGCAACAAACGGGTGATATACACATCTATGTAGAGCCCGTTATAGAAGTGCACGTAAAGTCCACCGACCAGTGTCGATGAGCCACACCTAAGCATCCGCTGCAGCAGAAGCAACGCCAGAAAAACGCAAACAATCGCGATCGCCAATGTATCTTCAAAAAATCCCGCTGGATTCTGCACTGGTAACACACTACCGTGGAGAGCCATTTCAAACAAAGTATGTAGCGAAAAATAAGCCGTACATATAACAGCACTCAAAATCAGCGCACGCAGCATAAATGCAGCATTACTCATTACATTAGCCGCCTGTAGCAACAATTGGCTCAAAGCAATAGCGACAATAGTGCCCGCTACAATTAACGCTGGTTCTGACTGGATCGTAATACCAAAGGCAAAACCGACAGCTATCGCCATAAGCCCACCTGAAGTCAACGCAATGATAAGTTGACCTGGCTTAAAACTACTGTAATTACTGGCAATAGTCGGGGATCGGAAACTATCCACACCACTACCAGACGACAAGAAAGCATGGGCTTTATACAAAGAGTGCGCGACCAAATGCAACATAGCCAAGCTATAAAGACCCAGACCACATTCCAATAGCATGAAGCCCATTTGTGCCGTTGTTGACCAAGCTAACGATACCTTAATACTGGTTTGGGTAAGCATCACCAGAGAAGCCAATGCCAAGGTAGTTAAACCGATTACAGCAAGAATGCCCAAGGCAACTTCTGAGTAAGATATGATAGGGCTCATGCGGATAATAAGGAATGCGCCCG
>JABFSE010000035.1 GCA_013140765.1 Sulfuriferula sp.
GCAGTGAGGTAATACAATACATAAGTGTTTGCCTAGGGTGGTGGGCTAATTTTATGCGTGTAAACTACAGTGTCCACAAAAAACTTTATTGCGAGTAGCTAACTAAAGTTTATGAGTGATACGAATTATCTTAGCATAAGAATATAATAATTTAATTATATTCTTATGCTTTTTGTGGGGTGCTAAGTAAAATAAATATGGAACTTTTTCACAAGAGTGAGCGTGCGTATTTATTACAGCTGATTTATATCCACCGCTTATATTTGAAAAACAACACCATGCCTATACCTAGCATTAGCATGGTTACCAGTGTGATAGGTAGTCCGTTGTTGGCATCTAGTCCTGGGAAATTGCGGAAGTTCATGCCGAATATGCCGGCTAATAAAGTGAGCGGCAGGAAGATGCTGGAGAATAAAGAGATGAGGTAGTGCGGTGCTAACACTAGGCTCAATTGCTCTATGGTGATGGCGTGGGTGTGGGCGTTGAAATCTAGCATTTTTAATACGATAAAAATGCAGTCGTCGTATTCTTCGTATTTGGGGCGTTGTTCGGTGTGCTTGATGTCTTCTAGCATCAGCGGGTGAAAGTTGAATTGCGCCCCTATTTGTTCTACTAACGCGGGTGTATGTACGTTATCAACGTTAATCCAAGTGACTGTGGGTGTGTGTATAAACGGTATGCAGTCGGCAATATCGGTGATGTCGGTTGTGGTGACTTGTTGTGCGTCAAAATCAATTAGGTTGATAGTGGGAAGCGTATCTACGGTTAGTGTGGTCGCGGGTAACGCATCCAGTTGGTTGGTTTTGGTCTTCATTGTGATCTAGCGTTTCTGTTTAACTATCTCCATCGCGCTGGCGACTAGGCTACCCATGTTGGATAAGTCGCCAGGGATAATCAGCGTGTTGCCTTGCTTGGCAATGTTGCCGAAAGCGGCGATATATTGTTCGGCGACTTTGAGGTTGACGGCTTCCGTGCCGCCTGGTTCACTGAGTGCGGCGGCAACTTTGCGAATGGCTTCGGCAGTTGCAGTGGCGGTGAGCATGATGGCTTGGGCTTGACCTTGGGCGTTGTTAATGGCGGCTTGTTTTTGTCCTTCTGATTCGCGGATGGCGGCGGTCATTGCGCCTTCGGCTAGGTTGATTTCTTCTTGGCGTTTGCCTTCGGATTGCGCGACCAAGGCGCGTTTTTCGCGTTCTGCGGTGATTTGTGTTTGCATGGAGCGTAGTACAGCATCGGGTGGTGTTATGTCTTTGATTTCATAGCGCAATACTTTTACGCCCCAATTTGGGCTGGCTTCGTCTAGGGCGGCGATGACAGCGCGGTTAATGTCGTTGCGTTCTTCTAATAGTCTATCCAACTCACGTTTACCGCATTCTGAACGCAGGCTGGTTTGGGCAAGCTGGACGATGGCAAGTTGAAAGTTAGCCGTGCCGTAGCTGGCTAATCGGGGGTCGGTGACTTGGAAAAATATCACGCCGTCGATTTGCACTTGGGTATTATCTTTGGTGATACACACTTGCGGCTGTACATCGAGCGGCACTTCTTTGAGCAGATGTTTGTAGGCGATGCGGTCGATAAAGGGGATAACGATGTTTAAGCCAGGTTGCAAGCTGGCATGGTAACGCCCTAGGCGTTCGACTACCCACGAGTTTTGCTGAGGGACGATTTTTACTGCGCTGGCGGCAAATACAGCGGCGACAAATAACAGAAATAAGGCGAATTCCATGGTTTACTCCGTAGCAGGTTTAATAATCAAAGTGTTGGCGTGGGTTTCGTGTATCAGATAATGCGCGGCTGTGTTGCTGGTGTGGGCGAGTAATTGCGCATCCCATTCTGTGCCGCGATAGCGTACTCGTGCACTGGTGTCGTTGCGCCAGTGTATGATTTCTACGGCTTGATTGTTGTCTAGGTTGTCAGTGTCGGTATGACTAGGCGCAGGGCGGTTACGTAGCCAGATGACGCCAGCCGTAGCAATAATAGCGGCGGTGATGAGTTGTGGAATCGGCGGCAAGCCCAAGTACGCAATGCCCGCCGCACCCAAGGCGGCAATGCCAAATACCAGTAGATAAAATGTGCCCGTGAATAGCTCAAAAATAATGAGTATGCAGGCAGCGATAAACCAAATCGCGGTGGGGGTCATGCGTGCTCACCTCTGTAAATTGATATCGTATGTAGTTATTGTAGCGGTAAAGCTGAGCTTGATTGTAATTGTTTTGGTTGTGCTTTGTGTGCGGTGTGCTAACGCATATAATTCAGCTGTTATGGCATGGGGAGACGGGCGTGTTGCGATATATAGGTGGTGTTTGGCTGGGGTTCAGTGTGTTGTTGAGTCTATGGGTGGGCATGGCGAATGCCGCTGAGGAAAAAGTGCTCAATATCTATAATTGGTCGGATTATATCGCGCCCGATACGATTAAAAATTTCGAAAAAGAGACGGGTATCAAAGTGCGTTATGATGTGTTTGATACCAATGAGATTTTGCACGCCAAGCTAATTGCTAGAAATACGGGGTACGATATTGTTGTGCCTTCGTCAAATTGGGCTAAATTGCAAATTGCGGGTGGGTTATTTCAAAAGCTGGATAAGCGGAAATTAACGCATTATGGTAATTTGGATGCGGGTTTGCTGGCGAAATTGGCTGATATTGACCCAGGGAATCAGTATTTGGTTGATTGGATGTGGAGTTATAACACGGTTGGCATTAACGTCGATAAGGTCAAAAAAGCCTTGGGTGCGACTACGATGATGCCTGATGATGCTTGGGCGCTGATATTTAACCCAAAATACGCAGACAAGCTCAAGTCTTGTGGTATTTCTTTTTTGGATACGGCGATAGATGTAGTGCCAGCAGCTTTGCATTATATGGGTAAAAACCCGTATAGCAATGATTTGGCAGATTATTATGCGGTATTTGAAATGCTGAAAAAGGTGCGACCTGATATTAGGCGTTTTAGTTCGGGTGGGCAGATTGATGATTTGGTCAGTGGCTCGATTTGTGTCGCCTATGGTTGGGCGGGTGATTTTACTTTGGCGCGTAAAAAATCCATAGAAAACAACATGCCGCAAAATATCGTCGCGTTAGTGCCTAAAAATGGTGGGTTGATGTTTATGGATACGATGGCGATTCCTGCTGATGCGCCGCATCCCGAGAATGCGCTTAAATTTATCAATTACGTGCTACAGCCCCAAGTCGTGGCGGCGATTACGAATACGGTGACATACGCCAACCCTAATCGCGCGGCAACCCCGTTTGTGGCGGCGGATATACGTAATAATAAGTCGATTTATTTATCCGATGCTGATATTGCTAGATTGATTGCGCCTGGTACGGTTGATAATAAAACGCGTCGTTTGATGACACGGTTGTTTACGCGCTTTAAGTCGGATTTGTGAATGTTCGACGATAGGCATAATGATGGAGAATGGGGATGGTGATACAGTCTGAAGTGAAAACGACAGAACAGGATTTATTGCGCGTTGTTGGTTTGAGCAAAATTTATGATGGGACGGTAAAAGCAGTGGAGGATGTTGCATTCAGCGTGCAAAAAGGGGAGGTTTTTGCGTTGTTGGGTGGTTCTGGCTGTGGTAAATCTACCTTGTTGCGTATGTTGGCTGGCTTTGAAACGCCTACGCAAGGCAATATATTTTTGGCTGGGAAGGACATTACTTCGTTGCCACCATATCAGCGACCTATCAATATGATGTTTCAGTCATATGCTTTATTTCCGCATTTAACAGTGTGGGACAATATCGCCTTTGGCTTGCGCCGCGATGGCATGGCAAAGGCGGACATCGCTAATCGTGTGGAATCGATGTTGAGTTTGGTGCAGTTAAATCAGTTTGCACGGCGCAAGCCACATCAATTATCAGGTGGTCAGCAACAGCGGGTTGCGTTAGCGCGTAGTTTGGCAAAGCGGCCCCAATTATTATTGCTTGATGAGCCGCTTGGCGCGTTGGATAAAAAACTGCGCGAAAAAACCCAATTTGAGCTGATTAACATTGTTCAAGAGGTGGGTGTTACCTGCGTGTTGGTGACCCACGATCAAGAAGAAGCGATGACGATGGCATCGCGAATTGCGGTGATGGGTGGGGGGCGTTTTTTGCAAGTAGGGCGGCCTAGGGAGATTTATGAAGTGCCAAATAGTGTTCAAGTGGCTGATTTTGTTGGAAATGTAAACCTTTTTCAAGGTGAGGTAACGGCGGCTGACGCGACGTGTATTACCGTTCGCAGTGCCGAATGTATGCACGCAGTCACGCATAGTGCGGCGGTGCGTGTGGGCATGAGAGTGAGTTTGGCACTGCGCCCTGAAAAAATAACACTGACGCAAGTGCTGCCGTTGGCTGACGATAATTGGTGCGTTGGCGAGGTGGTCGAATTGGCTTATTTCGGTGCGTACACGACTTATCATGTCAAACTCGATAGTGGTATGGTGCTGAAAGTGCAGGCAATGAATGGCACACAAACTAATGTGATTGCAGTGGGGCATCGTGTCTACGCGAGCTGGCATACGTTGGCTGTGGTAGTGTTGACGCAATGAGTGGGTTGGCACAGATGGTTGATGAGGTGCGTGCGCGGTTGGGTGGCAGGCGTTGGCTAATTGGTGTGCCTTATTTATGGTACGTGTTGTTGGTGTTGATACCGTTGCTGATTATTATCAAAATCAGCTTTTCGGAAATGCTCATTACCGAGGTCGCGAGTATGCTGACTTGGCGGCAAGGTTGGCCTAGTCTGCATTTGAATTTTGATAGTTATGTTTTTTTGGCGACTGATACATTGTATTTTGATACTTATTTATCGTCGATTAAGTATGCCTTAGCGACTACCCTTATTTGCCTGCTTATCGGTTATCCATTTGCTTATTTTATGGTGCGCTCACCTGCGCATGTGCAACACACTTTGGTAATGTTGGTGATGCTGCCGTTTTGGACTTCATTTCTGTTGCGTATTTATGCCTGGAAAATCATGCTGGCAGATGATGGCGTTATCAATGCGCTACTTATTCATCTTGGCATCATAGATGGGGCTATCCAGATAATGAACACGCCAACTTCGTTAATGATAGGGATGGTGTATTCCTATCTACCATTTATGATATTGCCGCTGTATGCCAATTTATCTAAGCTCGATATGCGTTACTTAGAAGCGGCGGCTGATTTGGGCGCGAGTCCGTGGAAAACCTTTTGGCTGGTGACAGTGCCATTATCCAAAGCAGGGATTATTGCAGGTGCGATGTTGGTGTTTATTCCTGCGGTTGGGGAGTATGTGATTCCTGAATTATTGGGTGGCTCGGATACGTTGATGATAGGGCGTGTGTTGTGGGACGAGTTTTTTAGTAATAACGATTGGTCTATGGCTTCTGCGGTCGCCGTAGTGATGATATTGCTGATTCTGTTGCCGATGGCAATACTGAACAAATATCAAACGGAGGCCGCGCGATGAATAATGCGTTTGCTAAAAGCTGGATGATAGCGGTGTACGCTTTTCTGTATTTGCCGATTATTACTTTAGTCGTTTATTCGTTTAACGCCTCGCCGTTGGTGACTGTGTGGAGCCATGCCAGCGTGAAATGGTATGTGGCATTGATGGCTGATGATGATTTGATTAGTGCGGTTAAGCTATCGCTGGAAATCGCTTTTTTATCCGCATTGATGTCGGTGTTTTTTGGCACATTTACCGCGTTTGCATTAAATCGCTATCGTCGTTTTTCGGGGCGCACTTTACTGTCGTCTATGGCAAGTGCGCCGCTGGTGATGCCTGATGTGATTGTGGGCTTGTCGTTATTGCTGATGTTGGTATCGGTACAGCATTGGCTGGGTTTTCCTGATCGCGGCTTATTTACCATATTATTAGGTCATGCTTTGTTGGGCGCGGCTTACGCTAATGTGGTGATTACATCGCGTTTGCGTGAAATGGACGGCAGGCTGGATGAAGCGGCAATGGATTTGGGTTGCAAGCCTTTTCAGGTATTCAGGTTGGTTACCTTACCGTTGCTAGTGCCTGCGCTGGTATCGGCATTTTTGTTGACATTTACGTTGTCGTTTGATGATGTGGTGTTGTCGTCATTCTTGTCAGGTCCTGGTTATTCAACCTTGCCTATGGTGATATTTTCACGCGCACGATTAGGTTTGAACCCCTCTATTAACGCTGCGGCAACGGTCATTATTAGTGTGGTGACGATAGGCGTGATTGCGTTGAGCTTGTACCAAGCGCGTGCCGCCAGACAACGTAAACGTGAAATGGCATTGGTCTATAGCGAGAGCAATCAAAACACTTGAAAGCAGTTGTCACGGTGCTAGGATAATGACTTAGCAAATAATGATTTTCGGATAAAAATATAACGATATGACTGTAGTGGTCAACAAATTTCAGACACCCAGCTAGGTTGTTTAGCTGCCATATCTTGCTCATAGTTAATCGGTGAAGTGTAGCCCAAGGTGGAATGTAACCGCAGGCAGTTATAAAAGCCGACGATATAGTCCACGATGTCTTTTGTCGCCTCCATC
>JABFSE010000006.1 GCA_013140765.1 Sulfuriferula sp.
TACTGCTTATTCTGTACCGCTTTGCACTACTTAGCGTTGCTTGCGTTTTGATGTGCTTGCAACGAGGTGCGAATTATACAGGGCGGCTGGGGGTTGTCAACACTTTTTCATAATTATTTCATTTGGGGAGAATTATTACTTTAGCGTATTTACGTTTACCTACTTGTACGACGACTACACTCCCTGCTTTTAATACCAATTTCTCGTCGCTTATTTTCTCGCCATCCAGCTTAACGCCGCCTTGGCCTATCATGCGATACGCTTCGGAGGTTCCAGCAGTCAGCCCCGTTTGTTTTAGAATTTGCGCTATAGGCAATCCACCGCTTTCGTCTGCGCACAATTCAACGGTGACCAAATCATCGGGCACGCCACCTTGACGGAAACGCGATTCGAAATCTAGCAGCGCATTTTCAGCCGCCGACGCGCTATGAAAGCGAGTAACGATTTCTTGCGCAAATCGCACTTTAATATCACGCGGATTCATTCCATCTAATACTTGCTGTTTCCATTTGCCAATTTCCAACATGCTCGCCGCCGACAGCAACTCTAAGTAGCGCCACATTAAGGTGTCGGGTATGGACATGATTTTGCCAAAAATCTCATTAGCTGGTTCGGTAATGCCTATATAGTTACCCAATGATTTGGACATTTTATTTACGCCGTCCAAGCCTTCCAGTAATGGCATCGTTAAAACGCACTGCGGAGCTTGACCATAATGTTTTTGCAACTCCCGTCCCATAAGCAGATTAAATTTCTGATCCGTTCCGCCCAATTCCAAATCCGCCCGCAAAGCAACTGAATCGTAGCCCTGTACTAAGGGATACAAAAATTCATGTATGGCTATAGGTTGATTATTTTTATAACGCTTACTAAAGTCGTCGCGCTCCAACATTCGTGCGACGGTATGCGTAGCCGCTAATTTCATTACGCCTGCCGCGCCCAACTCGTCCATCCAGGTCGAATTGAATACCACTTCGGTTTTTTCTGGGTCTAGTATTTTGAACACTTGCTCAGTGTAAGACTTGGCGTTCTCTATCACCTGCTCGCGTGTCAACGGTGGACGTGTGCTGTTTTTGCCCGTAGGGTCGCCTATCATCCCTGTAAAATCGCCTATCAAGAATAAGGCGTGATGCCCCAATTCTTGCAATTGACGCATTTTATTGAGCAATACGGTATGCCCTAGATGCAAATCAGGTGCGGTGGGGTCAAAGCCTGCTTTCACTCGCAATATCTTGCCAGCCGCCAGCTTTGCTACCAACTCCTGCTCAACAATAAGCTCATCACAACCACGTTTAATAATTTGCAAAGCATCATTCATTGCACCAGCCATCACGCCAACTCCATATAAATCAAATAATTAAATCAAATGCTTTTCAGATAACCCATGTTCTGCTACCATCACGAGTCAAGTTTTAGGAATAAGGAAGTTCAGCATGGCGAAATTCAAACGCAACACCAGCTTACTCACGCATAGCGAACGAGTACACGCACGTAAAATCCGTTTGCGTTGGTTAATCGCCTTATCCAGCCTTCCATTATTCGGCATGGTAACCGCTTTTGGTATTGCACCGCAAACGGACACTAGCAACGTTGCCATCCAAACTGTCGTCGAAAACATCACTTTGCCCAGCACTATTGCATTGAGCAACACCAGTGCCAATACTTACTGGCGCGATGAACGCGTAGAACGTGGTGACACTGCCACTAGTGTTTTGCAACGCTTGAATGTAAGCAACGAACAAATCGCCGCTTTCCTCAAAACACCCGACGCGACGCGAGCACTCATCCAAATTACGCCAGGTAAGCGCATACAAGCCGCTGTGACTGACGACGGTAAGCTGGTTTGGCTACGCCGCGTAGATAGCGACGGCAATATGTTGGAAATCAGCCAGCGGGCAGGCAAATTTATCACCAGTACGACCGCAGCCAAATTACAAACTCAAACCGTGATGAAATCTGGCGTTATCCGCAATTCACTCTATGGTGCAACCGATGCTGCGGGCATACCTGATGCCATCGCCACCCAAATGGCAGAGTTATTTTCTACTGACATAGACTTTCACCAAGACATTCGTAAAGGTGACCACTTCAATGTAGTCTATGAAGTTAAATCTCTCAATGGTCAAACTGTGATGACTGGGCGCGTACTTGCCGCCGAGTTTATCAACGCAGGTCATGCTTACCGTGCGGTTTATTTTGATGGCATCAATGGCAAAGGCGAATACTATACCCCTGACGGCAAACCGCTTAAAAAAGCATTTTTACGCTCGCCTTTAGCATTTTCACGCATTAGCTCAGGCTTTGAAATGCGCTTTCACCCCATACTCAAGCAATGGCGGCAACATAAAGGCATAGATTATGCCGCGCCTACAGGCACGCCTGTCCGTGCAATTGCCGATGCCACCGTTGACTTTGCAGGCAAAGAAAACGGTTACGGTAATTTTATTGTGCTTAAGCACAGCGGCAATTACAGCACCGCCTATGGGCATTTATCCGCTTTTGCTAAAGGTTTACATAAAGGCGAAAAAGTCAGCCAAGGTGATTTAATCGGCTATGTAGGTAGCACGGGCTGGGCAACTGGACCACATTTGCATTACGAATTCCGTATTGCAGGTGTGGCGACCAATCCACTCACAGCCAACATTCCTGTCGCTTTCCCTATTGCCGCACAGCAATTACCCAAATTCCGAGCACAAGCCCAGCCATTGGTTGCGCAACTTAATTTGCTAGACGGCACTAATCTGACTGCAATGGAGTAATCACCTCACGATGTCCGATAAAACTTACCTTATCGGACTCATGTCTGGTACTAGCTTAGATGGCGTAGATGCCGCGCTCATTTGCTTTGATGCCGACCATCCCGCAGGTTATTTAGTTGCCAGCCAATATGATCCCTACCCCGCGACACTGAGCGCACGCCTGCTTGCGCTACAAGACCCCAGCGATAACGAGCTTCACCATGCGGCATTACTGGCAAATGAGCTGGCTGACTTATACGCCATCACCAGCAACAAACTCATCACCAAAACCAGCATCCGCCCCACCGCCATTGCCTGCCACGGACAAACCGTGCGCCACCGCCCTGATGCCGCTTACACCATACAACTGGTGAACGCCGCGCGACTGGCGGAACAAACTCACACCACTGTTATTGCCGATTTTCGTAGCCGCGACATCGCGGCTGGCGGACAAGGTGCGCCGCTAGTTCCGGCGTTCCATGCCGCCGCATTCGGACAACACAACCAACACATCGTAGTTATCAATATAGGTGGCATTGCCAATCTCACCGACTTACCCACAACAGGCAACATTACCGGTTTTGATTGCGGGCCTGGCAATGGGCTCATGGATAGCTGGTGTTTAATGCACACGGGGCATAGCTACGACAGTGACGGCGCATGGGGAGCACAAGGCACTATCATCAGCACGCTATTGAGCACCCTATTAGCCCATCCCTATTTGCACCAAGCACCGCCAAAAAGCGCGGGACGAGAGCAATTTAATCTCGACTGGTTAAACACATTATTAACAGGCGATGAACTGGCAACCGATGTGCAAGCTACCCTAGTCGCGTTCACTGCGCTCAGTATCGCGCTTGCCGTCACCACGCATTGCGCACCCAATGTAGATGGCATTTATCTGTGCGGCGGCGGCGTGCATAATCACGCTTTGGTTCACGCATTGCAAAACGCATTGCCCAATCTGCCGTTACAACGCACCGATGCGTTAGGAATAGATGCCGATTGGCTAGAGGCGCACGCGTTTGCTTGGCTAGGCTGGCAAACTTTGCAAAACCTGCCAGGCAATTTAAGTGCCGTAACAGGTGCTAGGCATACTTGCATTTTGGGTGCGATTTATCCCGCATAATAAAAAAGGATGCCGTAGCATCCTTTTTTATTATCAACTCGCTAAATTTAAGCAGAGAATGATGAACCGCAACCGCATGTTGAAGTTGCGTTTGGATTTTTAATCACAAATTGCGCACCTTCTAAACCCTCTTGATAATCAATTTCTGCACCTGCTAGGTATTGATAACTCATAGGGTCGATTAACAAAGTCACGCCGTTTTTAACCATAGCTGTATCGTCTTCGTTCATCACTTCGTCAAAAGTGAAACCGTATTGAAAACCAGAGCAACCGCCGCCACTCACAAAAACACGTAATTTCAAATCATTGTTGCCTTCTTCAGCAATCAATTGTGACACTTTATTTGCCGCATTATCGGTAAAAACCAACACTGGCTGCATTTCAGTCATTGCATTCATCATCAAACTCCTATAAACGTTTATTCCACCATTATGTACATGCCTTTGCCTTACGTCAAGGTAACAATCCGATTATTTCCAGCCCCATGACCTCATCCAAACCGAACATGATGTTCATATTCTGCACCGCCTGACCAGCAGCGCCTTTGACTAGATTGTCTATCACCGACAACACCACCACCACATCACCGTTTTGCGGTCTATGCCAAGCAATACGGCAAGTATTTGCACCGCGTACCGAGCGTGTTTCAGGATGTGAACCCGCAGGCATCACATCGACGAATGGTTCATCTTGATAACGCTGTTCAAATAACGCCTGCACATCGACATCATGCGCGACGCGTGCATATAAAGTGGCGTGTATGCCGCGAATTAGCGGTGTTAAATGCGGCACAAATGTCAAACCAACGGCCTGTCCTGAAAAGTTAGCCAGCCCTTGGCTAATTTCAGGCAAATGTCTATGCCCAGACGCGCCGTAAGCAGAAAAACTATCCGCAGATTCAGCGAACAGAGCGCGTACTGACGCACCCCGCCCCGCACCACTCACGCCTGATTTGGCATCCGCTATCAAATAGGACACATCTGCCACACCCGCCGCCAACAACGGCAAAAAGCCCAATTGCACGGCAGTAGGGTAGCAACCTGGATTCGCAATCAAACGTGCTGTTTTAATCTGCTCACGATAAACCTCAGGCAAACCATACACTGCCTCTGCCACCAATTCAGGACAAGCGTGCTCCATGCCGTACCATTTCGACCACACAGCCAAATCTTTAATACGGAAATCTGCCGCCAAATCTATCACGCGCACACCTGCCGCCAATAATTCACGTGCCTGCTGCATGGCTATGCCGTTAGGTGTCGCAAAGAACACCACATCACATTGCGCCAAACCTGCCTGTTCAGGATCAGAAAAAGCCAAATCAATATGCCCGCGCAAATTAGGGAACATATCAGCAACGCGCATACCCGCTTCTTTGCGCGACGTAATCGCCGTCAACTCAACTTGTGGATGACGCGCCAGCAAGCGCAACAACTCCACGCCTGTATAACCTGTACCGCCGACTATCCCAACCTTAATCATGCGTGACTTCCTTAATGTACAAAAACATTATCATAACTCACAGACAACAAAAAAGCCGCCTAGTTCAAGGCGGCTTTTTTGATGCGACAAATAATTAACGCTTGGAGAACTGTTTAGCGCGACGAGCTTTACGCAAGCCGACTTTTTTACGTTCAACCACACGTGCATCGCGTGTTACAAAACCAGCTTTTTTCAGGGACGCTTTCAAGCCCAAATCAAACTCTATCAACGCACGCGTAATGCCGTGACGAATCGCACCCGCTTGACCTGATTCACCGCCACCATGCACATTCACCATGATGTCAAATGCAGACACATTGCTAGTTAGTTCTAAAGGCTGACGAACGATCATACGACCCGTTTCACGAGAGAAATACTCATCAACAGGTTTTTCGTTCACAACGATATTACCGCTACCCGCTTTGATGAAAACACGAGCAACAGCGTTTTTGCGACGGCCAGTGCCGTAGTAATAATTTCCGATCATGGCTTAACCTCTGATTTCCAACGCTTTAGGCTGTTGTGCGGCGTGCGGGTGAGCTGCACCTGCGTAGCACTTCAACTTTTTGATCATTGCATAACCCAATGGGCCTTTAGGCAACATGCCTTTGACAGCTTTTTCTAAAACACGACCAGGAAAACGCGCTTGCATTTTCGCGAAGGTGGTTTCATAGATACCGCCTGGGTAACCAGTATGACGATAGTATTTCTTATCTTCAGCCTTGTTACCTGTAACTTTTAATTTTTCAACGTTAACAACAACGATAAAATCGCCGGTATCAACGTGAGGGGTAAATTCTGGCTTATGCTTGCCGCGCAAAATGCGTGCAACTTCAGCAGCTACGTGACCCAAAACTTTGTCTGTCGCATCAACGACAAACCACTCACGATTGATCTCGTGGGCTTTGGCTGAAAACGTGCTCATTGCGGTAAAGGTGTTCATTTCAAACCCCTGCTAATTCTTAAACATGGAAAGCCGAGTATGTTAATTCAATTAACTTCACCTGTCAAACATCATCTCAACATTTATCTGATTGCATGTAATAATATCGCTAATATCGCAAGCATTTTAATCAGACTGGAGTTGATAATGAAAGCACGCATCAAATGGATAGAAGGTGTTGCCTTTGTCGGTGAAACAGGCAGTGGGCATGGCGTAGTAATGGATGGCTCGGTAGAGGGGGGCGGTCGCAACTTAGGCCCGCGCCCGATGGAAATGATGCTATTAGGCGCAGGCGGTTGCACATCTTACGACGTCGTTACCATACTCAAAAAAGCCCGCGCAGACATCGTTGATTGCGTCGCCGACATGAGCGCAGAACGTGCGGACACTGACCCTAAAGTGTTCACCAAAATCCACTTACACTTCACCGTCAGCGGACGCAAACTTAAACCAGAGCTAGTAGAACGCGCCATCAATTTATCAGCCGAAAAATACTGTTCCGCCTCCATCATGCTAGGCAAAACCGCTGAAATCACTCATGATTTTGAGATTGTAGAAGTGCCTTAATTTTTCCACAGCGGTCGGGTATGACACCTGACCGTTAGCCTTTATTCAGCCAATTTACACTGGATAACAACGCACCGAATAAACGGTATCTTGCTGAATGATTGCAAATAGCAAATCTATATTAGGGTGTTTACCTGGGTGTTGACGAGCATCTTCGGTGTGTTCTGCGAATAGCTCCAATGCTTCTTGTGCGCCTTTCTGACCGATACCGCCCCATTTTAACGCGGCATGGTAATAGACGCGGAATGAGCCTGCGCTACCAGGTTTGTTTTCTATCAAACCGCAGACATTACCCATTTCATCAAACAGCTTCATGGAACCAAAGCCGTCCACGTTTTCCAATTTTTCTAGATTTTCTGCAAAACTCGTCATGCTATTATCCTCATTCAAATGATAGGCATTATACCCAATAAGCGGTTTTCGTCATGATTTTAGACATGACCTGCATCACCCCTTGCACGGGAACAGGCAAATCCATGCCGCCATGCGCAACGGCAGTCTCGGCATGACGCGCTTCGTCCGCTTGCATTTGGGCGACGACTGCGCGGCTTTTTAGGTCTGCCGCTGGCAATTCATGCAAATGTTCCGCCAAATGCGCCCCTACCTGACGCTCAGTTTCTGCCAAAAAGCCTAAATTCCACTTATCCCCCAATGCACCAGCCGCCATGCCCATTGCAAACGAACTAGCGTACCAGACAGGATTAAGCAAACTTTTGCGCCCGCCCAAGGCGTTAATACGCGTCTCACACCAAGCCAAATGCTCGACTTCCTCCCGTGCAGCTTCTGCCAATGCGGCTTTTGCTACGGGATTACGCGCGGTCAACGCCTGCCCTTGGTACAACGCCTGCGCACATACTTCGCCCACATGGTTAATCCGCATCAAACTCGCTGCGTGTTTCTTTTCTGTATCTGTCAGCGGCGCATCTGCCAACGCCTTGCCTGGTATCGCTCGCGTACTTTGTGCTGACGCAAAAACAGTACGCAAACCGTTATCCACGGCCAAAATAAATGTATCTAAACTCATAACGCCCTCACTCACCATGCAATTTATGCAAGAATAACGCGAATCCATACAAGATTAAACCACAACATGTGCTACTGGCTCGTTTTACTCGCTTTTTTTACCTCTGTGGCTTTCGCTGGAGAACTACCAACCGCCGTCACTAGCGCACTCAAATCCGCACACATTCCCTTACAAAACACAGGTATCGTCGTCTGGGATACCGCTGATAATGCGCCCAGCATCAGCCACAATGCGCAACGTAGCTTTAACCCCGCCTCCACCATGAAGCTAGTCACCAGCTATGCCGCGCTAACGCTACTTAACCCTGCTTATACATTCAAAACCGATATTTACTACGACGGTAAATTGCACGATGGCATACTCGACGGCAATCTTTACCTACAAGGTCACGGCGATCCCAGTTTAACCACAGAGCGTTTTTGGATGCTCACACACCAACTGCGTTTACGTGGCATACAACATATTAACGGCGATCTCATCATTGACCAAAGCGATTACCAGATTGCCCCGCGAACGCAATTTGACGACCACCCAAATCGTGCCTACAACGCCGAACCTGCCGCACTGATAGTCAATTTCAACAGCACCGAAATCAAGCTCATCCCAACCGCTATCAATATCGTGCTACAAGCTGAACCACTGCCTGCTAACACCCGCATCATTAACCGTATCACCGCGACCGACGGGCAATGCGGCGACTGGCGCGAAGGCATACGCACGGAATGGCAAGCCAGCACAGGGCAACTCATACTCAGCGGCATCTACCCACGCACCTGCGGTGAAAAAAGCTTTGCGCTCAATCTCGGCAATGCCAGCGCACTGGTTGCGGGCTTATTTCAGCAACTGTGGCAAGCCGAAGGCGGCACGCTCACGGGCGCTTATCGGGTCGCTAACACGCCTGCGGACGCAACACTTATCAGCACTTACAACTCACCGCCGCTCACGCAAATCATCAATGACATGAACAAATACAGTAATAACATCATTGCCCGCAGTCTGTTTTTAAGTCTGACACCGTTACATAACGTGAGCGCAAGTACCACGACTATCAAAAGCTGGTTGCAACAAAACCTGCTGGATTTCCCCGAGCTTATATTGGAAAATGGCGCAGGCTTGTCCAGACTAGAGCGCATCAGCCCCTATCATATAGCGCAACTATTACATACCGCCTATCACAGTCCATATTACGCGGAACTCGCCAGCAGCTTGCCCATCGCCGCTCTTGATGGCACCATGAAAAAACGCCTCAAAGACACCCCAGTCACAGGGCAAGCACACATCAAAACAGGCACGCTAGACAATGTCAAAACCATGGCAGGCTATGTCCACGCTGCGAACGGGCACACCTATATCGTTGTCTTTTATATCAATGATGATCAAGCTCAAGCAGGTGGCGCGGCGCAAGATGCGCTATTACTGCAAACTTATTTAACGCCCTAAACCCCTACACCACAACATAACGCGTATCCTTAAACTTGCTAACCAACCGTCTGCAAAGGTCACAATATGTATCATGGCGAACGTTTTAATGCTATCAGCCACCTAGTCGGCGCGGCACTGGCTATCATCGGCAGTATCGCGCTTATTACGCTCGCGGCATGGCACGGCGGGGGGTTGAATGTTGTGGGCGCAGTCGTTTACAGTACCACGCTTATCATCCTCTACACCACTTCTACGCTGTATCACAGCTTACGTGGACGCGCTAAAGACATCTTCCGCAAGCTCGATTATCAGGCTATTTATTTACTTATCGCGGGCACTTACACCCCGTTTTGCTTGACCACCTTACACGGTGCATGGGGCTGGTCATTACTGGGCATAGTCTGGTTACTTGCTATCGTCGGCATGGTGCAAGAATTGCGCCCAAAAAACGAAGCCCGCCTACGCTCCATCGTTATCTACATACTCATGGGCTGGGTAATCGTCATCGCCATCATGCCGTTGCTACACGCATTGGGGCAGGCAGGGTTTATCTGGTTAGCGGCAGGTGGCATACTCTACACGGGTGGGATTGTTTTTTATGCTTACGATTACAAATTCAAACACTGGCACGGCATCTGGCATTTATTCGTCATGGCAGGCAGTGCCGCGCATTATTTTGCAATACTGCTATATGTGGTATAGCCCACTATCACCCACCCCAACGACTACGAAAAATAAAATACACTGCGCCCAAAATACACAAACCCGCCCACAGATAATCTAGCTTCAGCGGCTCTTTCAAATAAAAATAAGCAAACGGCACAAATACCGTCAGCGCGATAACTTCTTGCAAAATTTTAAGCTGTGCAATCGACAACACCGTATAACCTATCCGATTCGCAGGCACTTGTAACAGATACTCAAATAACGCAATGCCCCAACTCACGAGCGCGGCAATTATCCACGGTTTCTGGCTTAACTCCTTCAAATGCGCGTACCAAGCAAACGTCATGAACACATTGCTTAAAGACAGCAAACCTATCGTTATCCAAATTGTTCTCATATCTAGCTCATTTCCAAGTTTTTAATTGCTCGCATTGCCGCCATCACGCCGCGATAATTGGCTTCCTCAAATATCGAAAAACCGCTGGCATCGGCGTGGGCGAATTGAATATGGGAGTACTTGCCATGCGCCAATTGCAAGCGTGCGGGTTGTTGCAAAAAGCCGACTAAGGGGCGAGCCATCGCGTGCCCCCAGCGGAACACGTCTAACTGCGTCACGCTATCGCGCAAATATGGGTGCGCGGTTGATAAATCTTGCAATATCGTATCAGCCCAAGCTGACTGGCTAGTGTTCAGCAGTTTTTGCCGTGCCACTTGTGGCGTTAATTGACTTAGCGCATAGTAATACGTCAATACACTAGGCGCAGGACTGGCACGTAAATTTTGATGCGTGGCGACGACATAGCCTAATGCAGGACTATTATAAATCACATTATCCCACGCCAGCTCTGCCCCGTTATTATCTTGCGGGGTTTGCTTAACGCTCAGATTAGCCACCAGCCAAGGTGCGTAGCTGGTCGATTGCGCGGCATACACCCCATCAGGATTCGCCCAAATATGCGGCAACAACATCGCAGGCGCGGCAAATATCACTTGCTTGGCTTGCCAACGTGTCGTTTGCTGATGCACGGAGTCAAACACATCAACACTCACACCTACTTTACTGGTTGTTATACGATGCACTAAGGCATTGGTGACTATGTGCGATTGCACCTGCTCTGCCATGCGTTGTGTCAACCAAGCATTACCTTCTGGCCAAGTGAGCACGGCATCGCTATCGGTATGCAAGCCGTGTCCATCACGGCTTGCAAAATAATGTAGCCCAGCCCATGCTGAAACGAGGCGATAATCCGTACCGTAATCATCTCGACAAGCATAATTGACATACCAATGCAATGGCTCGCTGGTGAGCCGATGCTGATATAAATAATCACACATACTGATGTTATCCAACACCAGCAAATCCGCGTCTTGCGACGATAATGCCATCGGCAATGCAAAGGCGCGTTTGCCGTCACGCCCCACACGCGTCTGCAACTGATTGATGAGCTGAAAAAACCGCTGATACTGCGCTTGGTCGATAGCGGTTGCGCCGATTTGCGGCAACAAACCTTCTTGCCAAATGCCGTTTTTATACAATCTTTCCTGCGGCGCAAAGCATAAATAACGTTCGTCATAGCGAGGATTTGCCGCGTAGGGGTCGCCTTGCAACACGCCCAAATCCGCCAGTAGCTCACGCACAAATAACGCTTCTTTGCCAGGCAAAGGCAAATAGTGTGCCCCCCAAGGATAAGCACTCGTCGCATTTTGCCCGCTACGCGCATTGCCGCCTGTGCTACTTTCTAATTCAAACAGCTGAAAGTCAGCCCCGCCCGCACGCGCTAATTGCCATGCCGCTGACAAACCTGCTACGCCACCGCCGACAATGGCAATATCGACTTTGCGCGTGCGACTGGCAGGGGGGAAATCATAGCCGCGTAATTTGTGTCCCAACGCCATAGACGGCGCAAGCAACTGCCCCTGCGGCAAGCTCGCCGACGATGTGCAAGCAGGCAATACCGCACCTGCCGCCATGCTCAACAAAAACTCACGGCGCTTGATTTTTCCACTCCGCTTCGTAGTAATTAACTAACGCCTGCGTATTCAGCCGATTCACCTCGGCGGGCACTTCTGCCATATCTAGCGGAAACTGAAACAACACGGGCATTAACGCCGCATTCACAAAACGCAATCCCGCCACATCAAAATGCGCAGGTGGCGCGTAAGGCACGTGACTGGCAATCACATAACCCCACTCGCCAAACGAGGGAATAAGCGCGTGATACGGTGTCGCAGTCAAACCCACGCTTTGTATCGTATGGACGATGCTCCAAAACGATTTACGCGCATACAACGGTGAGGTTGATTGAATCACCGCTAAACCATGCTGTGATAAATGCTGATTGATGAGCTGATAAAATGTTTGTGAATAGAGCTTACCCAGCGCAAAGCTAGTCGGGTCAGGGAAATCCACCACGATAAAATCATAACTCTGTTCATTTGCATTCAACCAGCGCAAAGCATCGTCGTTAATCACCGTCACTTTAGGCGATGACAGCGCGTGATGATTGAGTGCGGCAAGTTGCGGATTATGCGTAAATAGTTGGGTCATGCGCGGGTCTAAATCCACCAGCATGACTTGGCTAATTTGGGGATATTTCAATATCTCACGCACTGCCAAACCGTCACCGCCGCCTAATACCAATACCGTGCGTGCGTGCGGCACGGCCTGCAAAGCGGGATGAATTAACGCCTCGTGGTAACGATATTCGTCACGCGATGAAAATTGTAGATTGTTATTCAAAAACAAACGCAAATCGTTCTTCCAGCGCGTCAGCACAATATGCTGGTACGCTGTGGTTTCGTTGTAAATGATTTGATCGGCGTACAGGTTTTCTTCTGCCAGCGTGGTGGCACGATCTGCGAACACCAATCCCGTGACCAACAACACCGCCGCCGCGCCCGCCTGCCAGCGCAATCCAACACGTCCGCCGATTTGATCACGAAACAACCATATCGTCCAAATCGCCACCAACACATTAAATAGACCAAACATCAAACTGGTGCGTATTAAGCCCAAATGCGGCACAAGGACAATCGGAAATGCCAACGACACCACCAACGCACCTAAATAATCCACACTCAATACTTGTGAAACCAAATCCTTAAAGCTGTAATGCTGCTTAAGTATGCGCATCACCAGTGGGATTTCCAGCCCCACCAATATCCCTATCAGCAGCACTTCGCCGTACAACATCCACTTGAACGACACTGCCAGATAAGCAAACACCCAAAACAACACCAAAGCCGAACTGCCGCCGATAATCCCCACCAGCAATTCAATTTGCACAAAGCGCACCACCACGCCACGCTCAACAAAGCGCGACAAATACGAACCCACCCCCATCGCAAACAGATATACGCCGATAACGGTAGAAAACTGCGTCACCGAATCGCCCAGTAAATAACTGGATAACGCCCCTGCGACCAACTCATAAATCAACCCGCATGAGGCAATCACGAATACCGAAAATAACAACGCAAATTGCAATGGCTTACGCCGCGCCACTTCAGCCATGTATCGCCGATGCAACTATCAGTGCTATGCCCAAACACATCGCCGCAATCACAATCGCCAGCGCGGTATTGCGCTCCTCAACCAGCTCACGCCATAAATCATAGGGTGTCAGTTTATCTATTACAATAAATGCCAGCCAAAAAACCGCCACCCCCAACACCGAATACACCAGCGAATTAAGCAAATACTGTGGATTCATCAAGTCCATTTCACACCCCACTATTTATGATAAACACTACGTCCCATACTGCCGCTACCATGCCCGCCTGAGCCACTGGTTCCTGGCCTGGACTCACTCACCCCCCACGCGCTCCAGCCCTGATATTGGGCATAGCTATACAGGCTCAACAACGCCACCCCCATGACAATAAAACTTTTATACAACATCAATCGCCCCCGCCGTCACCACCGCTGTCGCCGCTATCACTACTATCCGCATAATCGCTCTCGTCCCAACGCTGTGATTCAAACCGACTGCCGCGCCACCATGCAATCAGCGGCACTATGCTTAAGCCCACCAAAGTCAACCAGAAGTTACTCCACGCAGGCACGTCACGTACCAAAGTAATGGTATCGGTCAGCGGCAATGAATTCGCCGCCATATCTGCGTCCACCTGCATAAAATAATGCCCTGCTGGCACGCTGGACAACACCACCTCATCACCCGCCCGCCCCTCAGTCCACGCGCCATCACTATCATAGCCGTGGTAATAACTCAGCTCACGCCCAAACTGATAGCGTTGCCCCGTATCCGTATTGACCAAAGCCATATCCAGATACAGCCAATTATTGTCGATATTGGCTTGATTCCTAACTTGCAAATTCGCAGCATGACCGCCTTTAATCTCAAACGGCTGCGTAGTCACACTGCGCCCTGTATAGGACTCAAAATTAAGCACATCATGAAACACCAACGCTCGTTGTGCCGCAATCACAAAGCCTATTTGCAATACCAGCAAAATCAACATAAAAATCACAAAAGCATTACCATAACGCCGCATCGTCGCGTTATGCGGCGAGGGTTGGTTCGCGGCAATGCCTATGGGCTCCATTAACGCCTCGTCAGGCTTGAACGCGCTGGCAATTTCTGCGGGCATGACATATTCCGCTATAGACCAATTCACCTCTTTTGCGGTTAGCTCACGGCTTAACATCAAAGGCGGCGAGATGAAGTCGCTAATGGCTATGGTTTCATTCGCCCGTACACGCCAATAAAACTCACCAATGACGTAGGTCGTCACCGCCGTACTATTTTGAAAATGCGTATAGTCACGCCCAAGAAAACTCACTTTAGGCTTAGACAAACTCGCGCTAGGTGTCGGTTTACGCGTCGTTGGCGAAATAAAATTCCAATGCCCGCGCTCCTCGGATAACCAGCGAAAGCTGGCTTTATCGCTATAAAGCAAATACTCAGCCCACTCGTAAGGCAAGCCGTCCACCGTCACGCGGCGGCGCAGATAACCGATAATCTGATATTGCACACCGCGAAACTTACCTGACGAGCCTAACTTTAGACGCGGCGTATAATGCACTTGGCTGTGATACTTGGCTAAAATTTTATACTGGGTATTGCCCACATCAATCACACTGCCGCAACCACCACACGCCACGCTCAATATGCTTTTGGCATGAACTTGCAACGCCGCGCCACAGCTAGGGCAATTAAAATTTTTCACCACCATCGCCGTTGCCTGCCCACCCTCACGTAAGCCTGTGAGGGCTAATTTGCTCAACGTGACTTCTTCGCCCAGATACAACAACGGCTTATCCGCGCTGTAATCTAGGCTGGCAAAATGGGTGTTGTTCGACAAGTCCACCACAGGTGCGGCATAACCTGCGCTGACGGCTATCGGCAACTCGCCTGCCACCGCGATACAGGTCGCTGTTTCAATATTACTAACGGTAAAATCTTGATTAAGTAAACGCACCCGCTGATCGACACGTAAATCAGCAAAGGCAGGCACGTCAGCAGTCAACGGGGTGGGGAAAGTAAATACATAATTGCCTGATGCTTCCGATAACCAAGCCTCACGCTGGCTGTCAAACAGCACATACCACTCATTCCAAACGCCTTGTTCATATTGCAACTGTATGCGCCCGACGATGGCAAAATGCTCACCGTGATAACGCCCCTCTACGCCCAATTGCAAATGGCTGGCATCCGCCAGTAAAGTCGCCATTTTGCCTAGATTTTCGACATCCATATCATGGCGTAACAGCGTGCTTTGGCAGTATTCGCACACAGCCAGCACCGAAGCGGCTGAACGAAACAGCACTTGCGCCCCACAGCTAGGGCAATGCGCGACGTAATTCATGCCTCGCCTTACATCAGTTTTTTCAATAATTCAGCTTTTTTGGCTTCAAATTCAGCCGCCGTCAATATGCCTTTAGTGGTCAATTCGTGCAGTTTTTCTAACAATGCGGGGATGTCTTCCGTCTGTGCCACAGCCGCCGTTGCGGGCGGTGCTGTCATTGCCCCTGCCATCGCCTGACCGATGCCCACACCCACGCCTAAACCTGCACCCATGCCCGCCAAACCACCTTCATTCGCCGCCGCTATCGGTATCGCCTGCGCAGTTTGGAATTGCGTATATTTACCCACATCGCCCATCATATTCATGCGTATGCGCTGATCCAGCATGGTTTGCAATTCTTCAGGCAAGGAAATGTTTTGCACCACCAGGCTATCCAACGCCAAGCCATAACGCTCAAAAGTGGGCACTAACTTCTCATGCAAGCGTTTGCCCAGCTCATCCTGATTGCTTGCCATGTCGATAAATGCCACGCCAGATTGCGCGAATAAATCACTCATCGCCGCAACCATAGTGTTACGCAATTGCCCGTCCAAATCGGCTACCGTATAAACTTCACGGGTGCCGCTGATTTCGACGTGGAATTTTTTAGGGTCAACCAAACGATACGCATATATCCCAAACGCACGCAGACGCACCATGCCGAATTCAGGGTCACGGATAGTAATCGGGTTAGGCGTACCCCATTTGCAATCCAATTGTAAGCGACTGCTAAAAAAATACACATCCGACTTAAACGGTGAGTCGAACAGCTTATCCCAGTTTTTCAAGTTGGTCAGCACGGGCAAGGTTTGCGTCGTCAGCGTGTAACGGCCTGGTGCGAATACGTCTGCCACCATGCCCTCGTTCACAAACACCGCCATTTGCGATTCGCGCACGGTCAACGATGCGCCATTCTGGATTTCCATATCCATCATCGGATAGCGGGAAGCAAGTATGCCATCCTCAGATTCAGTCCATTGGATAACATCAATAAACTGCTTCTTGGCAAAATCAAACAAGCCCATACTTACCCCCATTCATTATTAAAACGTTAATTACGCCTTCACACCCGCACCATACAAATAATGCGAGAATTGCGCAAAATCACTACTGACTGAGCGGAACAATTTATCCAAGCTCAAAATAGCCTGCTCAACGATGTTAATCGCAATATAAGGATGCTCAACTTTCATGCGTTTATACATCGCGCGAGATAATTTGAGCACTTGCGTTTCCTTAGCTTTGGCGACCAAACGCGCAGAACGCGCACGCTTATCAAAGAATGACATCATCCCCAGCATCTCGCCCATACCTGAACGCACCACTTCGTATTCATTCTGTCCATCAGGAATAATCAGTGCGATTTCGCCTTTAACCACAAAATACAGCTCATCACCAACATCGCCCACATCCGACAAAATATCGTCTTGGTCAAAGTTCAGCACACTCAAATAATTCAACAAAGTGCTCACTTCTGCTACCGTCAATGATTCGCATAAATACTGCTGACTCATAAATTGCGCTAATTCTGCGTGTGCTGCTAATTGTTTTGCGACCATTTTTTAATCCTCTACGTTAAATTCATCAGCAGCTTTTTCCATTAACTGCATTCCACCTATCATACCCGCAACTCGCGCCCGCACTTGTGCCGCCAAAGCCTGCCAAGCCGCTTTATCAGTAACAGCAGGTATAGGCTCAAACGGATAGTGCCGATGCTGCACCCCCGCACGCAACGCAGGCTTCGCCGCCAATGCCGCCGCATCCAGCGTCACTAACAAATCCGCCCATGCCAGCATGTCATCGCTCAATACGGGTACATCCCCCGCCACACCTGGCAAAACAGCCGCGCGTGCTAACAACCATTGCTCGCCCAATTTATGCGCATAATGTGCCGCCAGATTAGCAGGGGCAGGATGCAAACCGCCCAAAAAAACCACCTGCGCACGTCGTTTATAACCCATAGCTACCGCGATATTAAGAAATTGATATTCATTTTATCGGGTTTTAGCCTAAAATTACCACACTCTTATAAATAACTTAATGCTTTGCATACATTGCTACTCCCCCTACTTCGCGATTTGTCTAACGGTCAGTTTCATTCTGGCACGCAGTTGGCACTGCGACACCAAATTTCACGTGCCAGCGTCAGCAACATCATTGCGGGGGCGGCAAGTATGGGCATCGTCGTCTATAAAGTGCGTGGGCGTGGCTACCAACTTGCCAACATCCCCGATTGGCTAGATGCCAACAAAATCCGCGCCGCCATGCCAAATACCGCCGATCTTTATCGTATCGACATCGTTGACAGCATAGACTCAACCAACACCGCGCTACTGCACGCTGTTGAACCCACGCCGCACCGTCATTGCCTCGTTGCCGAGCAACAAACAGCAGGTCGTGGGCGGCGCGGGCGCGTGTGGCAAAGCCTGCTAGGTGGTAGTTTAACCTGCTCGATACGCTGGCGATTCAACCAAGGCATGGCGGCATTAGCGGGCTTAAGTCTAGCCGTCGGCATCGCCCTTATTCGCACCCTGAGTCAACTGGGTATCAAAGACGCACAGCTCAAATGGCCTAACGATTTACTCTGGCAACAACGCAAACTGGCGGGCATACTGATAGAGGTACAAGGCGACATGAACGGGCCCACGACGGCCATCATCGGCATAGGTATCAACATACAGCTCCCCACCGACATGCGCGCCAGCATAGATCAAGCGGTCACCGACACCCAAGAAATACTGGGGCACAGCCTATCACGCAACACCTTGTTGGCAACCTTGCTCACCGATCTTAACCACGTCATGGATGAGTTTGAGCGTAACGGCTTGCAGAATTTACGCAATGAATGGAACGCCGCCCACGCTTACGCCGACCAGCCTGTGCAAATACAAATGAGCAATGGCACACGCATACAAGGTATCGCCGTTGGCATTGCCGACAACGGCGCACTTTTGTTATTAACTGATGATGACAAACAAATCAACATCCACAGTGGCGAAGTACACCACGCAAGGCGATATAGCGCATGAGCCTACTCCTCATAGACGCGGGCAATACGCGTATTAAATGGCAACATACAGACGACCAAAATCAATGCCGACTAGGTAACCTAAGCCACGCCGACAGCCCGCAAATCGCGCAGCACACAGGTACGGTAACACGCGTCGTCGTCAGCAATGTAGCAGGTGATACAGTGGCTAACACGATAGCAAGTGCTTACTCAGGTAGCCACATAGTCACACTCACCGCCAGCACCGAACGATGCGGGGTACGCAATCACTACACGCGACCGCAACAACTCGGCAGTGACCGCTGGGCGGCACTCATAGGCGCACACGCACTCGGCGCACGCAACAGCATTATCGTCAGCGCAGGCACTGCCATCACCATAGACACGCTGACACTAGGTGATTTTTTGGGCGGCATGATATTGCCTAGCTTGCGCCTCATGCAAGCCGCACTGACGCATAACACCGCGCAATTAACACTAGATAGCGGACAATTACAGCCGTTCCCAACCAACACCGCCGATGCTATCCACACAGGCGCATTAGTCGCGATTAGCAGTGCCGTCAACACCGCCGCACAACAACTCATGGTGCAGAACAATCTCGCCGTGGATATTTGGTTACACGGTGGCGACGCGGCATTACTTCAACCGCTACTTTCCTATCCCGTGCATTTAGTGGACAATTTAGTCTTAACAGGTTTAGCAGTCATCGCACACGAGGTTTATTCTTGAGACTACTGATATTGATTTTACTGATAGCCAATTTACTGACATTTGCTTGGATGCAATGGGGGCAGCCCGTGCCTGCGCCCATCCCGCGCGAACAATATCCCGAACGCATACAAATCGTACACGCCGCACCGCCCGTCATTGCCACGCCCAAACCCAGCACCAGCCCATCCTTACCCACTCAAACTGCCGCACCCGTTGCCGTACCCATACCCGCGACACAAATCGAAATCGCTACCGCGCCCGTTACCACAGCTAACAATATATGCCTAAGCTGGGGTCCCATCCCCGCACACCGTGTTGACGATGCCAGCCTGCGCTTGAGCCACTTCAAGCTAGGCGAACGCCTGAGCACGCTCACAACCGACTCACAAGGCGGGCCTTATTGGGTCTATTTACCGCCCCTCAAATCCAAAGCAGAAGCCGACGATAAACTAAGCGCATTAACCAATGCAGGCATTAAAGACATCGCCATCGTCCGCGACGGTAAATGGCAAAACGCCATCTCTATGGGACTATACGGTAAAGAAGCCGCCGCTAACGAGCACCTCGCCAAGCTAAAACAACAAGGTATCAACGCACAAATAGAAGCCAGAGGCAAAGCAACCCGCAATTTCTCTTTCCAACACCTCAATATAGAAGAGGTGCAAGCAATCAAAAAAATGCAGGCTACATTTGGTGGACCAGCGATTAAAAAAACCGCTTGTGAGTAATTTACTTCTTCAAGCTATCGCGAATTTCGCGTAGTAGAACGATGTCTTCAGGCGTAACAGCTGGTGCAGCGGGTACGGCAGGTGTATCTTTTTTCATCTTGTTAATGGCTTTCACCGCTACAAAAATTGCCAATGCCACGATAGTGAAATCCACCACGGTATTGATAAAAGCACCGTATTTAATCAACGGCGCACCTGCTTTTTCAGCCAGATCTAGCGTGGTAAAAGTTTGATTGCCTAGATTCACATAGAGCTGTTTGAAATCCACCCCGCCGACCATTTGACCCACTATCGGCATGACAATATCTTTGACGAACGAGTCCACTATTTTGCCAAACGCGCCGCCAATAATCACACCCACGGCTAAATCTATTACATTGCCTTTAATGGCAAACTCTTTGAACTCGCTGATAAAGCTCATCACGACACCTCATTATTCATTATAAAATCCAAGTATAACGAATTAACAGCACGCACAATGTAAAAAATTACTTATCAACAGGATGTTTGAACAGCTTACGTTGCAACGTTCGTCTGTGCATATTTAACGCCCTTGCTGTCGCGGAAATGTTGCCCTCATACTCATGAAGCACGCGCTGTATATGCTCCCATTCCAGACGATTGAGTGACGGCGTAACGATGGCTGGCGGTGTATCTACCCTATTTGAACCTAGCGCACGGACTATTTCATCGACCTCCGCAGGCTTGGCTAAATAATGCGTTGCACCTAGCTTAATCGCGTCTATCGCTGTCGCAATACTGGCATAACCGGTGAGCATAACGATATTCATAGCGGGATTAAGCTGTTTTAACTGACCAATTAAAACCAAGCCCGTCTCGCCTGGCATTTTCAAATCCAGCACCGCATCATCAGGCATGATTTGTTGCGCCAGCGCGAAGGCCGTCGCCACATTTTGCGCTGTGCGCACATTAAAACCACGCCGCGTCAGCGCACGCGCCAACACCATGCAAAAAGTCTCGTCATCATCGACTAGCAATAATTCACGACTCATACTCGCACCTCGCACACAGGCAAACGCACCAACACCCGTGCACCACCGCCCTCACGCGCCAGTAAAGCCACGCTACCGCCATGTCGCTCTATGCTGGCATTCGCCAAAAATAAGCCCATCCCAAAACCGCCTTGCGCCGCTTTGGTGGTAAAGAAAATCGCACTCGCTTGCGCGGGGTCGCTAAAGCCATCCCCCCTATCTAACACCGCAATTTGCACCGCGCTGGCATCCCAATCCAGCTCAATTTCAACACCATTATCCGCCGCGTCTGCCGCGTTATTGCACAAACTCAACATCGCCTGATACAAACTAGGCGCACTCAGCAAACTAGGCATAGCTGAAACACCTAGCATCCGCGTAGTCACCCGCACCTGTGGTCGCATCAATTGCCATTGATTTAACAGCACTGCCAACCACGCATCAACCCGCAACACGTCGCCATCCTCCGCCCGCCCTTGCCTGTTCATATATGTGAGACGCGTCAAGATAGTTTTACATGCGCTTACCTGATTACGCAATATCTGCAACGACGCTTGCGTGTCAATATCCTCAGCACAACTATATTGTAGCTCCTCCGCCACCACCGACATCGTCGCCAGTGGCGTGGACAGCTCATGCGCCGCCCCCGCCGCCAGATTACCCAATGCCAACAATTGCTCATCATGCAAACGGCTTTCCCGCACTCGTGCCAATGCCGCATCCCGCGCACGGATAGAGCCTGCCATTTTGCCTATAAAATAGGCAATCAGCACCGCGCTAACAATAAAATTCAGCCACATCCCTGCCAAATGCAGCGAAAACTCCACCGCACCAGGCGGTAAACTTAGCGGCACAAACAACTGCGTCAGCAACGAATACGCGAATATGCTTAATAACGTCATCAGCCAAGCATAGCGCACAGGTAAAGCCGTTGCCGCAATGATAATCGGGATTAAATACAGCGACACAAACGGATTGCTCGCCCCGCCGCTGTAATATAGCAACAAGGTCAATCCCGCCATATCCGCCAGCAATTGCACGAAACACTCCAGCGCAGTCACCGCACTAGCCAGCCTTAGCCGCCACCAAGTCAGCGCGTTTAACACTGCCAAGCCCGCCACCACCGTCAGCATCGCTGACCACGGCAAGGCAATGTGCAACCCATACTCGGCCACCATCAATGCCAATAATTGCCCCGCCATAGCAAACAAACGCAAGCGAAATAAGTTGCGCAACACACCCTCAACGGGAATCGTAGTTAATGATGTCGATGGAATTATCATCCCGCTATTTTACCCGCCCTTACACAAAAACTAAGCGCATAAAAGTTAGCCTGCGACACTTTGTCGCAGGCGTAGCGGTTATAATTGCGCGACAATCTGACTTTCCCTACAACAGAAAGCACATCATGAAAAAAGCCGCCCTATTACTCAGCCTCATATTCGCGCAAACCGCCTTCGCCGCCGACATCAAAGTCAGCAACGCATGGATGCGTGCCACCGCGCCAGGGCAAGCCGTCGCAGGCGCATTCATGGACATCACCAGCCCCGTCAACGCCCAACTTATCAGCGCAACCAGCCCCGCCGCTGGCAAACTGGAACTACACACCATGAGCATGGACAAAGGCATCATGGACATGCACGAAGTCAAACAAATCGACTTACCCAAAGGTAAAACCATCAGCCTCGCGCCAGGCGGCCTGCACGTCATGCTATTTGACCTCAAGCAAGCGATGAAACAAGGCGACAGCATCCCCATGAAGCTAGACATCGTCACTGCCAACAAAAAGCATCAGTACATCAATATCAATGTCAGCGTGCGTGATTTGGGTGGTAAATAGTATCGCGCTTTATGCTGATAACCACTACGCAATAGCACTAGGAGCTTAAGATATTACAACTACGCCCATCCTGTGACCGAATAAGCGCGTAACAAACACTAAAACACCCCCGCATTAACCATTTGCCCATACAACACATTCGGCGATAGCCATATTACAACATCATCAAATGCACCTGTACTAGCTGCGGTTGTGGTTAAAGTGTGGCTGATAAAAATTGGGTTGTTATCTTGATTCGCAGTTTCGTCTGCGCTATTAGGCGCAGCAAGTTTGCCCACGCTATAAATCACAGCGGGCGGGGCGTTGATGCCTGATGAACTTAACGCGATAGCCGTGCCGCAACTGCTGCTGGTAATGCCCGTGGTACTGGCGCACACTTGCAACTCCGATTGCAATGTTGACAGCCCCGCATTTTTAATCCCGTCCGTGGTTGTGTAAGCCGCGCTATTGCTGGTGGCGACGGCGTAGCGCAAGCGATTACCCCACGCATCCAAGGCGTAACCTAGTTCGTCGAGTTGGCTCAAGCCTAGACTCACAGCAGGCACGTAACCGTTGCGCGGATTGGTGCAAATGCCACCGTTAGCAGGGCTTTCTATGCCGTTGCTGGTAGTGCTGGCGGGGCACGGCAGGCGACCATTGCGCACGGCAAAGCCTAATAGTGCATCGTGTACAGTTTGCAGGCTGTGCTGGGTGGTGCGCCATTGTTGCTGTTCGATTTGGGCATTAAGCGGCATCAGCGCACCGCCTAGGGCAATACTCAAAACCACCAACACCAAGGCTAATTCTATCAAGCTGAATCCGTGTTGTTTATCCACATTGCACCTGTAATGGCTGACCGCGTGTGAGGTTGGCATGGCAATAGCGCAACTGCATTATTACGCTATCCAAACTCGTATTAACTTGATAGGGCACGGCGGACAAGCTATCAAACCAGTGGTTTTGCGCCCATGCGCTGGTGGCTAAATTCAGCGTGTTATACGGTATAGTGCCAGACAACTGTCCTGTTTGCATATCACCTGCGGCATTGGCCGCGTAGGGATAGGCGTGGTGTGCCGTATCGTATTGCCCAATGGCGACGGCGAATTGTTGCAGCGCGTGTTTTTCGACTAGCGTGAATAATTGCGCTTGGCTAATGGCGTGGATTTGATCGTTAAAGTTCACCGCATCGTATAGCCCTGACTCATACAATTTGTCGCCGTCAGCATTACTGGCATCCAGATACAGGCTGGCTGTATTTTGTTGCGTGCTATCACGGGACTGGTTGGTCAGCGCGGCATTGGGTGCAAAAACAATAGCAACTTGTTGCGGGTTGGCGTTCATTTGCAACTGCCCTATCGTCACTGCGCTATTGATGATATTGCCCGACGCATCACGCATATCAGCGGATAAGGCATACCATAAACGCTCACCTGAGCCATCTCGAATATCGCTCAAACCCAGCGTGCGCCAAGGTAGCCGCCCCAGATAATTAGGGCATTGCACGCCTGCTAATAGCTCTGCAACGCCATCGTTATTAGTGTCGGGGCAAGGCAAGCTACCAGGACGATTCGCATCAGCAACCGATCGCCCTAGCAACGCAGATTGGGCAGTATGTAGCGCGAATTGCGTCTGCTCACCGCTATCGTGGCGCACCCAGCGACTATACAACCACAGCAAAGCAACGGCAGACATGCTGATAACCAAAATCAGCAATACTGCGCCGTGTTGCTGGCGTTTAATACGCATCGTATTTATCCAGATTAGGCGGTTGCCAGCGAGGCGTATCCATCATCTGCGGCTCGGCTATTTGCTCGTAGTTTTCCAGCACCCGATGCTGTTGCCCGTCGTAACGCTGTCCCACTTTGAGTGCGGGGGCAGAGGCAGGCTTAAACTGGTTCAAATTAACCTGCCCTGTCACTGCCTGCACTTTACCGCCTATCCAGATACTATTAACACCGTCGCTGCGTTGCACGTAACCTTGATAAGCAACGGACGAAACAGACCGCGCCACCGCTGCCGTCGGCTTTTTTGCCAGCCGTTGCGCGGGCGTATAAAACAAACGCCCAGGCAAATCTGCCGCGAGAGCCTGCACGCTAAACAGCAGTAAAAATAAACGTATTATCATGACAACACCTGCCAACTAAATTCACAATCCACACCTATCAACGCTTGTTCGTCGGCGTGAGACAAGGTGCAACTACGCACGCTAAATAGCCCATGCCCAGCTTGGCTTAATTGCGCCAACAGTGTGACTAATACGTCTTCATGTGCGACCTCGCCACGCCAATGTACGATGCTGTCGCGCAATAGCCGTTGCCCGATTTTCACCTCAGGTTGATGCGGCACTTGGGCGGCAATGTCAAATTCAGCATGATGCACACCCGTTAATTTACTCGCCCGACTCAATGCCTGATGCCAATCCACTCGCGCATCTTCGCCTATAAAACCTGTCGCTAATAGTCGTTGATAATCCGCTTCATGTTGCCGCCACCAATCACCGTCACGCAGAGTTTGCACCCGTTGTTGCTGTGCCGCCGACAATTCATGCAAGCGTGTGTCTATCGCTCGCTGCAATTGCATACTCTGCCACCATTGCCAGCCCGCAATAGCCAGCATCAATATCGCCAACATAGAAATTAACCAAGTTAATTTAGGCTTCATGGCACGCCCCGCAAATCGACTTGCAACGCAAATTTTGCCGACGTGGGCATCACACCGCCATGCACCGCCAGCTGTGGGTCGCGGTTAATTGGCAATTGCGCAACCTGTACTTGTAACACGCGCTTATCGCGCCGCAAATGGGCAGTAAAACCATCCACCTCGGTCATCGCTGCCAGCGTATCCAAACCCTGCACCGCACCCGCCAACACCAGCACGCCACCGCTGGCTTGCCGCCAAGTGAGTTGCTGAATTTGCAAATGCGGGTAAACGGTAAGTATATTGCTTAACCAAGCCAAATCTGCGGGCAATTGCGGTGCGTGACGTAGCTGCTGATACAATGCCAATGCCGCTTGTTTATCCGCTATTTGCATCGTTTGCACAGCCACTAACGGCGTGTGCGGCAAGGCTAGTCTATACCGTAGCAACTGCTGATGTTGCTGATAAAAATAACCACCTGCCGCCAGCCCTAATACGCTAATCACCCACATACTCGCCCGCCACCAACGCGCAATTTGCCGCCACCTAGCGTGCCGCAACATCCACGGCGGCGCAAAATTAGGCAAGCCTGCACGACACTGCACTAAATAATCCAACGCACGATTATCATGCACCATGAGTGACTGCGCCGCGTCTAATAGTTGATGACTAATTAAATATTGCTGAGTATGGGCAATTTCTGCCGCCACATCGGCATCGCTATCCAACAGGCGCGTAAACAATAAACAGCCGTTAGCCAGATAAGTCAAACGCGTACCGCCTAAACCTTGCGTTATCCATAAAGCAGTGACTGACTTATCCACACGTCTTGCCATTTGCCACACCAACATCGCCGTGCTGTGTATGCCCACTATTTGCGTATGTTGCAACGCTTGCACGCAAGCCGCCAAATTATCGCTATCGTGTATCGCCGCCAGCAAATACACGTCATCCCGCCGCCCGTGGGTTAAACGCGCCTGCCATTGTGCGAGTTTATAAGTCGCCGCCAGCCCGCCTAAATGTCGCGCTAATAAATGCTGGCGTGCCGACCCTGTGACGTGGGGTACGGTGAGCCGCTGATAATCCTCATCGACACCGTCTATCAACAAGCGCACAGGCACATCCGCAGGGATTTGCGTCACATCCATGTTATCCAGCGGTACAATATGCCGCCCTTGTTGTCGCGCAACTTTGGTACCTGCGGCACTGTAATAGACGAAATAAGTCACAATTGCACCGTCCCCAATACCGCATACAGCGGCAATAAAACCATGCCTATCATAGCCGCCAATATCACCCCTAATACCAGCGTCAGCAGAGGTTCCAGCAGTTTTAACCAACGCGCGGTCGTCTCGCTCACATCTCGCTGATAGAAATAACGCACCTCCAATAACGCGCTATCCAACGCCCCTGTGGTTTCACCTATACGCAACATGCCGACGACCAGCGCAGGTAAGATACGCTCATGTGCAAACGCCACACTCAGCCGCTCACCGTTAATCACCGCCACCCGCGCACGCCTGATAGCCGCCGCTAACACCCGATTACGAACCAAATCCGCGCTCAATGCCAGCGCGTCAAAAACAGGAATCCCTGACTGGTACATGAGCGCAAAAAAATCGGCAAAACGTGCCAAATCGACTTTCTGTAATAGCCCGCCGAGTACGGGAATCCGCAGCTTTATGCCATCCAGCCAGTATTGCAACCCCGCATGATGGCGATACAACAGTGCCACCGCAACCACACTCAAGCTCGCGAGCAATAGCATGAGCCAGCCATACTCACGCACACCTACCGACACACTCAGCATAATTTTCGTCGTCAGCGGAATCGCCATGCCCATACTCGTCATTAACTGGACAATTTGCGGGATTAGAAACAGCAATAGCATCAACACCACCGCCGCCACCATGACTAACACCAAAGCGGGGTAAATGAGCAAACGCTGAACTTCTATGCGCAATTCATCTTGGCGTTTCAAGCTATCGGCTAAGTGCGTCAATACCAAACCCATCTCACCCGTTGCCTCGCCCGCCCGTACCAAGCCCACCATCAAAGTATCAAAAACAGGGGTTTGTGCCGCCATACTCATGGACAAACTACGCCCCGCTTCCATATCTGCCAGCAAGCCTGCCAATACATGGCGTAATGGCGGTGCTTGCAAGCTGTCGCGCAAATCGCGCACGCCGTCCAGCAAAGCAATACCTGCCCGACTCAAATGCGCTAAATGCACAAACAGGCTAATCAAAGCGCGGTTAGTCAGTGTACTTTTGGCACCCGCACGCACAGGATGTGCGCTGATTAAATCCAGCCCCATGCCCGCTAAACGCTGGCTTAAATCCAGCTCGTGCGCCGCCGCACAAACACCGCGCTGACGGCGACCTTGTGCATTGACGGCTAAATAACGAAAGCTCGCCATTTCACCGCCGTTGCAAATCGACAACGCGTTGCGCTTCGTTCAAGCTGGTATGTCCTGCCAATACGCAAGCCACGGCTTCATCCGCCAAGCTACGCCATGATTTATTGCGCATATACGCCCGCAACCTACTTGCATCGGCGTGGCTCGCGATTAAATCATCCAGTTCATCATCGACCAACACCACTTCCATCAGCAACCGTCGCCCACGATAACCGCGCCCCAGACACAACGAACAACCCACGGCGCGATACACCAACGTTGCGCCCACACCCAACACCCTCTGCTCATATTCATCGGCAGGGGTAGCCGCCTTACAATCAGGGCACAGTTGGCGCACCAGCCGTTGCGCCACGATGCCGTTGATATTACCCACCAGCATATCCGTGGCAACGCCAATATCGCGTAGCCGCGCATACACGCCCAATGCCGAATTGCTGTGTATCGTGCTGAACACCTGATGCCCCGTCATCGCGGCGCGAAAAGCCATCTGCGCCGTATCGGTATCACGCACCTCGCCGACCAAAATAATATCGGGATCTTGGCGCATCATGGCGCGGACACCGTTGGCAAAATCTAGCTTAATCGCTTCGTGCAACGAAGTTTGGCGTATGCGTGCTTGCGGATATTCAACAGGGTCTTCCAGCGTCATGATATTGACTTGTTCGGTGTTGAGATGATGCAGTAACGAATACAAGGTAGTGGTTTTGCCTGATCCTGTCGGCCCTGTCACCATCACCAAACCTGCTGGACGCGATAACATGGCATCGAGTAATTGCCGTTGTACCGCGCTTAATTGCAAATCAGCCAATGGAATAATCGCGCGTTCTCTATCCAGTATCCGCAACACCACGTTTTCACCGTGCATAATGGGCTGAATAGATGCCCGAAAATCTATCGGACGACCTTGTACCGTCAACGTAAACCGCCCATCCTGTGGCGCACGACTTTCAGCGATATTCATATTCGCAATCACTTTGAGCCGCACCAGCATCGCCGACCAGTAACGCAAGTGCAATGCGCGGATTTGTACCAACACCCCGTCGATGCGGTAGCGTATGCGCAAAAAACCCGCTTCAGGCTCAAAATGCACATCCGATGCACCTTGCTTGACTGCATCCATCAATAGCGCATCAATGACGCGCACCACAGGATGGGCGTAATCGTGATTGATGATATTGCTGGCTTTGCCCGACTCGATTTCGACTAAAATCTCGCCAATATCGAGCGCATAGCCGTAATGCTTATCTATCGCTTCCAGTAATTGCGATTCGCTCGCCAACATCAGCACCACTTGCGTCACGCCACACGTTTTGCGTAACTGGTCTAATGCCAATAACGGATGCACATCGTGCGCAGCCACCGTCAACACGCCTGCTTGGTACGCCAAGGGTAATAAAGTGTGACGTTGCGCCAACGACTTAGGTACGCATTGCAATGCGCTCACATCAACTAATACTTGCGTTAAATCGACACGGGCTATGCCCGCTTGGTTGGCTTCATAATCACCGATTAAGGTCGCGCTCACCAAACCTAGCTGTATCAACTGTTTGGCTAACGGCAACCCCGTCATTTGCTGTTCTTGCGTTGCAATCAGCAATTGGTCGCTGGTGAGTATGCCGTCGGCTAACAGGTGTTCAGCCAAATCCCGCATCAGCTTGCCCCATCAACCGAGGGCAAAAACTGCTTGAATGACTGCAACTCGACACTTTCCAAGGTGGGATTAGTAATCACGGTTGGGCGTAAGAAAATCACCAGTTCGGTTTGTGTCACATTGCGCTCCTGCTGACCGAATATCGCCCCCACGCCTTCGGGGCGCGACAAGCCGGGTATGCCATCACGCGCACGGCTACTATCATCTTGCATCAAGCCGCCCAGTATCACCGTTTGCCCGCTACCTACCTGTAATACCGATTCCATTTCGCGCACCTGAATGACAGGCACTTTATTAGTCAGCGGCGCGATAATGCTAGGATTAGGGTCAATAGCATCACCGACTTTACGTGAAATCGTTGGGCGCACATTGAGCATAACCATGCCATTTTCAGCGATTTGGGGTGTCAAACTCATCACCAAGCCTACGGGAACGGTTTGCGGTGTGGTCGTATAAGTTGTGACGGGTGCAGTATTATTCGAGCTAACCGTATCCGCTTTCACCGTGAAATAAACCAGATTATCGACCACTTTAAGCAGTGCCGTCTGATTGTTAATTGCCATCAATTTGGGGCTGGACAACACGCGCAAGCTACCGAATGATTCCAATAAATTAAGCGTCGCCGTATATTTTTGCCCCTGAAAACCACCGCTAAAAAAAGGTGTCAGCGTATTCGCCAAATTACTGCTGGCGCCAGGATTCGTACTAAAAAACCATCCCGCACCGCCTGCGGCAACCACGCGTTGCCAATCTATCCCCATTTTGTATTGATCTTTCAAACCCACCTCAACGATGGTCGCTTCTATCAACACCTGACGTTGACTGGCCGCATTCACCTGATGCAAATACTGTTGCACCAACGCCTGTTGCCGCGCCGTCCCCACCACACTCACCGTGCCCGTCACAGGGTTCACCACCACGTCATGCTTAGATAAACTCTCAACGGATGGCGAATTAAGCTGGCTACCAAAGACCTCCTTATACAAACCAGGTGCCGCCGCACCCGCCCGCGCAACGGCTTGCGCTTGCAATAAACGCTCACTACGCAGATTATTTTCAGCATTAAGCCGTTGTTGCTTGTCTTCTTGACGCTGGCTTGCTAACCGCGTTGCCATTAACATCGCCCGCAAATTATCGCCCAGCACATCCCAAAAATTATTATTAGACTTACTCGCCACCGTCGTCGCCGAGCTATTGCCGTCAACGCTACCCGCATCCTTAATCACACCCGAACCCGTGCTCGCAATTTTTGCCGCCACGCCTATGCTGGAGTCCGTACTGCGCGACAAATTCACATAATTAAGATGATAAATTTGCAAATACGCCGTATCAGCCAAAATCGACAAAGTATTGCCATCCATCTGATAACGTATCGCCACCTGCCTAGCCACTCGCGCCAAAATCGCATCTAACGGCTCATTGACCGCATTCAACGTGACGTTGCCTGTAATGCCAGGATGAATATCGATATTGCGCTTGGTGTCCCGTGCCAGCGCGAACAACAGCTCTTTGACAGGTACGTTATTAACAACAATGGTGTAAGTAAGCGGCTTTTCCAATGCTGAAATAACAGCGGGTGGCGGCTGGGTAACGACGGGGGTGGGCGCAGGCGGCAAGGGCAATGCTGTTGTTGCCGCTAAATGTCCAGCTGAAGGCTTAATCATCTGCGGCGGCACACAAGCCGAAAGCAAAACGAGCGCAGAAAATGACACTAACTTATTGAATAAGCAATTCAAAATCCCTCCCCCTAGCAACTAATTATGTTTTTTATCAGCGTAAAGCAATCATGCTGTCTATGCAACCGACTATGTCAAATGTGTCATTCTAGATTCGCTATCTTTTAATTCAGCAAGCAAGGTTTCTGGTGATATATCCTGTTCATCAGGCCATGTAATCGCACCCAAAAGAATGCCTACCCTATTAAAATAATTTACATCACGCAATGCGTTAAACACGCCACGATCTAAATAAGGCTTTACATCAAAGATGCCCACCCGCCCATTTTTTATTTCCACATATAAGCAATAATCTGGTAACGGTTTTACCGCAATCACATCCCAATACATACCATCCTCACAGCGGTGCAATTTTATAAGGCAACTCGCTACTCACTATAGAGCCACAATAACAGATTTTGACAAAAAATGTTGCCGTAGATACCCGTCTCAACATAGCCAACTTTTATCATAAAATAATCATTAAAAATTGTAAAAGAATGATAGACATACCCATCTATCATGACATTAGGATTATAATTTGATGTCGAAATTTACCGCACGACGCAGTCCTCATTAAATAACCATGGCGATAAAATTATGCCTACACCCCACCTAAGTATCAGCACACTGAATAACTTAATCCGCATTTTGGATTTCGACGCATTTTTTGTGGCTGCGGCACAAGAAGCTGCGCGTTTATTGGGTGCGGATGGCGTGGCGTTAATTGAAAATGATGAGTTTAATCAATTGCACTATCGCTTTTTTCATGGCCTGCCCGCGCATTATCAACAGCTCGTCAGCAGCCTGACTTTCCCTGCTAATGTGGGCACTGCTGGGCAAGCGTTGCAAACCAACCAAATCATATTTCACGCTGATTATGCCAGTACGCATCATGCCATGCCCGCCTTTGTCAGTGCAGGCTTGCTGGCTAATTTACTTGTGCCGCTAGGTACCGCCACTGAAAAACTGGGCGTATTGGCTATTTCTTGGTTCACTCACCAGCCACAGCACGCACCCAGCGAGGATACTTTAGCCGCAATACAGCTCTTAGCAGATATGATGTACCACAAGCTGTATCACAAAAAAATGGAAATACAGCTCACGCAACAAGCGCAATTAGACACACTAACAGGCTTACCCAATCGCAGAAACACGACCGCCCACCTCAATCAAGCTATCACGTTAAGCCGTCAGAACGACAGCCTAACAGCTGTGATTATGCTGGATCTGGATGATTTCAAAGCCATCAATGACACATATGGACATGCCGCTGGTGATGCCGTGCTCATACAGTTTGCAGATAGAATCCGCCATGCTTTACGGGCTGATGATTATGCCGCCCGCTTAGGCGGTGACGAGTTTTTAATCACGCTCAAAGACATTCCCAATATAGCCACCTTGGACACTTTGCTGGCGCGATTAGACGCTGATTTTACGCCTGCTTATCATTTACATGACAATAGTTTATTACGTTGTCCAGCCAGTATGGGAGTCACTGTTTTTCCACAAGATAATCATCCCGCTGAAAGCCTGATTCGTCATGCCGACTGGGCGCTCTATCAAGCCAAGCAACACAAACACCAGCGCACGCAATCATGGGTATATTACACGCCCGCCCTACACAAAAAACGTAGCAAACGTTGCAAAGACCTCACCTCAGACCTAGCTCGCAATCTGATATTGCATTACCAGCCCATATTAAATGTTGCCAAGCGAGAGTTGGTACGGCTAGAAGTGCTGGCACGTTTACAAACGGCGGATACCTTATTATTACCCAATGATTTTTTACCCCTATTTGACCAATCCGCCTGCGCTCAATTATTTTTTACCGTCTTAGATTTATCGCTTACACAGCTGGCATTATGGCGTGAAAGCGATTTTCATCCTGATATTGCTATCAATATCAGTCCATTTTTATTGCGTGATGCGGATACCGTACTCAAAATTGTCACCGCGCTACAACAGCACAATATCGCCGCATCACGCTTAACATTGGAAATACTAGAGCAAGAGCAGGTATTGAGCGCACCCAGCACCTTGCACATACTCAATCAATTGCATCAGCTAGGCGTGCGTTTAGCGTTAGATGATTTGGGCACAGCGCATTCTAATTTAATGCGTTTACGCGACTTGCCCATTACAGAAATAAAACTGGATCAAATTTTTGTCAAAACACTAGATAGCCAAGTGAACGACTTACCATTTGCACTCGCCATCAAAGAATTAGCCAGCGGCTTGAATATAGAGCTGGTTGCCGAAGGCGTAGAAACACACAAAATTCGCAGTATTTTAGATGCGCTAGACATACCGCTCATGCAAGGCTATGGTATCTGCAAACCAGTGGATGCCGCCGCCCTACCCGACGCGTTAGCACAAGCGTTAAACACGCTCTCATATCAGCCGAATAAAAGTTTGGCGGCAAGCTATGCACAACATCTCATCGTCGAAACGAGCATACTCAATTTACTTAAAATCGCCCCCCAACACCTGCACGCTGAGCATTTGAGCGAGCTTACGCTATGCCCTTTCTTACCCGAATTCAAAATCATGCCCGAAATCTGGCAACTGCATCAACGCCAGCATGTTTTATTACACGAAATGGCGTTACCGCCGTCGCAAGACATAGCCACAAAAATCAATGAATACAAAATGCTAGGCACACAGATTCGCCACCTGCTTACCTTAGTCATCGCAAATGAACGACAACTCGAAGATACACCGCTCTCGTGATAGAATTCACGATTTGCCAACTATCATACCAACACCATGAAAGACTTCATTCAGCACTTAGTCAACCAAAGTAAACTCGCCACCCCCGCTATCAATCACGCATTAGATGACGCGCTCACCCATTTAGATCACAGCCTCGCAGGCATCGCCGCCGCCTTGGAAGTCGAATACATAGGTCCGTTTGTCGGTGTAGAAACCTTAAAAGCCCACGCTATGGTTATTCGTGCGCATGAATGGCAAATCCACCAGCACACTTGGAGCATGAAAATCTGCTCTGCCGTCGCCGAAGCCAATTATCGCCCAGAATGGCCAGCGCAAGGCGCGAGCCGTTTACGTAAACGGCTGATAGTGCAAGCCTTGCCTGCGTTTTTTGCAGGCTATACCGCCGCCGTACAAGCCGCCAACAAACTCGATACGCCAGCGGGTAAACGCCTAACCGCCATCAATGCGCAATTTAACCATGCCTAAAGCACCACTGATTATCGAGCACGGGGTAGCCAACGCCAGCATCATTTTGCTCCACGGTTTAGGCGCGGACGGGCATGACTTAGCCCCACTGGTGGATAGCTTAAATATCCCTAATAGCCGCTACATTTTACCCCACGCGGCAGCGCAAGCAGTGACGATTAACGGCGGCTACATCATGCCCGCTTGGTACGATATTATCTCTGCCGACATTACCCAGCAACAAGATGACGCTGGTTTTATGCACAGCAAAGCCATTATCGACCAATTGATTGCCTCAGAAATAGCACTAGGCATCCCCCCGCAACGCATTGTACTCGCGGGGTTTTCGCAAGGCGGCGCGGTGGCTTTGTACAGCGGGCTAACCAGCCCTCATCGTCTGGCAGGCATTGCCGCGCTCTCTAGTTACTTACCGCGCCTGCCCGCAATTTGCGCGAATCCGCCTGCGCTCTGGGTCGCACATGGCGAATACGATAATATTATTCCGCTTACAACACAGCAAAACAGCTGGTCAACCGCGCCGCATTACACACCCGAACAGCATTATTACGCTATGGGGCATGAAATCAACATGGCAGAAATCGCCGATTTACGCACTTGGATACTGGCGAAACTCGCTTAATGCGTACCGATACAGCTCACCGCACGCAGGCTGAAAAGCAAAGCTATCCACTAACGAGATATTATTCAACAATGCGTTTACAGCGCGAATCACGCCAGCGTGGGTGATAACGACAACGCAAGTTAGCGGTGGGATATGACGAATAAACGCGGCGACGCGCTGCGCTAATTGCGCGTAAGACTCACCACTAGGTGGCGCAGAATTAACATAATCTTGCGCCCATAAATCTATCGCCTGTCGATCAATGTCATCCCAGTTTAACCCTTCCCAAGCACCAAAATCCAGCTCCATCAGTCTTGTATCCACCGTAAACGCTGATGATATTTGCGCTATCAAATCCACGCAACGCTTAGACGGGCTGGCGTAGTAAGCACTCACATTTACACCTACCAACTGCGCCTGAACATGGCTGACCTCATCAGCAAAACTATCCGCCAACGCCACCTCACTGCGCCCATAACACACCCCAGTCACCGCAACGCGAGTATGGCGTATGAGTATCAACTCAGTCATAGCCGCGCCGACACCACCAAATAAAACACCAGCTCACTAAGCTGTTGCGCCGCGCCCAGCGCGTCACCTGTATAACCACCTAGCTGTTTAGTTAAAGTACGGGCAAACCAGACCCGCAAAACCAACAGCGCAGGCAATGCCCACAATGCGCTCAATGGCAAGCCATACAATGGCAAACAACCCACCAACAGCGCAAAAATCAATGCAGGCAAACGCAAGCCCTGCGCCACCACTTGCACTTTGCCGCCCTCGCTACGCGCATAATCATGGCTGTAAATAAAACTGACGGCAAACGCACGGCTCAAGCTGTGCCCCGCTATCAACACCCACGGCAACTGCGTCATCGTCATGCTCGATAATGCGGCAAATTTCAGCCCCAGCACCGCCAATAACGCCAGCACACCGTAAGTACCGACGCGGGAATCTTTCATGATTTCCAAACGCCGCGCCACAGTTAGCCCGCCATAAACGCCATCGTAAAAATCCGCCAGACCGTCTTCATGAAAAGCCCCTGTGAGCAACAGCGTGAAAACCATGCTCAATAAAACCGCAATAGCAGGCGACCACAGCAACACGCTCAGGCTATAAACCCCCGCCGCCAACGCGCCGACTAACCAGCCTATCAGCGGAAAATAGCGCACCGCCGCATTTAACTGCGCGTCGCTATAACCCACCCACGCAGGAATGGGGATGCGTGTCAGAAAAGCCAGCGCGGTGAGTATCAAGCGGCACTGCTTGATTAGCATTGCTCACTCACACCCGCCGACGCGAATGTAGCCATTTCATTCAAAAAAGCCACCGCCGCCACCAATAACGGATAAGCCAATGCCGCACCCGTGCCTTCACCCAGGCGCAAACCCAAGCTCAATAAGGGTCGCGCTTGTAAATGTGCCAATAAATGCCGATGCCCGTGCTCTCCAGAACAATGACTAAACACCGCATAATCACGCATTGCAGGCTGTATCGCCGCCGCCGCCAAATACGCCGCGCTGGCAATAAAACCATCCACCAGCACCACCATACCCCGTGCCGCCGCGCCCAACATCGCACCTGCCATCATAGCGATTTCCAGCCCGCCGTAGCAACGCAGTATGCCCATCGCATCGTCAGGCTTGCCGTGTAAATCCAGCACCGCCGACAGCACGCTCAACTTACGCGCCAACCCCGCATCGTCCAGCCCCGTACCGCGCCCCACACAGTCCGCCAGCGGCAACCCCGTGTAGCAATGCGCGAGCAACGCCGCTGAACTGGTATTGGCGATACCCATTTCACCCAGCCCCAATACATTACAGCCCTCGTCCGCCAAACCTTGCGCCAATGCCTGACCGTGCGCCAAAGCCAATGTGCATTGCGCGGCGGTCATCGCAGGCTGTTCAGCCATATTCGCCGTACCGTGAGCAACCTTTCTATCAATTAACCCAGCAACGCCATTAAAATCGGCATTCACGCCCGCATCCACCACACGCAAATCCAGCCCGTTAGCACGACAAAACACGTTAATCGCCGCCCCGCCGCGCAAAAAATTAAGCACCATCTGCTCAGTCACCGCCTGCGGATAAGCACTCACGCCCGCATGAGCAATACCGTGGTCAGCGGCAAAAACCAGCATAGTCGGCTGGCGCAATACTGGCGTGAGCGTTTGCTGGATTAAGCCGATTTGCAATGCCAAGTCTTCCAACTGCCCTAACGCACCGAGCGGCTTGGTTTTTTGGTCAATTTTGCTTTGTAAGGTCAGTTGCGTTGCCACAGAAAAAGTCATCACGGGTGTCATTCTAAAAATAGCTATTGTCGCACAAGTGCGCCCTATCCAACTTGACTCTATAATAGCGACACCTTTACTTCACACCTTTGAATCTTTTGTCAGCTACCCGCCTCCAAATCATCGACAGCCTCGCCCACATCCCCGCCGCACGGTGGGATGCGCTTAATGATGGCAATCCATTTTTATCGCACGCGTTTTTGTCTGCGCTGGAAGCCAGTGGTTGCGCCACACCCAAGACGGGCTGGCAGGCGCAGTTTCTCACGCTGTGGCAAGGCGATGTGCTCATAGGCGCGATGCCGCTGTATCTGAAAACCCATTCTTACGGCGAATATGTGTTCGATTGGGCGTGGGCGGAAGCCTACGAGCGGCAAGGGTTGGCGTACTATCCAAAACTGTTATGCGCCGTGCCGTTCAGCCCGATTACGGGGATGCGGGTGCTGGCGGCAACGGCTGAAATTCGCACCGATCTCATTCATGCTGTGTTGCAACTAGCGCAAACACTGGGCGTGTCGTCATTGCATTGTTTGTTTCCTGAGGCAGCGCAGGCGCAGGAAATGCAGCAAGCGGGGATGATGTTGCGGCAAGGCGTACAATTTCATTGGCGCAATGCCGACTATGCTGATTTTGATGCATTTCTGGCGACCATGAACAATGACAAGCGCAAAAAAATCAAGCAGGAACGCCGCCGTGTACGTGATGCAGACATTACCTTTACCCACCACACTGGGAACGACATCAGTCTGCAACACTGGCAATTTTTTACTCGCTGCTATGACAGCACTTATATCCAGCACCGCTCTACACCGTATCTGAATCTGGATTTTTTCCAGCGCATAGGTGCGACCATGCCTGATAATGTGTTGCTGATTATCGCTTATCGTGACGGACAGCCTATCGCCAGCGCGTTAAACATTTACACCGCCGACACGCTCTACGGGCGTTATTGGGGTGCGATGGAATTTCACTCTGGCTTACATTTCGAGACTTGTTATTATCAGGCTATCGAATTCTGCATCGCCCATGGTATCGGCGTGTTTGAAGGTGGTGCACAAGGCGAACACAAAATCGCCCGTGGTTTTTTACCCGTGACTACCTGGTCAGCACACTGGCTGGCACACGACAAATTCAGCCGCGCCGTCGCCGATTTCCTCGCCCGTGAGACGCTAGGCATGGCAAGTTACACCGATGAGCTGAATGAGCGTAATCCGTATAAAACACTGCCTGAATAATGTTGACAGTTACGTTACGCTAACCCAGCCTACGATACTTTGGTAAACACCAGCAACCGATTATTCGACGGCATCGCAATATCTGTCTGCAATGCCAAGCCATATGCCGTTGCCAATTCACAAATCGCCTCAAAATCACGAATACCGCTATCAATATCACGGGCTTGGAGCCAGCTATCAAATTCGGCATTGCTGGCTGAAGTATAAGCACCGCCGTAATTAAACGGACCATATAGGCAAAAAACGCCATGCGTCACCAGCACTCGCGCCACGCCTGCAAATAGATTGCACACTGCCGACCATGACACTATGTGCACCGTATTGGCATTAAATACTGCGTCCACGGCACTCACGCCCCAATCAGCTTGGTTTACGTCCAGTAACAGCGGCGGCAATATATTAGGCAATTGCGCCTCATCCAGCCAGGCCTTAATACCCGCATGATGCACACTCAAATCGCTAGGTTGCCACAGCAGATGGGGCATAGCACTAGCGAAGTAAACGGCGTGCTGACCCGTACCACTCGCAATTTCCAATACGCGATGGCAATGACGCAAGTGCGATTGTAATTGCGCCAATATCGGGGCTTGATTACGCTCGCAAGCGGGTGAATGTGGTTTCATCATCAATGCCATTGAATTTCATATCCTGTTTTACCGCCAATAACGCACGCCTGCAAACTAGCAGGCATGACGGCACGGCTAGGTGACAACGCAATGCGCCCCGCCATAATCTCGGCGGCGCGTTGCGGATAATGCGGCTCTGCGCCATCGACTTCAGCATAGCCATCGGGATACACAGGCTGTAATTGCGCATCATATTTATCGGTAGCCCCCAATGTGTGCAATAGCTCATGGGCAATCACCACATTATTTTGTGCATTCTGCGTATCGTGCGCAAACGCGTGCACCACACCGACCAGCCCTTTTTGTAAACCCAACGAGTGCGCCAATGCCACGCCTGCCTCGCCTTGATGATAAATGACAAATAGCTTTACCTGCCCCAAACTTTGCCAAAATGGGGTGTTACGCCAAACATACAAACGTAGTTTCAAACTCCACCAACCTGCGTCCAATGCACTGGCGGGCGACGCGGGCGGTGGTGGCGGCATAGTCAGTACGGGCTGTGCCAAACGGATAACGGGTGCGGCGATAGGTGACAAGCGATAACGCCCGCTTTGTTGGTCAATAAATGTACCTATTTCATTAAAATCACTGACCGTCAGCGCGGCTATGTAGTGTTGTACATACTCGCTATCGTCGCCGTTAATCGGATAAACGACGACTTGCAATGGTCGCATCCACTGCGCAACAAACCAACGCTCCCAAAACGTCATCCCAGCCAGCAACGTCAGCACCAGCAATAAAATGATAATACGCAGATGCTTAAATGTCATAACCATCCCTAATTTATTGATATAACGACATCTTAACATTGACGCTAGACGCGAACGCTCAGATAATTCGCTTAATTTAATCACCCACTACCCACACCATGAACTACGAAACCTATTTAGACGAAATCACCACGCTCATCGCCGAGAATTATAAATTGATAGATGCCGTTGCTATCGCGCTAGTCATGAAAGCACAAGATGATAATTTCTTTATTGCTCACGACGAAAACCCCGCTTTGCGTACCAAACAACAAGCAAAAATGGATGCCAAAACTGTTTATGACACCTATCGTGGCTAACTCAATTTGGCAACATCCATAATCCCTTACCCCAAGCATGGCGAAATACGCTACACTAAATGACACGGGTGTTAAATCAATAAAATAAGCGAATATAATCATGGGATACTGGCAATTACTTAGCTCTTTTTTCAGCAAACCTCAACCCGCACCTCCACCGCCAATAACACTACTGGGTAAGCCTGCACTACCCACACCGCGCCAAATTGAACGGCGGATGAAGATACGCCGCGACGCACTACCAGGCACGCGTGCGCTGATTATTGACGACTCGCCCACCATCGTTTTTGCCCTCAAAAAAATGCTACAGTCGGGTGCGTACATGATATACGAAGCCTTAGATGCCGAAACAGGACTGGAAATCGCCCGCACCGAGCGACCTGATATTATTTTTCTCGATATTGTTTTGCCCGGCATGAACGGCTTTGCCGCATTGCGTTTATTACGCCGTGACCCGCTCACAAAAAACATCCCTGTTATTATGATTAGTAGTAATGAGCAAGCCACTGAGCAGTTTTTTGGTAGCCGTATAGGTGCAGACGACTTCATGAAAAAACCATTTGCACGCGCCGAAGTGTTTGCGCGAATTGAACGCCTACTAGATGACAAATTGATACCCCGCCGTATCCCCCCGAACACGGCACAAAGCACCGCGCATTAACCTAAAAAAGCATCAAACTAATAATAAAAATATATTACGGAGTCAACAACATGCACGCAACCCACATTGTCACCAGTACGATGCAGTTACCGCTGGCGGATGAACTCGCGCTCTATAAACGCTACCTAAAGGCATTGGAGCAAGCCTCTGCTTTACTACTAGCGCAAACTAATGAACAAACATTAACCGAAGTATTACAACTACTCGCCGTCACTACGGGGGTGAGCTGTTGCACGCTGTTTTTGAATGACAGTCAGACGCATCAACAACCCAGCGTCAAGCTGCACTGCACTTGGTCGGCGATTGAAGCCGTCAGTCGCTTATCCAACTTTGCGCAATTCAGAACCATCACCTTTGATCGTTGCACACCGCTATTTGATAGCTTGCAAGTGGGCATGGTGTTCGTTAAACACACGGTAGATTTACCGCCTGCTGAAGCCGCTTTTTTTGCCGAACAACAAGTACATACTGCGCTCTGCGTACCTGTGCTGATAGATAATGAGATGGTAGGATTTATCGGCTTATTTAATCACCAAACCCAGCGCAACTGGCAGCCTGTTGAAATAGATGTGATTTGCGCTATCGCCAATAGCCTAGCACTGGCGCTCACCCGCAAACAAGCCGAACAGCATTTAGCCGTCAACACACACCGCTTACAATCTTTGGTTGGCTCAACCGAAGATATGATTATTGAATATGATGCGCAAGCCCACATATTAAATATATGGGCAGATAATCGCGCCTTTCCTATCCATCTCGAGCGACAAGCCATAGGTCGCACATTAACTGCCGCACTGCCAGCGAGTATGGCGCAGGCGATATTGCGAGCAACGCCCAAGTTACATAAACACCATCAACGCGTTACTTTTGAATTCACCCTACATCTTGATAATGAGGATCGCTTCTTCCTTGGCCGCTTGCAAACCTTACCCGCCGAGACAGGCAAAGCGCGTAATACCATTGCGCTGATCCGTGACATTACCGACCTAATGCGTGAAGAAGCACAACGTTTATCTATGCTAGATACGTTGAATTTACTGGAAGAAGCCATTATTGACTTGTCATTGGATGGTCGCCTGCTCAACATGAGTGCCGCTTGGAATACGTTATTAGCATTAGACAATGATGATCAGGCATATGCGCATCTAGGCGAAGCATTAACTACTTTTGTCCATCCCGACGACTGCCTCGCGCTCAGTTTAGCCATACAACAACTCACCTCGGGTAAACTACAGAGCCATCTCATCCGCTTCCGTTTATCAACGCGTGACGAACCAACTTGGATAGAAGCACGTTTAATTACGCTCTACTCGCACAAAAAAGAAATTACCGCGCTACGTGGCGTATTACGCGACATTACCAGTAGCTATCTACAAGAACAGCGCATTACCCAATTAGCCCTGCATGATGCCCTCACAGGCTTGCCCAACCGAATTTTACTAGAAGAACGCCTACAGCAAGCAATTACCCGTGCTCAACGTACAGGCGGTAAAGTTGCGCTGGGTTTTATCGACTTGGATCACTTCAAGCACATCAACGACACCTTAGGACACAAAGCAGGTGATACCGTACTCACAACCTTGAGTGCACGCTTATCCAGCGTACTCCGAGATGTCGATACCCTGTCACGTTGGGGTGGTGACGAATTTGTCGTATTGCTACCCGATGCGGGTCAAGAAAGCGACATACGCAATATCGCTGAACGTCTGCGTGATGCGGCACGGCGCAGCATCAATCTAGACGGCACGGATACCAAGCTCACCATCAGCATAGGTTTGGCAGTCTATCCAGACGATGCCGACAGTGCCGAGGCTCTCATGAGCTTGGCTGACCACACCATGTTCCATGCCAAAGGCGTGGGGCGCAACAATGTGCAATTCTCTCAAGACATCCATGACACAACCATGGACAAAGCCAACTTACAAATGCAGACACGGCTGAGTCATGCCGTACAAGACAAAACCATACAAGTATTTTATCAGCCTATCACCGACACCCGCTCGCACCATATCATCGCTTTTGAAGCCTTGGCGCGTTGGCACGACGACCAAAACGGCTGGATTTCACCCACGGTATTTATCCCCATGGCCGAACACTTGGGCATTATCCAAGAGCTAGGCGAGCAGGTATTTGACCACACCTTGCAACGCTTACAACTATGGCGTGCGTCCAATATAGCGATACAAGCCTCCGTCAACATCTCTCGAGCGCAACTATTTACGCCGCTATTCGTACCCAAACTACTGGCTAAAGTTGCACACTATGGTCTGAAGCCTAACGACTTGATTTTAGAAATTACCGAAAGCATCGCATTGCTAGATTTGTCGTATGAATCCAAACGTCTGCAAGAATTAAAAAATGCGGGCTTTAGTCTCGCTATAGACGATTTTGGCACAGGCTATTCCGCCTTGTCACAACTACATGCTATGCCTATAGACATGATTAAAATAGACGGCTCGTTCACCGCCCGCCTCAACACCATAGACGGTCAACGCATGATGCAGGCCATCGTACAAATGGCAGACGCACTTAATCTGAAAATGGTAGTTGAAGGCGTAGAAACCAACGCCGCCGTTACGTACTTGCAAAGTATAGACGTGCATTACATGCAAGGCTATTACTTCAGCGAAGCCGTACCTGCGGGTGTCTGCGAATTATTATTAGAGGCTGATACCTTGTTAGCTAACTGACATCTGGATGCAACATTCACCAACTAGAATAGACAAGCTACTATTCAAGGTGAATACCATGCCTAACGCCGCACATTTAATTTATTGCAAGACTGACAAAGGTCGTGAAGAAGTCACGCTACGCCAGCATGGCTTACGACACCGCCAACGTAGTGTGTTGATACTTATGGATGGCACAAAAAGTTTAGGCTCAATTGCCACCGCCATCCCCCTCACAGAATTAACAGTCACCGTGCCATTTTTGATGCAAAACGGCTTTATTGTGCTTGCGAAAACAACTATTGCAACACATCAAACCCTTGCTCCCTCACCCAAAATTGCGCTCAATGACGTAAATTTAGTTGCTGTAAAACACGCGCCAGCCACGCTGGTACAACCTGCTTTAACGCAAGATGTCACCGCCATCGCCACGGTTAAGGAATTGATGATAACAACTGCAAATACCTATCTTGGACTCATGAGCGCAGAGGTCTTAAGCCGCATCCAACGTTGCCATAGCGCAGAGCAAACGCTGGCAGCGGCGGCACATTGGCATATGGCATTGCGTGAATCCAAAATTGGCACGGTGGTCGCCGCAGATTTGTTAGCTGAAGTTAAAGCAATGCTCCATGTAGCACATTAACCCGAACACAAATATTTTAGGCCACATAACCAGGTATCATCGCCTCATCTACCGCATCAATTTGATACGCCTCTAAAAACTGTTCTGCATATTGCAAATAAACTTTTGCGCGAATAAATACATCAAATAAATCAGGGTCTATGTGACCATTCAAACACATGCGCCCTAGCATATGTAATGCTTCTGATAAAGTGTTACCCTGTTTATAGGGGCGATCCCGTGCGGTTAAGGCTTCAAAAATATCGGCAATCGCCATTATCCGCGCTTGTATTGGCATCTGACTACCCAACAACCCACGCGGATAACCCTTACCATCCATACGTTCATGATGCCCCCCCGCATACTCAGGCACATTTTTAAGGTGTTTAGGCCAAGGCAGGCTATTGAGCATGTTAATTGTTGTCGTAATATGTTCGTTGATAACCTGTCGTTCCGATGCCGTTAACGTCCCCCGCCGTATGGTTAAGTTTTCAAGCTCATTAGTCGTCAAGAAAGTGGTTAAATTTCCCTGTGTGTCTTGCCAAACAATGTTGGCAATTTGTTGTACACGCAACATATCAGCATCCGCCATAGACTCTGCCCCCCTATTTACTTGATGTAGGAAGCATTTATCAGCGTCAATTTGCGCTAATTGCTGTTGATATTGCTGTTTAGCCGCTGAATTTTGTTCGCCTGCTTGTAAATATGCAATTTTTGCATCACGTTTTAATACCTCAAAGCGCGTATCTATCAGTTCGATACGGTCAAACAAAGTGTGTAATTTAGTCGCTTTATCAACGACATGGACAGGTGTCGTAATTTTCCCGCAATCATGCAGTAAGCCTGCGATTTTTAATTCATAACGATCGCGTTCTGACATGCGAAAACCCGCCAACTCAGGCGCATCACTATGGTGAACCGCCTCTGCCAAGCGCATAGTTAGTTCAGGCACACGAGCGCAATGTTGCCCTGTATGCGGTGATTTTTCATCTATGGCGGTGTTAATCAGTTTAATTAGTGACTCAAATAATTGCTCTAACTGATTTATTAACAGCTGATTAGTCCAGGCAATCGCTGCTTGCGATGCCAATGACTCCACTAACTGTTGCGCCGCAGTATCAAATATACACACTGCTTGCGTGGTAAAGTCCTGCGCGTTGATTAGTTGCAACACACCGATAATATCGTTTTCATGGTTTTTCAGTGGCACGGTCAAGAAAGATTGCGAACGATAGCCCGTTATTGCGTCAAACGCTCGCGTCCCTGAAAAATCAAAGCCGTCTGCTTGATACGCATCCGCAATGTTCACCGTGGCATCATGCAAAACCGCATGGCTCACGACCATCTGTTCATTAGGTAAACCTGATTCATCATACAAAGCAATCGACGGTAAACTAATAGGCGGTTCACCTAACCCACCCAGTGCTAAGTTCAGCGATGTGGTACGCATCATTTTGAATGCCAATGTATCAGCCGCCGTGCGCGTATAAAGCGTGCCTGCATCTGCATTGGTAATGCGCATCGCGGCTGACAAAATCTGCGCTAATAGTTGTTCGGTATCGCGCACCTTAGAGAGTGCAATGCCAACTTCATTTAATTCCGCCAAGCGGTTCAGCAATGCGGATGAAGTCGTCATATCGTTATTCAACCGTCACCGATTTAGCTAAATTACGCGGCTTGTCCACGTCTGTGCCTTTTTGTAGCGCGGCGTGATACGACAATAATTGTAGTGGAATGGTATGCAGTATCGGTGACAGCCAGCCAGCATTATCCGCCAACTGTATAACATGCAAACCCTCACTATCAGCAATAGCCGTATGCGCATCGGCAAACACATACAGCTCGCCACCGCGTGCACGCACTTCTTGCAGATTGGATTTGAGTTTTTCCAGCAACGCATCATTAGGTGCAATGGCGACGACAGGCATGTCTTTATCGACCAAGGCTAATGGACCATGCTTGAGCTCACCCGCTGGATAGGCTTCGGCGTGGATGTAAGAGATTTCTTTGAGCTTGAGTGCGCCTTCCATCGCAATAGGATAGTGCATCCCACGCCCCAAAAACAAAGCATGTTGTTTATCCGCAAAACGTTCTGCCCAATGCGCAATAGCAGGCTCTAGGCTTAATACCCGCTGGACTTCCGCAGGCAGTGCTCGCAAAGCATGTATTTGTTTAGCTTCGTCTGCGACCGTTAATCGTCCGCGCTGTTTGGCAATGACGAGCGTCAGTAAAAATAAAGCTGCGAGCTGGGTGGTGAAGGCTTTGGTCGATGCCACGCCAATTTCTGGGCCTGCCCGCGTGAGAAAACGTAATTTGGATGCGCGAACTAAGGCCGACTCAGGCACATTGCATATCGACAACGTGTGTTCATGCCCCAGACTCATCGCATGGTGCAATGCCGCCAGCGTATCCGCCGTTTCGCCTGATTGCGACAAAGTCACCACCAGCGCACGCGGATTAGGTACGCTGTCGCGATAACGATATTCGCTGGCGACTTCAGCGCGGCACGGTATTCCCGCCAACGACTCCAGCCAGTACGCCGCCACACTACCCGCATGATAGCTCGTGCCGCAGGCGAGTATCGTCACCGCATCAATTTGCGCAAACACATCCGCCGCCGCAAAACCAAATATCACTGGCGATAATTGCTCACCCATCACCGCCTCCTGCAAAGTATCGCTCAAAGCACGCGGCTGTTCGTGGATTTCTTTTTGCATAAAATGTCGATAATTACCTAACTCAGACATCTCTGACGACTGCTCGGAAACAAACACATTGCGCGTAACGACCTGCCCTGCCGCATCGTAAATAGCAAGCTGTAACAGCCCAATATCAGCAATATCACCCTCTTCCAGATAGATGACTTTTTGCGTCACAGGCAATAATGCCGACACATCTGAAGCAATAAAATGCTCCTCTATGCCTAAGCCGATTAACAATGGGCTACCACGGCGGGCGCAGACTAAACGATGCGGCTCATCCGTCGCCACTACGCCTATCGCAAACGCACCTTGCAAATCCGCCACCGCACTTTGTGTCGCAGTCAACAAATCAGGCGTAAGTTTGTAGTAATGATGGACTAAGTGAGCGATCACTTCGGTATCGGTTTCCGAAGTAAAAACATAACCCAATGCACGCAAGCGTAAACGCAAGGCTTCGTAGTTTTCGATAATCCCGTTATGCACCACAGCGATGCTGTCGTGACTAACATGCGGATGCGCATTCGCCTCAGTCGGCGCACCATGTGTCGCCCAGCGCGTGTGCGCGATGCCCAAAGTGCCATGTGTATGTAGCTGTTGCACCGCCTCAGCTAACGCCGCTACCCGCCCTATACTACGCACGCGATGCAGGCCGTCGTTAATCACCACCAACCCCGCCGAATCGTAACCGCGATATTCTAAACGGCGTAAACCTTCCAATAATATAGGGACTACATTACGTTGCGCTACTGCGCCGACGATACCACACATAATTAAACCTTTGCTTTCTTCACTGGACGTTGCCAGCCTGTTATAGTCAATTGCTTACTCCGCGACAAGGTCAGCGCATCTGCGGGCGCATCTTTAGTGATGGTCGATCCCGCGCCTATGGTTGCGCCGTTGGCAATCGTGACAGGTGCTATCAATTGCGTATCTGACCCAATAAACGCATGATCCCCTATCACAGTACGATGCTTATTTGCGCCGTCATAATTACACGTAATCGTGCCCGCACCGATATTAACTTGCTTACCCACAGTGCTGTCGCCGATATAAGATAAGTGGTTAATTTTAGAACCCGTGCTTATTTGGCTATTTTTGATTTCGACAAAATTGCCCACATGCACATCCGCCGCCAATGTCGTACCTGGGCGCAAACGTGCGTAGGGACCAATATGATTATGCTCACCCACGACCGCATCGACCAAATGTGAATACGGCGCGATTTGCGTACCTGCGCCAATCTGCACATTTTTTAATACGCAGTGAGCGCCCACACTCACGCTATCGCCTAGCTTAACAACCCCTTCAAAAATACAGCCTATGTCTATACTAACATCGCGCCCGCAATCCAGCGGTCCGCGCACATCAATGCGAGCTGGGTCTAACAGCGTCACGCCGCGTTCCATCAATTGCCGCGCGACCTGCCCTTGATGCAAACGCTCCAGCTCCGCCAATTGTACCTTGCTATTTACACCCATCGTTTCCCATACTGCATCAGGCTGGCAAGTTTGCACACGCACGCCATCTGCTACCGCCATCGCGACAATGTCGGTCAAATAGTATTCCGCTTGCGCATTATTATTACTCAACCGTGCCAGCCAAATAGCCAGCTGCTTAGTCGGCACTGCCATCAAACCCGTGTTGACCTCACTAATCTGACGTATCGCCGCATCTGCATCCTTATGCTCGACTATCTGCGTTACCTGCCCTAATGGATTGCGCACTATGCGTCCATAGCCAGTCGGATCAGGCAAGCCCACCGTCAACAATGCCAGCGCACCCTGCGCCGCTATCGTCAACAAAGCCTGCATGGTTACCGCTGTCGTCAACGGCACATCACCATATAAAATCAGCGTCACAGCCGCATCTGACAAATGCGGAACGGCCTGCATCACCGCGTGCCCCGTACCATGTTGTTCAGCTTGCAACGCCCACACCACATCAGCCGCCGCCATCACTTGCGGCACTTGTTCGCCGCCGTAACCATACACCACACACATGCGCTGCGGCGATAAACTACGTGCCGTTTCCAATAAATGCCCCAACATGGGGCGACCCGCCAACGGATGCAACACCTTAGGCAAATCCGACATCATTCGTGTGCCACGTCCTGCGGCTAAAATAACAACATTAAACGCCATATTCATGCCTAGAGAGCCCATATTATCAACCCATAGTATAACAAATCACCGTTTTGATAGACTGCGTGATTGTAAAGATTTATCGCTAGTGTCGTCTTCATTAGCCCAAAAAACATAAATGTAAGATTGACACTTACAAAATCAACATCTAAACTACACAAACAACATCCCAACTTGGTGCATAGCCATGAATAAAAACGTCCCTAAACGTAAGTTGTACCTTCGCCTCATTACCGCTAGTTTAATCATGAGCGGAATATGGCAAACCAACCTATATGCAGACAACAATACCGATATTGTACGACATCAGGCTATCGCCCAAGCGCGGGCTGGACAGCTAGATATAGCTATCCAACTGTTGCAGAAACTACATCTCAACTATCCAGATGATGCCGCTGTTACCTCTGATTTAATTGTCTTGCTACGGCTCGCACATAAAAACACTGACATCATACAACTCACACAAACAACGCCCGTCAGTGTCATTGCCGACTACGCCGTCATTCCTTGGGCGGGTGCGTTTCGTGATGAAAAAGACTTTCGTAAGGCTCAGGCTATTTTGGTGGAACGCAGGGCTAAATTAGGTATTAAAGCTCAAATCCTATACGCTGCCATCACCTTGGAATTGGGACAAACTGAATTAGCCATTGCCGCATTGCCCACCGAAACCTATCCTGGTCTAGATGCGGATGATTTTGCAAAAATGGCATACGTCTATCGCATGGCGGGCAACCCAACAGCCGCATTGCGGCTTGCCAGTATTGCGTTAGCACGTAGCCCGCAATATCCTGCGGCGGTGCATGAACAAGTATTAAGTTTATCATCCATCGGTGCGGCCAGCATGGCGCGTAGCATGGCCGCACAATACCCAGATTTTTTTACAGCCAGTGAATTAGATTATCTACAAGCCGAACAAACCGCCCTCGCGGCACGTAACGCGGCACAAGAAAAACAACGATTAGATAATCAGGGGCAGTACGCCTTAAGCAACGTGCCGCTCAAGCAAGCGTTACGCGAGCTAGATGACAATCTAATCAAATTCGCCAATGACGATAGTCTGCTATTGCGCACGCGCTATGATCGTATTTTTGTACTTCGTAGCATGGGCATGATGCAAGCGTCTATTGATGAATTTTCCGCACTCAAAGAACCTGCGCCTAGCTATGTACGCCGCGCTGCCGCCGACGCTTACTTACAACTGCATCAACCAGAAACAGCCGTTACATTGTATGAAGATGTCATCAAAGCCAATCCAAATGCGGATGTGGAAACCTATCTAGGCTTGTATTTTGCCTACGTCGAAAGTGAACACTACAATGATGCGGAACGGATATTGACGCATCTAGACAAAACCACACCAGCGTGGCACAACGATCAAGCCGCTCACGTAGAACGGCTAGAAAACTGGGAGCGCATTGATGTTGATGATCAACTCGCCATGGATGCAATCTACCGTCACCAAGGTCAACTCGCCCAACAACGCATAGATAATTTAGTCGCCCGCGCACCGCGTAGCGATAGCCTCATCAACACCAAAGCAACCATAGAGCGGTGGCGTGGCTTACCATTGAAAGCGATGGAAACCACGAAATTAGCCGTCATGTACGCCCCTGACAACCGAGACACGCTGGTTAATTTAGCCAACAACGCACGTGATTTAGAAGACTACGCAACGTGGGGTGAACGTATTACCGCGCTCCATCAAATGTTCCCTGATGATAATTCCGTCCAAATCAAAAACAGCTATGCACAATGGCTAGATCGCGACCGCTTCTCCATTAGCTCGGAATACATATACGGAACCAGTCGCGGCAATGCCACTAATGCGGTTAAAGGCAACCAAGATCAAACCTTAATCACCACCCTTTATTCACCGTGGACACAAAATGGCTGGCGCGGTTTCTTACAACAACAATATCAATCCGCTGACTACGATACAGGCTCGGTTAATTATAACCGCGTCGGTGTGGGTGCTGAATGGCGATGGGATCGCAAGCGTGCCTGGGCGTTATTGAGTGATGATCAGCTCACAGGTAATAACGTAGGCATTGCTGGCGGCTGGTCACAATGGCTTAACGACCATTGGCAATACAGCATCAGTGGTGACAGCTACGATACGGCAACACCATTACTGGCAAAACAGGCAGGACTATCAGGTAAGTCTTTATCCACGCGATTAACTTGGCGCGAAAACGAGGCGCGTAGTGCTTATCTCAATCTCAGTGTGCTGGCTATTAGTGATGGAAACAAACGCTATGATTTAGATGCAGGCTTTAGTCAGCGACTATGGGCAAATGCACATCACATCACCACAGGGGGTATCGATATTTTTGCCGAACATAATACGCAGCCAGGTGGTGTTTATTTCAATCCTGCCAATACTCAAAGTGTCGCCTTGCGCTTAGAACACGAATGGCTGACTTGGCGACGTTATGAGCGCTCATTTACACAATACTTCAAGCTCACCGCAGGTATGGGACAGCAAACTGATTTCGGTAGTTTCCCTGTAGCAAGTGCCTACTATGAACACCGTTGGGCTGTGAGCCGCACTTGGGAGTTTCACTACGGCATCGGTTGGTCTAGCCAATCATATGATGGTCAGAATGAACAACGCACTTATGGCTTAATCGGATTCTCAGGGGTATTCTAATGCAAACGACGACGCTACTGCGCACTACGCTCTATATACTCACGGCCAGCTTGTTTAGCCCTGTATATGCCGACAATATAAACAGCGCGATTAACCCCGCTATATTAACCAGCGCGGTTGCACCCGTAGTCAACCTGCCCTCGGGACAATATGTAAGCCTTTGTTTTCACGACATACGTGACGATGTTAAAGCGGCTGTTGATAATGACCAATATGCCATTAGTACTAAGCGTCTCGCTGAATTATTTGACTGGATACGCGTACATGATTGGCACCCAATTTCTGTACAACAAATTATTGACGCTAAAGCAGGCAAAGCACCCCTACCAAACAATGCGATATTGCTTTCGTTTGATGATGGCTTACGTAGCATCTATACCAAAGCCTTTCCTTTACTCCAAGCATACCAATACCCTGCCCTATTTGCCTTAGAAACAGGCTGGCTGACACAAGTCAACCAAGCACAAGTAGTGCAGTATCATGGTGAACGCTTTAATCCCAATCAAGCCGCACCAACGACTACCACTGTTATTTATAACGAAGAGCCGCGTGATCAATCGGGTTTTGTGACGTGGGCTCAACTGCAAGAAATGCAGGCTTCAGGTCTGGTCGAATTTGCCAGCCATACACATAATTTACATCGCGGCATACTCGCCAATCCGCAGGGGAATGTTGAACCAGCGGCAATTACACGCACCTACTTACCCGAGCTAAAACGCTACGAAACAGATACCGAGTTCCACACGCGCGTGCGTGATGATTTGCGCCTAAGCAGTCAAACCATCAAAGAGAAAATTGGCGTTGTACCACGTGCCATTGTTTGGCCATATGGTGCAATGACACCCGAAGTAGAAAAAATAGCCAAAGAGCTAGGTTTAACCGTTTCACTTGGTTTAAGCGACAAACAACTTAATCAACAAAATCAAGACTTATCCACGATAGGTCGTTTGTTAATTAGTAATAACCCCAACCCGATTACTATTGAAAATCAAATTGCCCAATCCGTTATACCCCCCAAACAAATTGAGCGTGCAGTTCAAGTAGATATAGATTATCTCTACGACCCTAATAGCACAGAACAAACCAATATCAATTTAGGTAAGCTATTGGATAGAATTAAAGCCCTACACGTTAGCACGGTATATCTTCAGGCATTTTCCGACCCAGAAGGAACGGGCAATGCCAGCGAGCTATATTTCCCCAATAGCGTATTGCCGATGCGTGCCGATTTATTTAACCGCGTCGCTTGGCAATTGAGCACTCGCGCTAATGTGCGCGTCTTTGCATGGTTGCCACTCTTAGCCTACCAACTCCCAAATCAAACGCAACAACAACGCTTATCAGTCAAAATCAAGAATGCGCAAGGACAACTCATCGCCGTGCGCCGTGATTACCAGCGTTTAAGCCCATTTTTACCAGAATCCGCCAAAATCATCGGCGATATTTATGCCGACTTAGCCAAGAACATGTCAGGTTTAGACGGCGTGCTCATACATGATGACGCTTATTTAGCCGAAGATGAAGATCAGTCCATATATGAATCAACAGCACGCTGGCCAGGCACACAGCGAGGACTACCCGAAACCGATTTAACACCACGGCAAAAAACCGAAGCATTGATGGCATTTGGCGATGTCGTCATTGGGCGCATGAAACCGCACATTAACACCAGTAATCCGTTTAGCGTAGCACGCAACTTGTATGCGCGTGTCGTATTAGATCCCACCGCCGAAAGCCGCTTCGCCCAAGCACTCGAACCTTTTGTCACCCACTACGACTATGTTGCGTTGATGGCCATGCCATATCTAGATGGCACAACACTACCCAGCACACAATGGCTATCGCAGTTAGCTGACACCGTAAAACGCTCGCCTAATCCAGACACCATGAAAAAAGTTGTATTTGAATTGCAAGCCAGAAACTGGCAAGACAAAACATGGATACCCGCCACCACCATGAAGTCATGGATGCAATTATTAACCAATAAAGGGGTGTCAAATCTCGCCTATTACCCTGATGATTATTTAGGCAATCACCCTACATTTCAACCTGTGTACGAAGGCTTAAGTTTGAGTGCCTTCCCACATTACGGGGAGCATAATTAAAATGAATGATTTTATCGCTTATATCAGTACATGGTTCGCTTGGGATCTGCCCAGCTTTAGCGAAACACTATTTAATTACGCTTTTTTTTACCCGCTAATCATGGCATGGATGTGGATAATTGGCGGATTATGGTATTTCATTCGCTGGGAAAACCGTGGCAATAAAGGTCCTGACCTGCCGCCTAAAATGGATGCTTACCCACCTGCCAGCATACTTATTCCATGTTATAACGAAGCCGAAAATATACACGACACTATCTCCTACGCATTGGCAACAGAGTATCCAAACTTTGAAGTTATCGCTATCAATGACGGCTCAAAAGATGATACAAGCCGTATCCTCGACATGCTTGCCCAACAACATGCGAATCTGCGAGTGATACATCTAGCCCATAATCAGGGTAAAGCAATTGCATTGCGAACGGGGGCCATCAGTGCTAAAAATGAATTTCTCATTTGCATAGACGGCGATGCCATTTTGCATCCTACAGCTGTACACTGGATAGTCTCACATCTAGCATCGGGTAATCGTGTAGGTGCTGTCACAGGCAACCCGCGTGTACTCAATCGCTCAACTTTATTAGGCAAATTACAAGTCGGCGAATTCTCTTCCATCATAGGCTTAATGAAACGCGCTCAACGTATTTATGGGCGTATCTTCACCGTGTCTGGTGTGATAGTCGGCTACCGCCGCAGTGCCTTACATAGAATAGGCTACTGGTCTGAAAATATGGTCACCGAAGATATAGATGCCTCATGGCGGCTACAAATGGATCATTGGGATATACGTTTTGAACCCGATGCGCTATGTTACATCTACATGCCTGAGACTTTTTCAGGCTTATGGCAGCAACGCCTGCGCTGGGCTCAAGGTGGTGCTGAGGTCATGATTAAATATGCTGGTCAATTACTACGCTGGCACAATCGACGCTTCATCCTGGTTGCCTTTGAATATACCGCGTCTGTTATTTGGGCATACACCATGCTCATTATCATTTTGCTGTATGTATTAGGCTTATTCACTGCATTACCCGCAGCTTGGCAAGTGCCTACTTTGTTGCCCGAATGGAATGGCGTTATTTTGGGGGTGACAACCATGGTGCAATTTGCCGTCAGCCTAATGATAGATAAACGTTATGAGCCCAAAAAACGCTTCCTGTTAAACTATTTTTGGGTTATCTGGTATCCGTTGGCGTTTTGGTTTTTATCGTTACTGACTACCGTTGTTGCGCTACCCAAAGCCATCTTCAAGCAAAAGCACCAACGCGCCCGCTGGAATAGCCCAGATCGTGGCGTGCGTTCCCCCGAGGAGATAAAATCATGAACACAACACAAACACCACGAATACCACAAATAATTACTCGCCCCGACCTGATTAACTCACCCAAAAAAGAGTTATTTGTCGCCATTGCTATCGCAGGCTGGCTCGTTTGGTTGTATGTAGTCATGCCTGTTTTTGCTTTAATTGCCTGGTGGTTTGGCTACCAACGCTTAGATATATTCATACTGAGCAACCCTGCACGCACTGTGGAAACAATACAAACATATGCGTTAGCCATTTTAGCGGGTGGTGCTGTTTTTATTATTTGGGCCACTTACAACTGGGCACGTTTCCGTTTAAGCAGTCGGCGTGGTAGTGCACCATTAGCCACGCCAGGCGACATTGGTTTAGTGTTTGGATTAACCGAAGCGCAAGTGGTGACTGCGCAATCCCTGAAAACGCAGATTTATTATTTTAATGATGAAGGTCATATTACAAACATCACCTAAAATACAATTACTTCAACCGCTGATCATTTTCGCGCCTAAATTCCCCTTCAATCACACCGTCATCTGGCGGTGTAATGATGCGGGACTTACGTCCAAATAACTGGGCAGGAACGAGCAACAATAACATAGCCAGCACATCGCTAATCACGCCAGGAAAGATTAGCAACCCACCCGCTATCATGGTGCGCCCACTCGCCAATAAAGCACGTATTGGCGATCCACCGCTTTGCACTGTCATCATCATACGCCCGACAAATGCCAAACGTTCCTCAGCGATAAGCGCAAAACCCAAAAACGCCGATAACAACAATAACGCAAACACCCATAGCCCTATACTTTGGTACACTTTTACCAGCGTATAAATCTCCAACGCGGGGAAACTCAATACTATAATGATGCCTATTAACAACCGCATATTTCTTCCTTACTGAACGTTTTAATAATTAACCTGTCACTAAGCTGTCGGATAATTGCCTCATCTATATGGGTATCATCCCAATAACAACAAGCACCTGGAGCCTAAACATTATGCGCATTTTCGCAATTTTGCTATTTCTATTGATGCAAATCACTGCCAGCCATGCCGATGAATTGCTGGAACCTGAACAAGCATTCAAGTTTTCCGCACATTTATTAGATGCGAGCCATATCGAAGTACGCTACCAAATAGCAGATGGGTATTATTTATACCGCAAAAAGTTTAAGTTTGCCTTAAAGGGTGCGAGCTTGGGCACGCCAACCTTCCCCGCAGGCATCATCAAAAACGATGCTACTTTTGGTTCGGTGGAAACTTATCACAAAGAAGTGCGCGTCAGCTTGCCATTTACCCGCACCGACAGCAATACCATCACCCTCACGAGTACTGTGCAAGGCTGTGCGGAGGCGGGCGTATGTTACACCCCGCTGGAGAACACCCAGCAATTCAAATTACCCGTAACAGCACCCGTTGCGCTCCCACCTGCTGCGTTAGTTAGTCCGCCGCCGCTGGTTAATTTAGGCGCGCAGCAAACCACGAATGACTTCTTATCACCAGAACAAGCTTTTGGCGTTAAATTGCAACTCATCAATCCGACCACTGTTGCGGCTACTTTTAATGTTGCACCGCAGTATTATCTCTATCAAAACAAGTTGCACTTCACTATCAAGCAACCTGCCGATATACAAATCAGCAAGACAGATTTCCCGCTTCCCGATACCAAACAAGATCCTAATTTTGGCGAAATGAAGGTTTATCATCATGATTTTACCGTGCAACTAACCCTAAGCCGCCCGCTTACTGCCAGCGAATCGCTACTTATCAATAGTAACTATCAAGGCTGCAGCGAAAAAGGTATCTGCTATCCACCTCAAAATCATGATGCCACCTTAGGCGCACAAACAACCAGCGTAACAGCAGATGACGCAGGCGATAGCAAAATCGCACAGGCTTTGCATAGTGGTCGTTTTTGGGTGGTCATGGTCACCTTCTTTGGCGCAGGCTTGTTGTTAGCACTTACGCCTTGCGTATTCCCGATGATACCTATTTTGTCGGGCATTATCGCGGGACAGAAGCAAGTGACGCGCTTATCTGGATTTTTGCTCTCACTCGCCTACGTGTTAGGCATGGCGATTACCTATGCGGCGGCGGGGGTCGCGGCGGCATTATCAGGCACGCTGATTTCTAACGCGCTACAAAACCCCATTGCGCTATCTATAGGCGCGGGCGTATTTGTGGCATTGGCGTTTTCTATGTTTGGCTTTTATGAACTGCAATTACCCAACGCGTTACAAAGCAAATTTGCCAACGCCAGCAATAAAGTCAAAGGCGGCAATTTTATCGGTGTATTTGTCATGGGCGCACTGTCTGCGCTCATCGTTGGCCCCTGTGTTGCGCCACCACTGGCGGCGGCATTGGCGTATATCGCCCAAACGGGCAATACGACACTAGGCGGCTGGGCATTATTTTCGCTAGCTATCGGTATGGGCGTGCCGTTACTATTGGTCGGGCTGTCTGCGGGCACATTATTACCCCGTGCAGGCGGCTGGATGAATGCGGTTAAATACTTCTTTGGCGTACTCATGTTGGCTATCGCAATTTGGTTAATTTCACCGCTATTAGCGGTGTGGATACAAATGCTGATGTGGGCAACCCTGCTAATTACCGCCGCTGTTTATCTACAAGTGCTCGATAGCTTGCCTAGCAACGTATCGGGCTGGATGCGTTTATGGAAAGGACTGGGCTTCATCATGCTGTTAGCTGGCATTGCGCTTATCATGGGGATGTTAGCGGGCGGACGTGAATTACTGCAACCGCTGTCCATTTTTCAACCCGTTGCAGGCAATGCCATCACGAATAACGCCAGCCCGTCGCTTAAATTTGAACGCGTCAAAAACAATGCCGAACTTGATGCAAAAATTGCCGCCGCTACTGGTAAAATCGTCATGCTCGATTTTTATGCGGATTGGTGCGTATCCTGCAAAGAAATGGAACATGCCACCTTTAGCGACCCCCGCATTATTGCGCAACTAAAAGATGCCGTGCTACTGCAAGCAGACATTACCGCGAATAGCGCAGACGACGACGCGATGCGTAAGCGTTTTGGCGTATTTGGTCCGCCTGCTATTATTTTCTTTGACACTAGCGGCAAAGAAATTCCCGCACATAGCATAGGCTACAAAACCCCAGTAGAATTTACCGCTATTTTAGATAAGCACGTAAACACAAAATGAAAAAATACTTTATTGGCATCAGCATCATCATAATCACCTTGGCAGGCGGCTATTATTTTTATCAGTCGGCAAACACCGCCAGCGCACCCACTGCCGCTATCAGCTCAGATGCGATTTTTGCGTCACGCATAGCCGACTTAGCTGGCGTGCGCCAACCATTGGCGCAGTGGCGCGGTAAGGTATTAGTCGTCAATTTTTGGGCAACATGGTGCCCCCCTTGCCGTAAAGAAATCCCCGACTTTATTAAATTACAACAACAATACGGCGCACAAGGCTTGCAGTTTATCGGCATCGCTTTAGATGAAAGAGCGAATGTGCAAAGTTTTGCTGATGAAGTCGGCATCAATTACCCTATTTTAATCGGTGATCTAGAAGCCATGGTGTTAGCCAAAAATAGCGGTAATCGCTTAGGTGGGCTACCCTACACGGTGATTATTGATCAAAAAGGCAAAATTATTGCAACGGAAACAGGTGAATTAAACACAGCCAAACTCACCGCAATTATTACACCTTTATTAAAGTAGCCGTATTACTTAATCTGCGAAATTTCACTAAACGTCTGGACATTACGGCTTAATTTCGGCAAACTTGCGCCTATGAATGAACAGCCAAATAATTCACCCAAACACATTTTAGTGTTGCATGGTCCCAATTTGAACATGCTGGGCATCCGCGAACCTGGTCACTACGGCTCTACCAGCCTAGCGGATATCAATACGCGTTTGCATCAACATGCCCTATCCATGCAATGCACTTTGGCTGATTTCCAATCTAATAGCGAAGCCGCACTCATAGATCGCATACATCAAGCGCATCAAAATACGGGCTTTATTATTATCAACCCCGCAGCGTTTACCCATACCAGCATTGCATTGCGTGATGCGTTAGCAGCGGTTGCTATTCCTTTTATAGAAGTCCATTTATCCAACGTATTCGCCCGTGAAACCTTTCGCCATCACTCTTATATGAGTGATATTGCGGTAGGTGTCATCAGCGGCCTAGGCCCACAAGGCTATATGCTCGCACTTGAATACGCCATTACCCAACTTACACTCAAGGCTTAATCATGGATCTGAGAAAACTCAAAAAACTCATCGACCTCGTTCAGGAATCTGGTATTGCAGAATTAGAAATTACCGAAGGTGAAGAAAAAGTACGTATTGCCAGTGTCAATCTACACCAGCAACCCATGTATATGCCCGCACCACAGCAATATACAGCCGCACCTGTAGCCGCACCCATTACCGTAGCCGATAGCGCACCAGCCGCCGCTAATGTCATTGAAGGCCACATCATTAAATCACCTATGGTAGGCACGTTCTACCGCTCTTCTAGCCCTGGTGCCAAGGCGTTTGCCGAGGTCGGTCAACAGGTCAGTGCTGGCGACACCTTGTGTATTATTGAAGCCATGAAGTTGCTCAACGAAATTGAGTCGGATCATGGCGGCATTATCAAGGCTATTCTTGTAGAAAATGGTCAGCCTGTAGAATACGGCGAACCTCTGTTCATTATCGGTTAATCCATTTCTGTCAGGTCGCACTATGTTTGAAAAAATCCTCATCGCCAACCGTGGCGAGATTGCCCTACGCATCCAACGCGCTTGTCGCGAAATGGGCATTAAGACCGTTGCCGTTCACTCGGAAGCGGATGCTGATGCAAAATATGTCAAATTAGCCGATGAATCCGTGTGTATAGGCCCAGCGGCTTCTGCACTTAGCTATTTGAATGTACCTGCAATTATCAGTGCGGCTGAATTAACCGATGCCGAAGCGATACATCCTGGTTACGGCTTTTTATCTGAAAATGCAGACTTTGCCGAGCGCATAGAGTCTTCAGGCTTTGTCTTCATTGGTCCACGCGCAGAAACCATACGCCTCATGGGTGATAAAGTATCGGCTAAAGATGCGATGAAAGCCTCAGGCGTGCCTTGTGTACCAGGTTCAGATGGCGCATTGCCTGATGACCCTGAAGAAATACGCCGTATCGCTAAATCAGTCGGCTACCCTATCATTATCAAAGCCGCTGGCGGTGGTGGCGGACGCGGTATGCGTGTTGTGCATACCGAAGGTGCATTACTTAACGCTGTTGCTATGACACAAGCCGAAGCGCAATCCGCTTTTGGCAATCCTGTTGTGTATATGGAGCGTTATTTACAAAAACCGCGCCATATAGAAATCCAAATTTTGGCTGATGAACATGGTAACGCGATACACCTAGGTGAACGCGACTGCTCTATGCAACGTCGTCATCAAAAAATCTTGGAAGAAGCACCCGCACCAGGCTTAGATAGCAAATTACGCGATAAAATCGGCGAACGTTGCGCCGCTGCTTGTCGTAAAATTGGCTACCGTGGTGCAGGTACGTTTGAGTTTTTATATGAAGATGGTGAGTTTTTCTTCATAGAAATGAACACCCGCGTACAAGTTGAACATCCTGTTACTGAATTGATTACGGGTGTGGATATCGTTCAAGAACAAATCCACATTGCCGCAGGCGAGCCATTACGCTACAAGCAAAAAGACATTGTTTTCCGTGGTCATGCTTTGGAATGCCGTATCAACGCCGAACACCCTTATACTTTTGTTCCCTCACCTGGCCGCATCACCGCGTACCATGCACCTGGCGGCCCTGGCATACGGGTTGATTCGCACGTTTATCAAAACTATTTTGTGCCGCCGCATTATGACTCCATGATAGGCAAACTACTCGCGCACGGTGCAACACGTGAGCAAGCCATTGCGCGTATGCGTACTGCATTGATGGAAACCATTATTGAAGGTGTAAATGTGAATATCCCATTACACCAAGATTTGATGGAAGACACTAATTTTATACAAGGCGGCACGAGCATCCATTATTTGGAACAAAAGCTCGCTAAACCTACCCATAGTTAAGGATCAACATGCCCTGGCAATCCGTCTCGCTTCCCGCCACTGCCGCTGAAGCAGATCGCTTATCCGATGTCTTAATGGATATCGGTGCGCTCTCTGTCAGCATAGAAGATGCGGCTGCGGGTACTGATTATGAAGCGCCTATTTTTGGCGAGCCTGGTATGCCTGTGGACGCGCTATGGCGAGATAATTTTGTCGTCGCATTGTTCGAGCAATCAGCCAATGTGCACGCTATATTAACGCAAGCGGCTGAACTCGCTGAATTTGCGTTACCTAGCTACGCCATTAGCACCGTTGCAGAACAGGATTGGGTGCGGCTCACGCAAGCTGAATTTGACCCTATCCAAATATCACCACGCCTATGGATTATTCCTAGCTGGCATCACGCGCCTGATAGTGGTGCTATTAACTTAAAACTAGACCCAGGGCTGGCATTCGGTACGGGTTCGCATCCAACCACACGCCTATGCCTGCAATGGCTGGACTTGCATACACAAGCTAACGACAGTGTGCTGGATTATGGATGCGGCTCAGGTATTTTAGCCATAGCCGCCAAAAAATTTGGCGCAGGTGTCGTCTGTGGCGTAGATATTGATCCGCAAGCGGTGCTCACCGCGCAAGATAACGCGCAAAACAATGACGTTAGCATAGATTTTTTTATACCAGGACAAGAACACAGCACACCTACCGACATCGTTGTCGCCAACATACTTACTAACCCACTGCTCACCCTTGCGCCGCTACTTGCAGAACGCTGCAAACCGCACGGTCGCATTGTTTTGTCAGGTATTTTATGTAGTCAAGCCGAGCAAGTAATTGCGCTTTATTCCGCATGGTTTGACATTAACGTCTGGCGAGATGAAGATGGCTGGACGTGCTTATCAGGCGTTAAAAAGTAATGTCCATGCAGACTGCTTGCCCTATTTGCCACACTATCTTTAAGGTAGATGAAGCGCATTTGGCAAGTGCTCAAGGCATGGTGCAATGCGGCGTGTGCGGCATGGTATTCAATGCCCGACTCCACCTGCAATTAGCCACAGAACCTTCACCTATCGATATGCCGACGCAAACTGCAGATCAGCACGCTGAGGACACGCCTGCTATCGTCATAGACGAGCCTGTCGCGGTCGCCACTGAAGATACGCCTAACGATATTATGCTTGCCGAAGAGACAGCACCCGTTAAGCCTCAAATAGCGCATGACACGCCCGCTACTATTGTCACAGAGGTGACAGAGCCGCTTGCTGTGGATGATACGTCTGAGCAAGTTGTAATGACGGTAGCCCCCATTGTATTTAAGCCAACTAACAGTCGTTTATCACGCATCATGGCAGGTACTTTTACCGTATTGCTAGTAGGCGGTATTGTTGTTCAAATAAGCTGGCAATATAAAGACTATTTAGCCGCTCGATTTCCCGTATTAGCACCCACTATTACCAACGTATGTACTTTATTTGGTACTCGCATAGCAACACCTCAAGATGTGAGTGCTATACAGCTAGTGAATTCTAGCTTTGAAATCGACCCTAAAAATAAAACCAATATCTTGGTCAATATCGACATTACCAACAACGCCGACACCCCGCTACAATACCCCAACATTGCGCTACGACTCACAAATAACACAGATACTTTAGTCAGTGCACGCAATATCAGCGTAGGCGAATATCTAAATCTAGCAACACACAAAAATCAGATTGATGCGCATGATGATCAATCCATACAATTGTCCATTAAAGTGCCTGAAAATGAAGAAGTGACGGGCTATAAAATCAAACTATTTTAGCTCGTTAATTATTCAGCACAATAAAAAAGGCAACCTAAGTTGCCTTTTTTATTGTTTATCCACACCAAATCAATGATGCTTTTTCATACGCTCTATTGCTGCAATTTGTGCAACGGCTTCAAGCAATTCAGCTTGTGCTTTTGCATAATCCATTTCAGAAGAGCGGTTTTTCATTGCTTCTTCAGCTTTACGTTTGGATTCCAACGCACGATTTTCATCTAAATCTTTACCGCGTATCGCAGTATCCGACAAGATAGTAATCACATGTGGTTGAACTTCCAGCATACCGCCAGAAACATAAATCAACTCTTCTTCAGCAACATCAGGACGTTTAATACGCACAGAGCCCGCCTTAATACGCGTCAGCATCTGGGTATGACGTGGATATATCCCCACTTCACCCATCACCGCAGGTACGATGACATATTCAGCAACACCCGAAAACATCGCTGCTTCCGCGCTTACTATATCTAAATGTATGGTCATAGACATAAACTTTCTTCCTCGCAAGAGATCCATGGGCGTAACCAGGTTACGCCCGCGCTAGGATTATTAGATAGTCTTCGCTTTCGCGACCGCTTCATCAATCGTGCCAACCATGTAGAACGCTTGTTCTGGCAAGTGGTCGTATTCACCGTTAATGATGGCCTTGAAACCACTGATAGTATCTTTCAGTGAGACATATTTACCAGGCGCACCTGTAAACACTTCTGCGACGAAGAAAGGTTGTGACAAGAAACGCTGGATCTTACGCGCACGAGCCACTGCCAATTTATCTTCTGGTGCCAATTCATCCATACCCAAAATTGCGATAATATCGCGCAATTCTTTGTAACGTTGCAAAATAGACTGAACGCCACGCGCTACGCTATAGTGCTCGTCACCAACGACCAATGGATCTAATTGACGTGAAGTCGAATCCAATGGATCAATCGCTGGGTAGATACCTAATTCAGCCACTTGACGTGACAGAACGACGGTCGCATCTAAGTGAGCAAAGGTAGTCGCAGGTGATGGATCGGTCAAATCATCCGCTGGCACGTAAACGGCCTGGATAGAAGTAATCGAACCTTTTTTGGTTGAAGTGATACGCTCTTGCAAGCGACCCATTTCTTCAGCCAATGTAGGTTGATAACCCACAGCAGAAGGCATACGACCCAACAACGCAGAAACTTCAGTACCTGCCAGTGTGTAACGATAGATATTGTCAACGAACAACAACACGTCACGACCTTCGTCACGGAAGAACTCAGCCATGGTCAAACCAGTCAAAGCAACGCGTAAACGGTTACCAGGCGGCTCATTCATCTGACCATAAACCAAGGCAACTTTATCCAACACGCCGCCGTCTTTCATTTCGTGGTAGAAATCGTTACCCTCACGAGTACGCTCACCCACACCAGCAAACACAGAGTAACCACTGTGTTCGATAGCGATGTTACGGATTAACTCCATCATGTTCACGGTTTTACCCACACCCGCACCACCGAACAAGCCAACTTTACCACCCTTAGCAAACGGGCAAATCAAGTCAATAACCTTGATACCTGTTTCTAATAGTTCGTTAGAAGCGGCTAATTCATCGAATGCCGGTGCTTTACGGTGTATGCCCCAAGAGGTTTCATTGCCGATAGGGCCCGCTTCATCAATCGGGTTACCCAACACGTCCATGATACGACCCAAGGTTTTAACACCAACAGGTACTGAAATCGCAGCACCTGTATTGCTAACTAACATACCACGACGCAAACCGTCAGTAGTACCCATAGCAATTGCGCGAACCACACCATCACCTAGCTGTTGTTGAACTTCCAACGTCAGCACAGGCGACTCCATTTTTAATGCATCATAAATCCTAGGCATTGCATTACGTGGGAATTCCACGTCCACAACTGGGCCAATGATTTGTACGATTTTGCCTTGACTCATCGTCGTTCCTCGAAATAAAAATACTTAAACAGCCGCAGCACCTGCTACGATCTCAGATAGCTCTTTGGTGATGGCAGCTTGACGGGTTTTGTTATAAACCAGTTTGAGCTCACCGATAACGTTTTTCGCGTTATCAGAAGCAGCCTTCATCGCCACCATACGTGCACTTTGTTCACACGCCATATTTTCAGCAACAGCCTGATATATTAATGCCTCTACGTAGCGCACCAGCAACGCATCAACAACAGATGGTGCTTCTGGTTCATAGATATAATCCCAATGGTGCACAGGCTTATCATCTTGAGGTGCAACTAGCGGTAGAATTTGCACTAACACTGGCTCTTGCTTCATTGTGTTTACGAATTTATTGTAAACAATATGCAGTGTATCTATCTTGCCTTCCATATAGGCATCTAACATCACCTTTACAGGCCCGATCAGATTTTCCATATGCGGGGCATCACCTAAGGCAATTACTTGCGAGACCACATTAGAGCCAGCGCGTTGTAAAAAACCTAATCCTTTATTACCAATAGCGGTGACATCAATACCTACTTTAGCAGCATCCCATTTTTTCATTTGGTTTACTACTACGCGTAACACGTTAGTATTGAGGCCGCCACACAAGCCTTTATCAGTGCTGACAACAATCAGCCCAGCGCGTTTTACTTGATCGCGCTTAATGATAAAGGGGTGCTTGTATTCAGGATTGGCTTGAGAAAGATGTGCGGCTACATTTGCAATCTTCTCGGCATATGGACGAGCCGCACGCATACGCTCCTGCGCTTTACGCATTTTCGCAGCGGCAACCATTTCCATAGCGCGAGTGATCTTGCGCGTATTTTCAACGCTCTTGATCTTGGTCCGTATCTCTTTACCTGAAGCCATGATTGTTATCCAATCAGTAAACGGCTGAGGACTTGAATTCCTCAATAGCCTTGGTTAATGCAGCTTCAACGTCAGCAGGCATCTCACCAGTGCTTTGCATATTGTCCATCAACGCACCGTGCTTAGATTTTACGAACGAACCTAATGCAGCTTCAAACGCTAAGGTTTTGCTAACATCGATGTCATCCATGTAGCCTTTGTTTACCGCAAACAAGGTCAACGCCATTTCAGCTACGTTCATCGGTGCGTATTGATTTTGCTTCATCAATTCGGTGACCAATTTACCGCGCTCTAATTGTTTACGCGTTGCTTCATCCAAGTCCGATGCAAACTGAGCAAACGCTGCCAATTCACGATATTGCGCCAAAGCCAAACGCGTACCACCACCCAGCTTTTTAATCACTTTAGTCTGCGCAGCACCACCAACACGTGACACTGACAAACCAGCGTTAATCGCTGGACGAATACCTGCGTTGAACAAATCTGTTTCTAAGAAGATTTGACCGTCGGTAATCGAAATTACGTTGGTAGGAACGAAAGCAGAAACGTCACCCGCTTGAGTTTCAATAATAGGCAAAGCGGTCAATGAACCTGTTTTACCTTTTACTGCGCCGCCAGTCAGTTTTTCAACTTGTTCAGCATTGATGCGTGAAGCGCGTTCTAACAAACGTGAGTGCAGATAGAATACGTCACCAGGATAAGCCTCACGACCAGGTGGACGACGCAACAGCAATGAAATTTGACGATATGCCCAAGCTTGCTTGGTCAAGTCATCATATACAATCAGCGCATCTTCACCGCGATCGCGGAAGTATTCGCCCATGGTGCAACCAGCATAGGGTGCAATGTATTGCATAGCCGCTGATTCAGACGCAGTAGAAGCAACGATAATGGTGTGACCCAATGCGCCGTGCTCTTCTAATTTACGCACTACGTTAGCAACTGACGATGCTTTTTGACCGATAGCCACGTAGATACAAATAACGCCCGTACCTTTTTGGTTAATAATCGCATCAATCGCAACAGCGGTTTTACCCGTCTGACGATCGCCAATAATCAATTCGCGTTGACCACGACCAACTGGCACCATCGCATCAACTGATTTCAAACCAGTTTGTAATGGCTGAGTAACTGATTGACGCTCAATAACGCCTGGTGCAATTTTTTCGATAGGTGAAGAAAGCTTTGCGTTGATAGGACCTTTACCGTCGATAGGCTGACCCAATGAATTTACAACGCGACCTATCAATTCTGGACCGATAGGCACTTCCAGAATACGACCTGTACATTTAACGATATCGCCTTCGGTGATGTGTTCATATTCACCCAAAACAACCGCGCCTACAGAATCACGTTCCAAGTTCAACGCCAAGCCGAATGTGTTGCCAGGGAATTCCAACATTTCACCTTGCATAACATCAGACAGACCGTGTACACGGACAATACCATCGGTAACAGAGACTACTGTACCTTGGGTACGCAATTCAGCAGCAACTGCTAAATTTTGAATTTTACTTTTAATGAGATCACTGATCTCAGTGGGATTGAGTTGCATTGATAGCTCCTAACGGAATCTCTGTTAACGTTTTAACGCGTACGCCATGCCTTGTAATTTACCTCGCACCGAAGCGTCATACACTTCGTCGCCAACAGCCACTATCATGCCGCCAATTAAGGCCGCATCTACAGCTACTGTCGCTGTTACTTTGCGATTAAATTTTTTCTCAAGACGGACGGACAGTTCCGCAATTTGTTCTGCAGTCATAGGGTAAGCACTAGTCACTTGCGCATCTAGCACACCACCTTCTTTTGCTTTCAGCACTTCAAACTGATGCACAATTTCTGGCAAAACTTCTATACGATGATTTTCAATTAACAAGGTAATAAAGTTTGCAACATTGACATCTGTTTTACTGCCTAATACAGCAAGAAACAATTCAGCAAGCTGAGTTGTCTCGACTTTAGGATCGCTAACCAAGCGTTGCATCTCTACATCAGATGCAATCAATAGCGCGTTTCCTAATTGTTCAGACCAAGCATTGACGGCATTAGCTTCTTTAGCCAAGCGAAATACAGCTTCTGCATATGGGCGGGCGACGGTTGCTATTTCAGCCATGATTAAAGCTCATTCTGAATAGCAACAAGCAAGTCAGCATGTGCTTTTGCATCGATTTCGCGACGCAATATTTTCTCAGCACCAGCCACTGCCAAATCGGCCACTTGGCCACGCAACGCTTCTTTAGCACGTACAGTTTCTTGCGCAACACTGGCTTGAGCACTGGCTATCATACGATCGCCTTCTGCTTTTGCCGCTGCTTTTGCTTCTTCAATCAACTGCGCCGCACGTTTATCAGCTTGGGCAATAATCTCACCCGCTTTTTGTTTCGCTTCATGCAAATTTTCACCTGCACGCTTAGAAGCCAGCTCTAACTCATGCTTGCCACGTTCACCTGCAGCCAAACCATCGGCAATCATTTTTTTACGCGCATCTAGCGCATTCATAATCGGAGGCCAAACAAATTTCATGCAAAACCATACAAACACGAAAAATGTAATCGACTGTCCGATTAGGGTAGCATTGATATTCATGCCATTACCTTTCTACGGTTGTACGGTTAATTAACCTGCAACCGCGAACAATACATACATTGCCAAACCAACAGCAATCATAGGCACAGCGTCAACCAAACCCATAACGATAAAGAATTGGGTACGCAACATAGGAATCAATTCAGGTTGACGAGCAGCACCTTCCAAGAAACGACCACCCAAGATACCAATACCGATAGAAGCACCTAAAGCACCCAAACCCATCATCAAAGCACCCGCTACATACAGAACCGCGTGAATCATATCCATTTACTACTCCTTTAATAAAAAAACTTACAACAATTAACAAAAAACTAAAATCAATGATGCTCTTGATGCGCCATATCCAGATAAACGATAGTCAGCGTCATGAAGATGAATGCTTGCAATGTCACAATCAGGATATGGAATACTGCCCAACCCCATTGTAACGCGCCACCAAACAAGCCTACCCCTAAACCGCCACCAAACATCAGCGCAATCAGAATAAAGATCATTTCACCAGCGTACATATTACCGAACAGACGCAGAGCCAAAGAAACAGGCTTAGCAATCAAGTTCACGCCTTCCAAGAAGATGTTGGCTGGCAAGCCTAATTTGCCAAAAGGTTGCAGGGTTAATTCGCCTACAAAACCGCCCACGCCTTTCATTTTAATGCTGTAGTAAATCACCAAGAAGAATACGGCAATCGCCATACCAAATGTTGCATTTGGATCGGTGCTAGGCACAACCTTGAAGAATGGCAAACCTAAATGATGCGCAACCTGCGGAATCCAATCCACGGGCAACAAGTCCATCAGATTCATTAACAATATCCATGCAAATATAGTCAACGCTAAGGGTGCAACCATGTTGTTTTTGCCGCTAAACGAGCCACGCACGCTGTTATCAATAAACTCAACTATCCATTCTACAAAATTGACCATGCCACTGGGCACACCTTGAGATGCAGATTTTGCAGCAGAACGGAATACCAACAAGAACAACACGCCAAGAAAAATAGACATGCCTAGTGTATCTAGGTTAAGCGCCCAAAAACCCATCGCTTTCGCTTCTGCGGCAGTATGCGCTAACCCCATAGAACCATCAGGCAACTTGCCGTATGTTAGATTTTGTAAGTGGTGTTTAATATATTCGGAGGAAGTAAGTGCTTCAGTTGACATGTTTTACGCTCTAAGTGTCTGCATTTCATTTTTGTGGGGATTTTGCGATTAACGCACCCAGCAAAAACACCAATTGTTCAATTATGAATCCCGTTAAAACCAGTAATGGCACTAAATTTAATTTAGGCATCATACCCATCGCCAGCAAACCTGCTATCAAAATAAACCGCTCTAAACCCGAACGATACAAGAGTGATAGCTCTTGTGTTTGTGACTTTACAGCTCTTTTGTCTGACTTATACAAACGCCAATATAGCAGTGCCGTATTTGCTAATGCGGTCATTTCACCATATAGCAGTGACCTTGCCAGTTCTGGCCACATCAACTTCACTACTGCGAGCATCAGCATACCCACTAATAGTTGCAATTTAATAACAGTTTTTATTTCTGCTGTTGCTACCATTAAATTATTTACCAATGCCATGCCATTCGCCAATAACTCTGCTCACGACACAGTCTGCTTCAGTAGGCATATCCGCGCATATTACATTACTTATATGATTTTATGCAAATAATTGGTAATCATTATGTAAGTTATGAATCAATAAATTATTTATAACTTGTTGATTAAACTATCTAATTGCTCTAAATTAACATACTCTATCACCAACTTACCCGAGCCGTTTTTCTTGCTGTTAATAGTGACTTTTGCACCTATTCTATCGGATAGGTTTTCTTCCAGCGCCATCACATCTCGATCAACTTTTACCTCTGCATCCTGTTTTGGTTCCAGTATTTGTTTTACCCGCTTTTCTACTTCACGCGCAGATAAAGCGGTGGCGACGATTTCTAATGCCAGCTGAATTTGTTCAGGCGGATTTAATGCCAACAGTGTACGCGCATGTGCCATATCCAATTTGCCCGCCATCACCAAATCTTGCACGGGTATTGCTAAATTTAATAAACGCAATAAATTAGTCACGGCACTGCGTGAACGCCCAACGGCATCAGCGGCATTTTGATGCGTCATTTCAAATTGTGCTATGAGTCGCTGTATGCCCAAGGCCTCTTCCAGCGGGTTTAAGTCTTCACGCTGTATATTTTCTATCAACGCCATGACTAACGCGGCTTCGTCGGCAACGGATTTCACCAGTACGGGTACTTCACGCAAACCCGCAATTTTTGCCGCGCGCCAGCGACGCTCGCCCGCGATGATTTCCAGCTGACCACCCGTTATCGCTCGCACCAATATAGGCTGCATTAAACCTTGTGATTTAATCGATGCCGCTAATGCGTTCAGACTATCTTCATCCATCCGCGTGCGTGGTTGATATTCACCAGGCTGTAATTGTTCCAGGCTTACTGTTTGTAATTCACCTTGCTGCTCATTAGTTGATTCCGCATCACCTAACAGCGCGTCCAAACCTCGCCCTAACCCTCGCATTTTTTTCATGCTTTTACCTTCATTGTGACTTTTTTAACATCTCTTCTGCTAAAGCAATATATGCCAGTGCTCCCTTAGAGCTGGCATCATATTCTAAAACAGGTTGTCCATAACTCGGTGCCTCAGCCAATCGAATGTTGCGTGGAATAACCGTATCGTAAACTTTATGCTTGAAGTGATCTTTTAACTGGGCAGAAACTTGTTGCGCCAATGTGCTGCGTGGATCAAACATCGTTCTCAACAAACCCTCTACTTCTAGATTCGGGTTCAAGTGAGTGCGGATTTTTTTGATCGTATTCACTAAGTCGGAGACCCCTTCCAACGCGTAATACTCACACTGCATAGGTATCAACACGGCATCAGCGACAGTCAACGCATTAACGGCTAATAAATTTAATGCTGGCGGGCAGTCTATCAAGATGTAGTCGTAATTATCAACCACTTGCACTAAGGCTTGCTTTAGTCTGGTCTCACGCTTTTCTTCAGTGACCAGCTCCACCTCTGCGCCCGCCAAATCACGGTTGGCAGGCAACACATCAAATTGACCTGATGTACTATACTGTATCACTGTGCGCACGTCGGCCATCTCTAATAAAAGATGGTAAACGCTGTGCTTGAGATCACGCTTGTTAATACCGCAACCCATAGTCGCATTGCCCTGCGGGTCTAAATCCACCAGCAATACTCTGCATTTTAACCGCGCCAAACTCGCGGCAAGATTAACGGCGGTTGTGGTTTTACCAACCCCACCTTTTTGATTTGTAATTGCGAGTATTTTAGTCATCTTCTTTTATCAACAATAAATGTCGCTGGCCATTTAATAAGGGCACATTTAAATCATATACCTGTGCTACCTGCACTCCCGCTGGCAAATTGGCCAGCTCCTGAGTTGGGTACAAGCCCTTCATTGCATACCACAACCCATCCTGCGCTAACAAATGTCGTGTTAAATTGATGAACAAACTTATCTCTGAAAACGCACGTGAAACAATGCCATCAAACTTTTGACTGGTTGATATATCCTCTACCCGCCCCGAAACAACACTAACATTCTTCAATCCCAGCTCTATGACTGCTTGCTGCTGGAATGCGGATTTTTTCTTATTGCTATCCGACAAAGTTATTTGTAACTCAGGATACATAATCGCCAATGGCAAACCAGGCAAACCTGCACCAGTGCCAACGTCCAACAATCTACTTGCGTGTATATATGGACACACTGACAGACTATCAAGCAAATGATGAGTCAACATATCTTGCGGCACACGCACCGCCGTTAAATTATGGATACGATTCCATTTAACAATTAACGCTAAATAGGCTACTAATTTATCTGCCTGTGCCGCATTAACGAGCACGTCCATTTCTGCCGCATAATGAATCAAATCTGCTTTCATTTATACAGCCAATTTCTTGCGACCATCGCCATGGCGTTTCACATAGACTAATAAAATTGAAATAGCAGCAGGTGTAATACCCGATATGCGCGCAGCTTGACCTATGCTTTCTGGCTTATGGCGATTCAATTTTTGTTTCGCCTCTATGGACAAGCCTGCTACATCGTTATAATCAAGATCAGCAGATAATGTCTGCGCTTCTTGCGCCAAAGATTTATCTACTTCGTCTTTTTGCCTATCAATATAACCTTGATATTTAGCCGTTATTTCAACCTGCTCGGCTGCAATAACATCATCCAACCCCTTACCTGCTTGTGGTAAACGCATTAAATTTTGATATGTCACGTCAGGCCTGCGAAGCAAATCATGTAAATTATATTCACGCTCTATGGTCTTACCTAGTACGCTTAAAGCGTCAGCCTCTGCAAGCGTATCGGGGCGCACCCAAATGTTTTTCAAGCGCATACTCTCTTGCTCTACTGCTTCACGCTTAGTGCAAAAAGCTGCCCAACGCACATCATCAACAACCCCAAGATGACGACCGATTTCCGTTAGGCGAATATCCGCATTATCTTCTCGTAAAGACAGCCTATATTCAGCGCGGCTAGTGAACATGCGATAAGGCTCAGTCACACCCAAGGTCGTTAAATCATCGACCATCACACCCAAATAAGCCTCGTGACGACCAGGATTCCAGCTAGGTTTTTCTTGTGCATATAAGCCCGCGTTAATCCCAGCTAATAAGCCTTGTGCCGCCGCTTCTTCATAACCTGTTGTACCATTGATTTGTCCTGCGAAAAACAAACCATTGATAGCCTTGGTTTCTAGTGATCGCTTTAGCCCGCGAGGATCAAAATAATCATATTCGATTGCGTAACCTGGACGCACTAAATGTGCATTTTCAAAGCCTTTGATTGATCGCACTAAGGCTAACTGTATATCAAACGGTAAGCTAGTAGAAATGCCATTAGGATAAACTTCGTGTGTCGTTAAACCCTCAGGTTCAACAAAAATCTGATGTGATACTTTATCGGCAAACCGTACAATTTTATCTTCTATTGATGGGCAATAACGCGGTCCTACACCTTCTATTACCCCAGTATAAAGTGGCGATCTGTCCAAACCAGAACGAATAATATCGTGCGTTAATTCAGATGTTTGGGTAATCCAACACGGCATTTGTTGCGGATGCTGTTCGCGCCGTCCTAAGAAAGAAAATACGGGCTCTGGATTATCACCAGGTTGTATTTGCATGACCGAATAATCAATAGTTCGCCCATCTATACGCGGTGGCGTACCCGTTTTTAACCTGCCTACAGGTAAGCTCAACTCCCGCAACCTATGTGCAAGACTGACCGCTGGCGGATCACCCGCCCTACCAGCCGCATAGTTAGATAAACCAACATGAATCAAGCCTGCTAAAAATGTACCCGCTGTTAACACCACCGATTTCGCATGAAAAACCAAACCCAGCTGCGTTTTAACCCCTATCACTTTATCGCCATCCAAGATTAAATCATCAACGGCTTGCTGAAACAACCATAAATTTTCTTGGTTTTCTAGACGACTACGAATAGCTTGCTTATATAATAACCTATCCGCTTGCGCTCTCGTTGCGCGAACCGCTGGTCCTTTAGATGAATTCAGTATTTTGAATTGTATGCCGCCCTCATCCGTTGCCGCCGCCATTGCACCGCCCAGCGCGTCGATTTCTTTTACTAAATGTCCTTTGCCTATTCCACCTATAGATGGATTGCACGACATTTGCCCTAGCGTTTCGATGTTATGGGTAAGTAATAGTGTACGCAGACCCATGCGTGCTGGTGCTAATGCGGCTTCTGTTCCCGCGTGACCACCGCCGATAACAATAACATCAAAACTTTCTGGAAAAATCATACTAGACTCAATTAACGATAGGGGTGAATATACTTAAAATTTTACTTGTTAGCATTGTATCAAACAGCTGACATAGATTAACAATTAAATCATAATTGAACGAATTGCTTTAATGTTTCACGTGAAACATTGCAGTCTGATTAAAAAATAGGCAGCTCAAAAAGCGTTATATTGCGATTATTTAAGCGAGGTGGTAGATGGGTATCAATTTTTGCATTAAATTGATTGGCGGCGCATTTGTGCGCAAATTCACTTACCTATGCAAAATCGGCTAAAAATTTCGCCTAATAAATCATCCGCACTAAACTCACCAGTGATACTGGATAAAGCGTGTTGCGCTAAACGTAAATCTTCTGCCAATAATTCCAAACTATTTGGCTGTGCGTCCATAGCCGCGTTCAAATGTAATTTACTTAAACGAATCGCATCCAGATGACGCGCTCGCGCCATAAAAACACTGTCTGTTTCAGTTTGCCAGCCCGCGACTAATAATAATAGTTTTTTCAAATCCGCCATACCCAAGCCTTGTTTGGCTGAGATATAAAAATCTCCTGTTATTTTTTCAGGCTGTTCTAAATCAATTTTATTGTGTACGGTATATAACGGTAATGCTGTTGGTAATTTAGCAATAATGTCTTTTTCTATATCAGTCACGCCATGTTTAGCATCAACTAATAACAGCGCTAAATTAGCCTGCGCTATAGCCGACCAAGTGCGTGCGATACCGATAGATTCTACCTCGTCATCGGTATCGCGTAATCCTGCGGTATCAATAATATGTATCGGTACACCCTCAATTTTAATTGTTTCACGCACGGTGTCGCGTGTTGTGCCTGCTGTTGCACTCACAATTGCAATATCATCACCAGCCAATTGATTAAGTAAACTAGATTTACCTACGTTAGGTTGACCTATCAATACAACTTTAATCCCATCACGCAACAAACTGCCTTGTTGTGCGCTTTGCTCTACTTTATTAACTTGTTGTTGTATTTTTGCTAAACGTTCAAATGCTTTGGCTGATTGTAAAAACGCCAGCTCTTCTTCAGGGAAATCCAACGTTGCCTCTACTAGCATACGCAAATCAATTAGTTCGGCAACCAAGTTATTTATCTGCTGAGAAAATTCACCTGTTAATGAGCGCACTGCCGACTTTGCTGCTTGCTCCGAGCTGGCATCAATTAAATCCGCCACACTTTCTGCTTGCGCTAAATCCAATTTATCATTGAGGTAAGCACGTAAAGTGAACTCCCCTGGCTCAGCCATACGCGCACCTAATTGCAAACAACGAGCCAATAACATATTCAGCACGACTGGACCGCCATGCCCTTGCAACTCTATGACTTCTTCACCTGTGAATGAATGTGGTGCGGGAAAATACAGCATGACACCTTCGTCTATTATGTCTGCTGAGGCATCCAAAAATTTAACAAAATGTGCGTGACGTGGCGCAGGCGTAATGCCAGCCAATTGATGTGCGTAATCACTTAAATGACCACCAGAAATCCGAATAATGCCTATGCCACCGCGACCTGGCGCAGTGGCAATAGCGGCAATAGTGTCTCGTTTAACGTTTTGCATTACCTGCTTGTGCGGCTTCATATCTACGGGTAATGACCCATTGTTGGCTAATAGATAATATATTGTTGACTACCCAATATAAAACTAAGCCTGCAGGAAAGAAGAAAAAGAATATGCTAAATGCAACTGGCATAATCATCATCACTTTAGCCTGCATAGGATCAGGTGGTGCAGGATTTAATTTGGTTTGCAATATCATGGTAATGCCCATGATGATAGGCAATACATAATATGGATCAGGGGTAGAAAGATCGTGTATCCATAAAATAAATGGTGCTTGGCGCATTTCTACACTACCTAATAATGCCCAATATAAAGCGATAAATACTGGAATCTGCACGACTACAGGCAAGCAACCACCTAAAGGATTTACTTTTTCAGTCTTATATAAATCCATCATGGCTTGATGTAGTTTTTGTCTATCATCGCCAAAAGTTTCTTTAAGACGTTGCAATTTAGGTGCTAAACCACGCATTTGCGCCATAGATTGGTAGCTTTTGGCAGATAGTGGAAAGAACATCAATTTAATCAGTATGGTTAAAATAACGATAGCCCAACCCCAGTTACCAACTACGCCATGAATTTTTTGTAATGCCCAAAATATCGGTGCGGATATAGGTGTTAACCAACCATAATCAACCACATAATCTAAACCTGGTGCAAGTGCTGTTAATGTTTTTTGTTCTTGCGGTCCTGCATACATAGGCACTGTAAATGTAATATCTGCACCTGGTTTTAAGTCGCCTTCAGGTACGATAACACCTGCCCTATATAAATTATCGCCTAAGGCATTTGCATAAAATTCGCGTTTAACACCATTACTAGGTAACCAAGCTGCTACAAAGTGATGCTGCACCATGGCTACCCAGCCATCATTAGCAGATTTCGGATATTCAGCCTCATTTTTATCTAGCTTATGAAAATCAACTTTAGTGAATTTATGTGCTTCAGTATAAAACGCAGGGCCAGTAAAGGTATGAACTAAGCTAGACTCGCCTTCTGGCGTTTTACCATCGCGTAATAATTGAAAATACGCTTGCAATGGAACAGTTGTAATACCTGTATTACTTAATTGATAATTAACATCAATTTTGTAACTATCACGATAAAAAATGTATGATTTTGTTACCTTAATACCTGATTGGGCATCCACCCAAGTCATAGGTACAACTAATTTATTATCGTTAGCTGCCATCACATAATTATTAGCGGCTAAAGTATAAACTGACTTATGATTAGGCAAACCTGCACCCACTAAACCTGATTGCGCTACGTAAACATGATTTGCAGATTGTTCAAATAAATTTAAGTATTTTTTAGTATCAACAGGATCACGATAGCGCAACATCGCTAAACTACGAATATCCCCACCATCAGCATCAATTACTGCACGCACCAAATCAGTGTTAACAATAACCTGAGCACCGTTGGTTAACACACCATCCGTTTTTTTAAGCGTATTATTGATTGCAGGTTTAATATCGCTAGATACTATAGGTGCATTCACATTGGCAACATTAGCAGGGCTAGTGATAGTTGTTAAAGTTTGCGGTGCGTGTTCTTTTTGCCAATTTTCCCACAACATCAATAATGAAAAGGAAAATACAACAAATAGTACTAATCTTTGAATATCCATATCAATCTATCGTTAATTATAAAAAATTAAGGTACAGGATCATAACCACCATCATTATGTGGATGACAACGTGTAATGCGTTTAATTGCTAACCAGCTACCCTTGAACGTCCCATGTTTAACCAATGCTTCCACCGCATATTGAGAACAGCTGGGAGTGAATCGGCATCGGGGTCCTAGCATAGGACTGATAGTATATTGATAAAGTTTTACAATTTGAATTAGGAGTCGAGACATCGTTTGCTTTTCTTTAACAAAAGTAACAGTTCATTGCGAACTATAGCAGATTGGTCTTGAGTAAATGGCTTGATTATGCGGACTATGTAATCAAGATTCGGCAAGTCATGCTGATGTAAGCGAAACACATCGCGGACTACTCGTTTTGCTAAATTACGAGCAACAGCTGTGCGTAACTGTTTCTTACCGACCACTATACCTAAACGAGCTGACGCATTAGTGACATTAGGTTGCGCATAAACGTTAAGAAAGCGACCTGTTTTAGCACAGCGAAAATTAAAAACGGATGAAAACTCATCCGTTTTTAATAAACGGCAACTTCGTGGAAAAGTGTACCGTGTATTCATAATACTAGCGACAAATTACCGTGATTCACCCACAGCAAGGCGTGCACGACCTTTAGCGCGACGTGCGTTGATAACAGCACGACCACCTTTAGTTCTCATACGAACTAAAAAGCCATGTGTGCGTTTACGGCGAATAACGGAAGGTTGGTAAGTGCGTTTCATAACAAAAATCCTAAATAAAATAATTTCTTAGAACCTAACATTAAACTATTTTACTACCCCTATTGTCAAGTTAAAACTTTGATTTTTTATTAAATAATCAATTCTTGGTCTATCTGCATAGTTGTAGATTTTGGTTTTTACATGTTTATCCACGATTTATTAGTTTTTAGTATTTTAAAGATATAAATCTAAGACTAATAATAAGCACACTAATTTTAGTGTATAAGTATAAACTTTTATTTTTAATCAAATAGATAAGATGTTTTTAAGTTACTCATAAAGCCCATTTTGATTGTGCGTATTTTGTGCATAAAACAGCCCGTGTGGATAAATTGAAAGTTATCCACAAATTATTATTAAGTTATTAGTATGAATATCGCTATAATACTTAATCGCGGTTAGCACCTCTAGCATCCCCAAACGTATTGAAGTTAAGATGCTCAAAAATGGTAGCGACTAATGAGCGTATTCATCAACTTTAATCACGATGTTTAACTAAATAAATATATGGCTATGAACGAATTTTGGCAAAATGCACTAACTACGCTCGAGCATGAATTGCCAGCACAACAGTTCAAAACATGGGTTAAACCGCTTGTAGTTGATGAGATAGATAATGAATTAAAACTAACTGCCCCTAATCGCTTTGTGTTGGACTGGGTTAAAGATAAGTATTTGTACCGTTTAGAAGAATTAGCGTTGGATTATTATGGCGTAGAAAAAATAATCAATTTTTCAGTTGTTGCTAATAGTGTTATAAAAAACAACCCAGTAGAAAACGTAACTAAATCCCCTAGCAGTATCGCACCATCCATTATCGTAAAAAGAGAAGCACCAAAGCGCTTAAATCCCAGTTTTACATTTGAAACTTTGGTCACAGGTAAAGCAAATCAATTAGCTCGTGCAGCTGCAATACAAGTTGCGGAAAACCCTGGCACGACTTATAACCCGTTATTTATTTATGGGGGCGTGGGACTAGGAAAAACACATTTAATACAAGCTATTGGTAATTTTATACACGAAAATAATCCAACAGCGGCAATTAGTTATATACATGCTGAAAATTATGTTTCAGACGTAGTTAAAGCCTATCAACATAAAACTTTTGATGAATTTAAGCGACGTTACCATTCATTAGATGTGTTGTTAATTGATGATATACAATTTTTTAATGGTAAAAATCGTACTCAAGAAGAGTTCTTTTATGCTTTTAATGCGCTTATTGAAGCTAAAAAACAACTGATTATTACCTGTGATACTTATCCAAAAGAAATTGCGGGGATGGAAGATCGACTCAAATCGCGCTTTAGCTGGGGTTTAACTGTTTCCATAGATCCGCCTGAGTTGGAAATGCGTGTCGCTATCTTATTGAAAAAAGCCGAGGCTGAAAAAATCAACCTAGAAGAAAACATTGCTTTTTTTATTGCAAAACAAGTACGCTCTAATGTGAGAGAATTAGAAGGTGCGTTAAAAAGAGTATTTGCATATGCTAAGTTCTCTAACAAAGCAATTACATTAGAATCTGCAAAAGAAGCACTAAAAGATTTATTAGCCGTACAAAGTCGGCAAGTTTCTATAGAAAATATACAAAAAACGGTCGCAGACTTTTATAAAATAAAAATCATCGATCTACATTCTAAAAAACGCACCAGAGCATTAGTCAGACCACGACAAATCGCAATGTCTTTAGCGAAAGAATTAACCAGCATGAGCCTGCCTGATATAGGGGCATCTTTTGGCGGTAGAGATCATACTACCGTTTTACATGCGTGTAGAAAAGTAGTTGAGCTAAAAGAAGAAGATCAAAATATCAATCGAGAATATGCCTTGTTATTGCAAGTCTTAACGAGCTGATGATATTGGTATAAAATTTGAGTAAGTTGTGGATAATTACAGATTTTCCACAAAAATAAAAACTATGCATAAAATATCAACTCATTAAAAGCAAGTTATTAACAACTTTGTATAGGTTATAATTAGTTGATTATTTTGATAAATAGTAACTTGTTATTGAATAAACTGCGCTCTTATTATTGTTATTAAGGTTATATATGTTATTACTAGAAACTAATCGTGACACGCTATTAACATCCTTGCAAACAGTAATGGGTGTAGTTGAAAAGCGACATACTTTGCCTATACTGTCCAACGTTTTAATTGAAAAAACCAATGGTAGCTTGTCTATGCTAACTACGGATTTAGAAATACAAATTAAAATAGTGACTGAAATTGATGCGCCTACAGGTGATTTTTCCATTACCGTGGCGGCAAAAAAAATGGTGGATATTTGTCGTGCTTTTAATGAAAAAGCGATAATTAGCCTGGAAGCAACCGATAACCAGCTACACATTAAATCTGGTAAAAGCAGATTTAATGTGCAAACACTACCCGCAAAAGACTTCCCAACTATCGACAATAGCGTAGAAGCGGATAATAAAATAAAAATTGAACAGAAAAAGTTGAAAAACCTCATTGCAATGGTTCAATATGCGATGGCACAACAAGACATACGCTACTATTTGAATGGCATGTTGTTGGTTTTGGAAAATAATACGATTACTGTAGTAGCGACTGATGGACATAGATTGTGTTTGGCGGCAGACGAGTTGTCTGAATCTATGAATAAACAAGAAATTATTATTCCACGTAAAACCATTTCAGAATTAACAAAATTATTAGCTGATACTGATGAATACGTGACATTAACCGTATTCAAAAACCAAATTCAATTCGAATTAGGTAACACACAATTAATTTCTAAAATCATAGATGGCAAATTCCCTGATTACCACCGCGTTATTCCCGTCAATCATAAGAATATATTAACGGCAAATAGAGTGGCATTACAGCAATCGTTGCAGCGTGCCGCTATTCTATCTAATGAAAAATTCCGTGGTGTGCGCTTAGTTTTATCACAAAATGAATTAAAAATTGTTTGTAGCAATAACGAGCAAGAAGATGCGCAAGAAGAAATTGAAGTTGAATACTTAGGAGACCCATTGGACATAGGTTTTAATGTTTCTTACTTATTGGATGCGTTAAATCACCTTAATTCAGAAAAAATATTATGCCATTTTGGCGATGCTAACAGCAGTATGCTGATGACTATTGTTGATAATGCTAATTATAAATACGTCATTATGCCAATGCGGATTTAAGTAATTATTGATTTCAAATAATAGTTTGTTTCACGTGAAACATATAAAAACTCGAGTATAAAACATGAATAAAGAATACGATTCAAATAGCATCCGCATCCTCAAAGGCTTAGACGCAGTACGTAAACGTCCTGGTATGTATATTGGTGACACCTCAGACGGCACAGGCTTGCACCATATGGTGTTTGAAGTGCTGGATAACGCCATAGACGAGGCGTTAGGTGGTCACTGTGATGATATTAAAGTGATTATTCATGCGGACAACTCTATTTCCGTTGCTGATAATGGTCGTGGTATTCCCGTTGACATCAAGCAGGATGACGAATTCAAACGTTCTGCGGCTGAAATCGTGATGACTGAGCTGCATGCAGGCGGTAAATTCGATCAGAACTCTTATAAAGTGTCAGGCGGTTTGCATGGCGTAGGCGTATCCGTCGTCAACGCGTTGTCTGATTGGCTCAAATTAAAAATATGGCGTAATGGGCATGTACACCAAATGGAATTCAGGCAAGGTGTTGCAGTGAGCCCTTTGGTTGAAATAGGAAAATCCGACAGGCACGGTACAGAAGTGCATTTTTTCGCATCAAAAGAAACTTTTGGCTTGGTTGAGTTTCATTACGATATTTTAGCCAAGCGCATACGCGAGCTATCTTTCCTCAATAACGGCGTTAAAATTGAGTTGCTGGATCAACGTGATGGCAAAAGTGAAAATTTCGCATTGTCAGGTGGCGTTGCAGGCTTTGTGCAATATATGAATCGCGCAAAAACCGTATTACACCCACATAATTTCTATGCGATTGGTGAAAAAGACGGTATGACTGTAGAGGTTTCCATGCAATGGAACGACTCTTACGCAGAAACCGTGCAATGCTTCACCAACAACATCCCGCAGCGCGACGGCGGTAGCCATTTAACTGGCTTGCGTACCGCAATGACGCGCACGCTCAATCAATACATAGAACAAAATGAATACGCTAAAAAAGCCAAAATAGACACCACGGGCGATGATATGCGTGAAGGCTTAACTTGCGTGTTATCAGTCAAAGTACCTGAACCTAAATTTTCATCACAAACCAAAGACAAGCTGGTTTCATCTGAAGTACAGCCCGTTGTATCCGAAGTCGTGAGCCAAAAATTAAGCGAATTTCTGTTAGAAAATCCTAATGACGCGAAAATTATCGTCAACAAAATTATAGATGCCGCCAGAGCACGTGATGCAGCACGTAAAGCGCGTGAAATGACGCGCCGTAAAGGCGTGCTCGATGGCGTAGGCTTGCCTGGTAAACTCGCAGATTGTCAGGAAAAAGACCCTGCTCTGTCCGAAATTTACCTAGTCGAAGGTGACTCTGCGGGCGGTTCAGCCAAGCAAGGACGTGATCGCAAATTCCAGGCCATTTTGCCGCTCAAAGGTAAAATCCTCAACGTAGAAAAAGCGCGCTTTGATAAGCTGGTCTCCAGCCAAGAAATTGTTACCTTGATTACCGCGCTAGGCACGGGCATAGGTAAAGAGGAATACAACGCGGATAAACTACGTTACCACCGCATCATTATCATGACTGACGCAGACGTGGATGGATCCCACATACGCACCCTGCTCCTCACTTTTTTCTATCGCCAAATGCCAGAACTGGTCGAGCGCGGACATATTTACATTGCACAACCACCGCTATACAAAGTGAAATACGGTAAATCCGAGCGTTACCTCAAGGACGAGCACGAATTCAAAGCCTATTTACTCGCGGAAGCCACCAAAGAAGCAAAGCTGATTACAAGCGCACAAGATGGCAATGAAATCAGTGGGTTAGCGTTGGAGAATATCGCTAAATCCTATTTATTAGCCGAGTCTATCATTCAGCGTATGAGCCGTGTTATCGACGGCGCAGTCATGCACACGTTGATGGACATTGCGCCCATTTCACTGGATACGCGCGAACAGGCGGATCATGCCAAAGCCACCATTCTGGCTGCGGTGAATGACAGCAATATCAGCATAGACGTGGATTATAACGAAGAGCTGGAAACCTATTCGTTAAAAATATTACGTCAATTCCACGGCAACGTGCAATCCACACGCCTAGACAATGACTTTATTCAGAGTGCAGATTACATCCAGATTCGTGACACCAGCCAAGTTCTGCAAGGCTTGTTGAGTGCAGGCGCACGCGCCCAACGCGGCGAAAAATCACAGCCAGTCAATTCGTTCAAAGACGCACTGGAATGGTTGCTCAATGAAGTAAAACGCGGTCTATCTATACAGCGTTATAAAGGCTTGGGTGAAATGAATCCTAGCCAGCTATGGGAAACCACCATGGATCCAACAGTCCGTCGCCTTATGCGCGTACAGATAGACGATGCTATTAGTGCCGACGAGATTTTTGTCACCTTGATGGGCGACCAAGTAGAGCCCCGCCGCGCGTTTATTGAAACCAATGCAATGGGTGTGCGTAACTTGGATGTTTAGTGGTGTAGATTACCATCAACAGCTTCGTCCGTATTTTTTGTACTATATAGATTGACAGTTGCCTTACGTTTTATTTACTATGAGTGTGCTAATATTGTTTTAGAACAAATACATATAAATAGTGCGCATCATCAGCAATGCTATTGACTTGATGATGCCTCTCAATAATAAGAATCATACGTTTTATAACCGTGTTGATAATTTAAGAGGGGAGCATCATGTATAAATCGCAACAAGGTTTTACGCTCATAGAGCTTGCCATTGTATTGGTTATCGTCGGTTTGTTGTTAGGCGGCGTATTTAAAGGGCAAGAGTTGATTACTCAAGCAAAGATACGCAATATCAGCAATGACCTTACGGGTACAACAGCAGCATTTCACAGCTATCAAGACCGTTATCGTGCATTGCCTGGTGATGATGCGAGTGCGGCGAGTCGCTGGACTAATCCGACCACTGTGAGCGGTAATGGTAACGGACAAATTACTGGTAATTACAATGACACCACTGGCGTAGAATCAGGCTATTTTTGGCAACATCTACGCTTATCAGGTCTCGTCACTGGCGCAGCTACCGACGCAACCCCGCCGCAGAATGCTGTTTCAGGCATGATGGGAATACAAAGTGCAGGCGCGTTAGGTTTGACAGGTTTGTTACTGTGTAGCTCTAATCTTCCCGCTAAAATCGCGCAAGCCATAGACAGCCAATTAGATGATGGTAATGCGATGACAGGTCAGCTACGTGGTGAATTAAATACGGGCACTAGCCCCGCTCCCACCATAGGTGCAACCGCGCCTACCACTAATTACGTCGATAACGGTAGTAATGTTTATGTCGTTTGTAAGCCCATATAAATTCTAGCGCAGTGTTAGCTTAGATGCGGTTGGTCTAGGCTAATACTGATTATCTTCCTGTACTTCCAAACCCGCCCGCCCCGCGTTCGCTGGCGTTGAAATCATCTACGATATTAAATTGTACTTGCACCACGGGAACCATGACCATTTGCGCGATACGTTCTAGCGGATTGATGGTAAAGGTGGTGTCGCCGCGATTCCACATCGAGACAAATAACTGCCCTTGGTAATCGGAATCTATCAACCCAACTAAATTCCCCAGCACTATGCCGTGTTTATGTCCCAGCCCCGAGCGCGGTAAAATTACGGCGGCTAAATCAGGCGTACCGATGTGGATTGCCATACCTGTGGGGATAAGCAGCGTTTGCCCAGGCGTTAGCTCCATCGGTGCGTCTATACAGGCGCGTAAGTCTATCCCTGCCGCACCTTGCGTAGCGTAGCTGGGGAGTTGTTCGTGTAAGCGTGAGTCGAGGATTTTAACGTCGATAATGCGGTTCATTTTAGTTCCTTATATAAATTGGCTAAGTGCTGAATAATTTGTCTGGCTATGCTTAATTTGTCGGCGCGGGCAAGCGCGTGTGCGCCGTGGTCGTCGAGCAGCGTGACTTCGTTGCTGTCGCTGCCCAAGGCATCCTGAGCGCGATTGACGACAAGTAAAGGGATGTTCTTACGCTGGCGTTTGGCTGTGCCGTTGGCGATGAGATTTTCGGTTTCGGCGGCAAATCCCACGCAAAATGGCGGTTGTGGGCGTTGCGCGACTTGGGTCAAAATATCCACATTGGGGATTAAATTGAGTGTGAACGTATCACTGGATTTTTTGATTTTCTGCTCATGCGCCAGTTCAGGGCGATAATCAGCCACGGCGGCAACGCTGATAAAAATATCGGCTGTGGCAACGTGCTGGTTGACTGCATTGAGCATATCGGCGGCACTAACGACATTGACGATCGTCGCGCCTGCAGGTGGTGTGAGGCAGGTTGCGCCGCTAATCAGCGTCACACTTGCGCCAGCTTCCAGTGCCGCTAGTGCGACGGCGTAGCCCATCTTGCCTGAGCTTAAATTAGTAATGGCGCGTACTGGGTCGATTTTTTCTATGGTCGGCCCTGCGGTAATCAACACGCACTTGCCTGCTAATAGACGTGGCGCAAAATGGGCGACAATGGCTGCGCATAAATCAGCGGGTTCCAGCATCCGCCCCGCGCCGATTTCGCCGCAGGCTTGCTCGCCGTAGGCAGGGCCGATTAGCACCATGCCGTCTGTGGTGAGTTGCGCGATATTGCGCTGGGTGGCGGCGTTATCCCACATCTGCTTATTCATTGCGGGCGCAACCAGCAATGGGCAGGTTCGTGCCAAACATAGCGTGGAAAGCATATCATCTGCCAATCCCAGTGCTAGTTTGGCAATAAAATCTGCGCTGGCGGGGGCTACTATGGCTAAATCTGCCTCGCGACTGAGGTTGATATGCGCCATGCCGTTATCTGCATCGTGCCACAGGTCAGTAATAACGGGCTTGCCAGATAAGGCCTGAAACGTCTGTGCGCCGACAAATTGCGTTGCTGCTTGCGTCATTACCACTCGCACCTGCGCACCTGCTTTGACCAATAGGCGCGTGAGCTCAGCGGCTTTGTAAGCGGCAATGCCACCTGTTACACCTAATAGGATGCGCTTTTCTGTTAATTGCGGCATGATAGTAACCAAAACGTGTAAAAAAACATTTTACCGCAAGGAGGGAAAAGCATGGCAATTACTGATTGGCCTGAAGATGAGCGCCCACGTGAAAAACTTTTACTACGCGGTGCGGCAGCATTGAGTGATGCGGAATTATTGGCCATATTTTTACGCACAGGCGTGCCTGGCAAAAGTGCTGTGGATATGGCGCGTGACTTGATTAGCGAAT
>JABFSE010000029.1 GCA_013140765.1 Sulfuriferula sp.
CACAGACAGCAAACACAACCTGCCTGTGGCAGATAACTTGCTGAACCGTGAGTTTAATCCCAGCGCACCCAACCGCGCCTGGACATCGGACATTACCTATATCCGCACGCGTACAGGCTGGTTGTATCTGGCGGTGGTGATGGACTTGTATTCACGGCGCATCATAGGCTGGGCAATGGCACCGACCATGCCAGCAGAGCTGGTGTGTCGTGCATTACGCATGGCGATCGCTTCACGCCAACCTGAGCCAGGTGTCATCCTGCATTCAGACCGAGGCAGTCAATATGCCAGCGGTGAGTATCAGGCATTACTGCAACAACACGGCTTTATTTGCAGTATGAGTCGTAGGGGTAATTGTTGGGATAATGCCTCGTTCATCAAATAGCTTGTATTGCTTGGCTTTGTGCTTGGCGTTCTTAACGCTGGTGTCGGTTAGTGGCATTTTGGGGTAAGTCCTTTTTCAGTTTTGGGGTTACCCCGTAAGGTTACCCCTATAAATATCTGGCTGTTATTGGACTGCGTTACCCCGTAAAGGATAAAAAAGCAATAAAAAACCCGCACTTAGGCGGGTTAGTCATACCGTGCTGGACGGTGTTAAACGGGTAAATGGGGGCGGGGTCACCCGAATCATTGGCTACAACCCTTATAAATAGCGGCTTTACGTTTTGTATTTTTTACTGTTACACCCAAAGTTACACACAAAAAACGATGCTCCCCTATTTTTGGGGTGTTGCTTAACCGACTCGTGACAAGTCACTTTTTTACCGCGCATGGGATCGTTTCGATAATTCGGCGATTGTGCCTGATAGATGCCTTCAAAATTGATTACATCGCCAGAAAAACAGCTAATACATGGGGTTTGTTCCGATAATACTTTGTTGAAACATTAGTTAGCTGTTAATTACGCAACGTTGCGTAATTGGATTTGCTGTCCTAACCCCCACTGGGGGGCGGTAAGTGTAAACGGTTTACAAATCTCGCCTACAACCCGCGTTCAGACGTTGGTTATTTTTCAAAGTTTCCAAAGTTACCAGCGAAAACGTCTGCGTTCTTCGGCAAGTTTCAGCATTTCGGCAAATAGCCGTTTAGCCGCTGATTGTTTGGTTAGTCGGTCGTGAACCTTTTCAGCTTCTGCCAGTGACCGTTTAGCGTCGGTAATTCGCTTCTTAGCGGCTTCCAGTGCCTTAGCGCGATTCTGTGAGCTGATAGCCTTGCCTGCTTCCGTTCGTGCGCCTGTGGATTGTCTCCAAGGTTTCCAGAGGTGTATCTTTTCGCGCATGACTTCGGCGTGTTTAGCTCGCTGTTCTGGTGTCCATTGTCTAACTGGCATTGTTTATGCTCCAAGTAAAAAGTTCGTTATTCGTAAAGACGTTCAGTTATTCGGTCATGATGAGCTTATAACCCGTTCCAGAAAAGGCGTTAGCGGGTCACCATGCGATAAAAACGGCTCAGGTATACATCTGCACCCAAGCCGCGTTAATCATTCGCTAATGCCTCACTTGCCCGTGCTGTTGAATAAACTCCATCAACTGCCAAACATCAACCTTAGAACGGGGTATCAATAATTCACAGGTCGCGCCGCCGTGTTCGTCACGAACAGCTAACACCACGATATGATAATCAGGGTCTTGGTCGTGATCGTCAATCAGCATCACGTGGTTTAAGTGTGGGCTATCTGCCAGCATCTGAGTTACTTTTAACCGCCGCTGTTTTTGCTGTGGTGTTTCCTGAAAATCACAATTATTTTTTTCATTTTCCCCTAAGTACGAACCGACAAAACCATCAGAACCCCCTTTTGTCGGTTTTGTCGGTTCACTATCTGGGGATATATTAAAAATTTTATTGTTTTCCAACTGCTTTAATCTGGATAGGTAACTCATCGCACCCCCCCTTATTTTGAAAATATACCCGTGTTGGTCGCCCGCCTGTATTTATCTCACGCTCGATTAAATGGCTGTACTCAAGAAGCAAATCAATCGCAGCCTGCGCCTTATGTGAGGTCTCTAATCCAGTCCAGCCCTTAATATAAATATCCCGCGCCTTGAATGGCATATCTACCTTGCCGCCTGCCAGTCGTTTTAATAGCGTTTTGGCTGCGTCTATGTCTGGGCGTGTGGCATAACTGTATATCCGCCGCGCATGGCTTTCTAGGTATTCACTAAAGGCGATTGCTCGCATCAATGAGGCTTCACCTACTGCGCCATGTCCTGTATCGCATAAATGGTTAATTAGTGCCAGCGACGGGATCAGCTTACGATATTTGGAAAGATGAGAAACAATAGCGGGGTGCTCGTCGCCACTGCGCAAGCGGTGTTCTAAGGTTACCCGCCATTCTGAAAACAACTTTTGCGCCGCATCGTCAAAGTTTAGGAAAGGTACGCCGCCATAATCACCGATTCGCGCCCCAATATCTTCGGGGCTCATCGTGTCCAGCTTTTCAGCCAACTGGTTTACGGCTTCTTTAGCTGCACTATCTGGGTATCTGTCCACCTCGCACCATTCGGGCGATATGTCTGGATATACCATAAGCCCGAAGCGTTGAAGTAAGCCATCAGCCCCCGCGCCGCCGCCTGTTGCTTGCCTGACATATTCAGCTAAAACGCCAGGCTGTATGCCGCCTATGACTGATAGGCATAATGCGGGGATATGTAAGCCCTTGCCGCGTATGATGCGGTCGAATGTGTAGCTTTTATCACCGTCCGCCGCCGTTAAATAGAATGAACGCGCCACTTCTTGCCCGCTCGCGTCTAGTTGCCTGAGTAGTCCTATAATCTCATCAGATTCAACCAATAAGCCGTTGGGGTTTTCTATCAATAGCTCGCCCAATGCTTCATAGCTTGCGTTGTTAGTAAGAAAGCGTTTTAACACTGGCTTGTCTATATCGTCGCCATCGTCCAGCAGGCCAAACACGTTTACGGTGCTATCTTTTTTTAATGCCGCTTTTGCCTCGCTGGTTCTCACTGACTTTCGTAATTTTGCCACTTCCGCATTTTCTGCGTGAGAGGATAGCGCACTGTTAAATAGTTCATGTTCGCGGGTTTGTAGTTTTTTGATAGGCGATAATGCCGCGCTTAGTGTAGGGCTTTTCATAACGCCGCTATTGCCTACAACTGCGCCCCAAAGATTCGGGGTAACAGTCCAATCGTCGCGACGCATGGGTTTAATGCAAACTTTGCGCCCTATGATTGTAGCCATCATCACGAACGCACCAACAGCCGCAAAATCAGGCGGGCATTGCATTCGTTCAGATATGTCTTTAACAAAGGGGCGTAATCCATCAGGCAAATAAGCATAGTCAAACGGTAGCACGCTCGGCAATTCTGGTAAGGGTTCGGGCGTGGTTGATACCAGCATATCACCCGCATCAATTAAATCGCTGTAATCGCTGTGTGTGGCGGTTTCTAGCAAGGCTCGCAATGCTTCCGCCCCATGCTCGATAAGGTAATCATTCGCATCGTAGTTTTTGTGTGAACCGTCTGGCATTTTGACTGTAGAACAATTAGCTTTTCCCGCACTATCTTCTGCGCCCGCATCTGATACCGCGATTAGTTCGGCGTTCGGATATTGACCGCGTAACGCATTCGCAACCCTTGCAAATCGTCCAACCCCAAAGCAAACAACAGCCGCGCAATTGCTCACTTGATTGACAGCCCACGACTGCCCGATGCCCTCGCAGAGGTAGATTTTGCCATCTGGCGTGATTGTGCCAACGGTAAAGTAACCATTATTGAACGACGCGCCTTTGAGATTCTTTTTTTCTGAATCGGTAATTACCTGAAGCGTGACCAGCTCGCCTTGGTCGTAACAGGGAACTATCAGCGCATTGTCTGATTTTCTAACTCGCAAGCCATCAGGCAAACCCTGCTTTTTGACGATGTACGGATGATTGCCAGTAGCAGGCTCGCACTTGCTCCATGATTCCAACACGTCAGGACTAACAGGCTGTTTAACGGGCTGTGGCGCGATTGTTTTAGGTCGGTTGATATGTCGGTAAGGCTGGGCGTTATTTTCCTGCCAGCCAGCATCTTTTGCCAGCATGAACAAAGTGTTTTCTGTTATGCCGCCGCCGTCTTTGAATGAGTTCCAAGCGGTTCTACAATCTGATTCATTTTTGTAATTGGGGGCTGTTGCGCTCCATGAATTAAAATCCTCAAACGCCAGTCCAGCCGCCTTAGCCGCCATGCCAGCCCGAACCCAATCGGAACGGTTCACGCCCGCGTCAAGGCTCATCAGTGCATCGAATGGTCGGTTATTCATAAACCACCCCCGATGAACGCGAGGACTAACAACAGCGTGCTTAACCATAGCGCAAACCCAATTAGGATATGGCTTAATGTTGTATAATCATAACTGCGTGTGTGGGCTGGTTGACTGTGTAGGTCGCCAGCCTTTTTTGTGCGTGTGGTTATCATGGCTTAATACTCCGCTATCAATGCGCGTATATCCTCAACACGCCATGCGGTGCAGCGTTCGCCCAATTTAACGGGCGTTGGATAGCGTCCTGATTTTACGCCCGCCCACCATGTAGATTTACAGACTGGAATAATTGCGGGGATGTTGTTTTTTTTGTTGCCGACGATCTGGTTGATGCGTAAAAAGCCTGTTTCTGGTAATAACATTTTGAACTCCTGATTAAATTGATAAAATCAGAAGCTGGAACACGGATAATAAATGCCTTTGTAAACATATTTGTAAATAGCTACAAAATAGTTGCACAAAGTGATAATTTATTGATATTATCCGCTTGTGGTTAATCCACAAAACCCTATCGAAAGGCTTTACCAGCTTCACAAATCGGGGTCTTGTTTACGCTAATAAACAAGATTCCCGTAATCACTCAAACTTAGCCATAAACCAGCTAATTGCCTGCGCTTGTGTCCATTTTAGTGCACTGCGTACCAATCTTTGACACTCTAGTGCATTTATTTTTCTCGTGATTGTGCCATTGCTTAATAATCAAAGGTTTACGCGCTCTTAATCTGTATCACGTCCGCGCCCGCTTTCAATTTATCCAAATAATCCGCCCACTGTTGCATCATCTCGCGACGTTCTGGTAAGTGCTTCGTTCGGTTGTAAGCCCGCCCTAATGGGTCACGTACTGCGTGCGCTAGTTGGTGCTCTATCAATTCAACACGGACCTTAAGCACCTCGTCTAGCACGGTTCGCGCCATTGCTCTAAAGCCGTGCCCCGTCATTTCATCCTTAGGTATGCCTAGCCGCCGCATTGCCCCAAGGATAGCGTTGTCACTCATCGGTCTGGCGTTACCCCTTGCGCTTGGGAATACATACGCACCCTGACCAGTTAGTGCGTGAAGCTCTCGCAATATCGCCACTGCTTGCGTAGCTAGAGGCACGATGTGGTCAGTTTTTGTTTTAGTGACGTGATACCGCCATTCGGCATTATCTAGGTCAATATCTGCCCACTTTGCCGTGCGCAGTTCAGCAGGGCGGACAAACACCATCGGGGCAATGGCTAAGGCGCATTTCACGGTAAACGTGCCTGTGTAGCCGTCTAGTGTGCGTAATAGCTCGGCTACTTGCTTAGGTTCGGTCACGGCTGGAAAATGCCCGCCTTTAACAGTAGTAAGCGCATCACGTAACGAGGGCACGGGGTCGTGAATGGCTCGATCTGTAGCGATTGCATGGCGGAACACTTGCCCACAAGTCGCTAACGCTCTATGCGCCGTTTCAACTGCGCCGCGCTTCTCGATACGCTGGACGGTGGTTAATAGCTCCATAGGCAAAATGTCCGTAATAGGTCGCCCGCCTATCCACGGGAATATGTCACGCTCCAACATCCTGATTGTTTTATCACTGGTAACCTTTGCCCACGTTGGTGCATTCTTAGCGCACCATTCCCGCGCTATTACCTCGAAGCTGTTAGCGGCTCGTTCCTGCTTGGTGGCTTTCTGTACTTTGCGGTTAATGCTTGGGTCTATGCCCTGCGCTAATAGCTCACGGGCTTCATCACGTAATTTTCTAGCGGCTTTTAGGCTAACGTCTGGGTAAACGCCTAGCGATAGCATTTTAGGTGCGCCATCAAACCTATACCGAAAACGCCACCATTTGCCGCCCGTCGGTCTAATCTGGATTGACAAACCTCTTTCATCAGCCAGTGAGTAAGGCGCATCTTTTGGTTTTGCGTTGCGTAGCGTTGTATCAGTTAGCGGCATGTGTGTAACCCTGTGTGTGTAACTCGTTTTCAGTAAGCCAAGTTACTCACAATGTTACTCACACTAAAACTTGGCTCTTATTGGACTAAGTTACACGCCATTGGGCAAAAAAGCAATAAAAAACCCGCACTTAGGCGGGTTAGTTGTACTTCGTTGGACGGTGTTAAACGGGTAAATGGTGGAGGCGGGGGGGATCGAACCCCCGTCCGCAAGCACTCCACAGACAGTTCTACATACTTAGTTTGGTGATTTGGCTTTGACCTGTTTCACGCCCACCAAACAGGCTGGAAACAAGCGAGTCACCTTGGTTTTAACAGTAATCAAAGTAACCCTGATTACCGCGAGCATACTGAGATTACCCTACTGCCGATTGCTCAGCCCAACTCGTATGCAAGCTGGTGTAGGGTCTAACCGACTAAGCGGCTAGAGCGTAAGTTTCGTCGTTTGCAGTTATAAACGATTCGGATTGTATTTACGAGGTGGTCCGTCCTCGGTATGCCCTGCGCTGCTTTGCAACCCACGTCGAAGCCATGTCGCCCCCGTTTGATGTACAGCAAATGGGTCGATTATTATCCCATTTGCGTGGATTATACATCAGCTTGCGGTAGATGGGTTAGTAGCCGAGGAAATCAAGTAGGGCGGTGGGGTGTTTGATGTATGCGTCGGCGTGCCAGTCTTGGGGCTGGTCGTGTGCGCCTATGTAGCCGTATTCGGCGAGGATGGCGGGCATACCGCAGGCGTGGGCGGCGGTGATGTCGCGTTCGGCATCGCCGATATAGACGCTGGTGCTGGGTAGTACGCGCATTTCGCGGCAGGCGGTGAGTATGGGTTCTGGGTGTGGTTTGGTGTGGGCGCAGGTGTCGCCACTGATGATGCTGGCGGCGCGGTAATTTAGCCCTAGTTGTTCGAGTAGCGGGTCGGTGAAACGGGCGGGTTTGTTGGTGACGATGCCCCACGGGATGGCGCGGGTTTCGAGCTCGTCTAGCAGCTCTACCATGCCTTCAAATAATGCGCTGTGCGGGTTGCCGTTATCTTCAAAAATCTGCAGGTATTCGCGGCGCAGTTCTTCAAATGCGGGATGGGTGGGGGTGATGGCGAAACCGATTTGTAATAGTCCTGCGCTGCCGTGTGAGGCGTAGGGGCGTATGAGTTCAAACGGCATTTCGGGCAGGCCGTGCATTTGTCGTTGTTGGTTGAGTGCGAGGGCTAAATCAGGTGCGGTGTCAACGAGCGTGCCGTCTAGGTCGAATAATACGGCATCAACCATGGCGTTGGCAGGCTATCATGTAGTTGACATCGGTATCGGCTTCGAGCTTGTAAACTTTGCTGATGGGGTTGTAGGTCATGCCTATGAGGTCGTTAATCGCTAATCCAGCGTCGCGGGCGTGACGGGATAGTTCGGAAGGTTTGATGAATTTGGCGTAATCGTGTGTGCCGCGTGGGAGCAGGCTTAATAAGTATTCTGCGCCGATGATGGCATACAAATAGGATTTAGGATTGCGGTTCAGGGTGGAAAAAAACACCCAGCCGCCAGGTTTGACTAAGGTCGCACAGGCGCGGACGATGGAAGCGGGGTCGGGGACGTGTTCCAGCATTTCCATGCAGGTGACGACATCAAAGCTGGCTGGCTGTTGAGCGGCCAAGGCTTCAACGGCGATACATTGATAATTGACCTGTACGCCTGTTTCTAGTAGGTGTAGTTTAGCTACTTTGAGTGACTTTTCTGCGAGATCTATGCCTGTGACCTGTGCGCCGAGATTTGCCATAGATTCAGATAATATACCACCGCCACAGCCGACATCGAGCACAGTTTTGCCGCTGATGTGGGCGCGGTCGTTGATGTAATTCAGGCGCAACGGGTTGATTTCGTGTAGCGGTTTGAATTCGCTATTGGTATCCCACCATTTGTGCGCTAATGCGCTGAATTTGTCTAACTCTAGTTGGTCTGCGTTGCTCATGGCTGATTCCTCGCTCAAACTTGTGCGCCGTCGGTGGTTACACCTTCTTTAGGCGTGGTGTCTTTGATAAAGTGTTCACGTTTTACGCCAAACATGAGCAATAGCGGTGACGCGACCAGTACGGATGAATAAATACCGAACATGATACCGATGGTGAGTGCTAGTGCGAAATTGTGTAGTGCTTCGCCACCGAAAAACAGCATGGACAGCACCATTATTTGGGTCATGCCGTGGGTGATGATAGTGCGGCTCATGGTAGTAGTGATAGCGTTGTCGATGATATCGGGGATGCTGGATTTACGCATTTTGCGTAAATTTTCGCGGATACGATCGAATACCACCACGGATTCGTTGACTGAGTAGCCTAATACAGCCAACACGCCCGCCAATACGGTCAGCGTGAATTCCCATTGGAAGAAAGCGAAACAGCCGAGAATAATCACTACGTCGTGGATATTTGCCAAGATGGCGGCGAGTGCGAAACGCCATTCAAAGCGGATAGCCAAATACAGCAAAATACCGCCTGCAACGACTAATAACGCTAATGCGCCATTGTCATACAGCTCTTTACCAACTTGTGGACCGACGAAATCCACCCGTTTGAGGGTCACGGTTGCGTCTTGCGCTTTGAGTGCGTTCATGACAATGTCGCTGGTTTTAGCACTGGTGCTGTTTTCATGCAGGGGCAGGCGTATCAGCACGTCTTTTGCTGTGCCAAAAGTTTGCACGCTGGCTTCAGTGTAGCCTGTGGTGGCTAAAATTGCGCGTATGTTATCTATATGTGCATCTTGTTGATAAGCGACTTCTATCACCGTGCCGCCTGTGAAATCAACGCCTAAATTGAGGTGTTTGTATGCCAACGCCCAAATAGCAAAGAGAAAAGTAATCATGGAAATGGCGGTGGTGAGCTTGCCATAACGCATGAAAGGGATGTCGTGTTTGATGCGAAAAAATTCCATAATAGTTCCTAAATAGTTCGCTTAAATAGACAGCTTGGCCACGCGTGCTTGGCGACCGTATGTCAGATTAACCATGGCGCGGGAGATGGTCACTGCGCTGAACATGGAGGTGAGTATGCCTAAGCACAGTACGACAGCAAAGCCGCGCACTGGACCCGAGCCTAGCCAGAATAAGGCGATACCTGCGATAAAGGTGGTGATGTTGGAATCCAAAATCGTTCCCCATGCGCGGTCGTAACCAGCGTGGATAGCGGTTTGCGGCGAATTGCCGTTACGCAACTCTTCACGAATACGCTCGTTAATCAGCACGTTAGCATCAATCGCCATACCCAGTGTCAACGCGATACCTGCCAAGCCTGGCAAGGTCAGCGTGGCTTGGATGATGGATAACAGCGCGACTAAAAATAAGCCGTTGGCAGTGAGGGCTAAAGTGGAGAAAACACCGAAATAGCGATAATAAAAAATCATGAATATCGCGACGGCAACAAACCCCCACAAGTTGGAGTGGAAGCCTTTGCTGATATTGTCAGCACCCATGCTAGGGCCGACGGTACGCTCTTCGACGATGTCCATCGGTGCCGCCAATGCGCCTGCGCGTAACAGCAGTGCGACATCGGAGGCTTCTTGGGCTGATTCCATGCCTGTGATTTGCACGCGCCCGCCGCCGATTTCTTCGCGTATGACGGGTGCGGTGATGACTTCGGTTTTGCCTTTTTCTATGAGCAGTATTGCCATGCGTTTGCCGACGTTGTCACGGGTGACATCGCGGAAGATACGCGCGCCACGCGAATCAAGATTGATGTGAACAGCGGCTTGACCTGATTGCGAATCAAACCCAGGGGACGCGTCGGTGATGTAGTCGCCTGTTAATGAGACCGCTTTTTTGACCAAAATAGGCAATCCGCCGCGCTCGGTGTACAAATCGTCATCGAAGGGAACTTGACCTTGGATAGCGGCGGTAATGTCGTGGGTTTCGTCAACTAGGCGGACTTCTAATGTGGCAGTACGGCCGAGGATTTCTTTGGCTTTTGCGGTATCTTGCACGCCAGGTAATTGTACGACTACGCGGTCAGCACCTTGTTGCTGGATGATGGGTTCAGCCACGCCTAGCTCGTTGACGCGATTGCGTAAGGTGGTGATGTTTTGTTGTATGGCGTTATCTTGCGTGCGTTTTTGGACTTCGGCACGTAAGCTGGCAATCAAGGTGTAGTCGCCTGCGGCATCGGCTTCGGTGGTGATTAAGTCAGGGAAGTTTTTGTTGATATAGGTACTGGCAGTTGCGCGTGTTGCCGCATCGCTAAAATGGACGACGACGGTTTGCTGATTGCGATTAACGCTGCTGTAACGGATGTTTTGCTCACGTAATTGGCTACGAATATCGCCTGTATAACGGTCAACCGCTTTATCCAGCGCGGCTTGCATATCAACTTGCAATAAGAAATGTACGCCGCCACGTAAATCTAGACCCAGGTACATGGGTTTTGCGCCGATGGCGGTTAGCCAGTCGGGTGAGGCGGAAATTAAGTTGAGTGCAACACTGTAACCATCACGAAAGCGGGCTTGTAATGCATCTTTTGCTTTAAGCTGAATATCGGTATTGGCGAATTTTATTTTGATGCTATCGCCGTCTATAAATGCTTGCGTGTAAGCAATATGCGCGGATTTGAGCTCGTCTTCGACTTGTTGCTGCATGGCAGTGTCGGCTTTAATCACAGAGCGTGTCGGTGATACTTGCACAGCGGGCACTTCGCCATAAAAGTTGGGCAAAGTATAAAGTATGCTGATGAGTAAAACGATACCTATTAACAGGTATTTCCAAAGCGGGAATCGATTCATTTTATGACCTTAGCAAGCATACAGCCGTGTTGCCACGGCTGAGGATAGCGTTTTTAGTGTTTAGATAGATTTAATCGTGCCTTTAGGCAACATGGTTTGCACGGTGCTTTTTTGCACGTTGGTGACGACGTTGTCGGCGATTTCCAAGCTCACAAACTGTTCGCTCACTTTAACAACGCGGCCGACTTGACCGCCTGAGGTGATAACTTCGTCGCCTTTTTGCAGGGCTTCGAGCATTTTGCCTTGGTCTTTAGCGCGTTTCATTTGTGGGCGGATAATCATGAACCAGAATAAAACGAAAATAACGACTAATGGCAAAAAGCTCATCAATGCGTCGGTTGGGCTAGAGGGTGCGGCGGCTGCGGCGTAAGCGTTGCTGATTAACATAGATGAACTCCATTCAGTGGATAAAAAGTTACTGGATTCTAGCATGATAGCGCACGTTGCTCATGAAACTTGGCGACGAAATCATCGAGTTGTCGATTTTCGATGGCATGGCGTAAGCCTGCCATCAGCTGTTGGTAATAATGCAAATTGTGTATGGTGGCAAGGCGCGCGCCTAGTATTTCACCGCAACGTATCAGGTGGTTGATATAAGCGCGACTGAAATTTTGGCAACAGTAACAGCTACAAGTTGCATCGACAGGCTGAATATCGGTGCGGAAACGGGCGTTTTTAATGCGCATATCGCCAAACTGGGTGAATAATATGCCGTGGCGGGCGTTGCGGGTGGGCAGTACGCAATCAAACATATCCACGCCATTTTGTACCGAAGCAACGATGTCTTCAGGTGTGCCTACGCCCATTAAATAGCGGGGTTTGTGGGCAGGCAATTGCGGCGCGGTGTGGGCGAGTATGCGGCGCATATCGGGCTTGGGTTCACCTACGCTCAAGCCGCCGATGGCGTAGCCGTCAAAATCCATTTGCGTGAGTTCGCGTGCGGATTCATCGCGCAGGCTTTCATACATGCCGCCTTGGACGATGCCGAATAGCGCATTGGGGTTGCCCTCATGCGCCACCTTAGAACGCTCCGCCCAGCGCAATGATAAGCGCATGGAATACGCCGCCGCGTCGAGTTCAGCGGGGTAGGGCGTGCATTCGTCGAATATCATCACGATGTCAGAGTTCAATACTTTTTGGATGTGCATGGATTCTTCGGGCGTGAGAAACATTTTGTCGCCGTTGATGGGCGAAGAGAATTTCACCCCCTGTTCAGTGATTTTACGCAATGCGCCTAGGCTGAATACCTGAAAACCACCCGAATCTGTCAGTATGGGGCTGTGCCAATTCATGAATTTATGCAGTCCACCGTGCGCTTCTATGGCTTCCAGTCCTGGACGCAACCATAGGTGAAAAGTATTGCCGAGTACGATATGGGCGTTAATGCTGTGTAGCTCGTCAGGCGACATGGCTTTGACCGTGCCGTAAGTACCTACTGGCATAAAAGCGGGCGTTTCGACTTTGCCGTGTGCCAGCGTAACAGTGCCGCGTCGTGCCAGACCGTCGGTTTGATGGAGTTCAAATTGCATGGTTAAACCTTATAAGTGCGCTAAATCAGCGCGGCTAATGAGCATGGCATCGCCGTAACTGAAAAAACGATATTGTTGCTGTATGGCGTGAAGATAGGCGTTGCGCATGATGTCCACGCCTGCAAAGGCAGATACTAGCATGAGCAAGGTGGATTTTGGCAGGTGAAAATTAGTTAGCAAATGCTCAACTACGCGGAACTGATAGCCAGGTGTGATAAAAATACTGGTCTCATTTTCACCCGCGACTAATTGCCCCGACTGCGCGGCTGACTCCAGTGCGCGTAAGCTGGTCGTGCCGACGGAGATAATGCGCCCACCGCGTGCCTGCGCATCGGCGATGGCATCAACGGTGGCTTGCGGGATGGTGTAGCGTTCGCTGTGCATGATGTGGTCGGCAATGTTATCTACACGCACAGGCTGAAACGTGCCCGCGCCTACATGTAGCGTGACATGGGCGCGTATCACACCCATGGTATCGAGTTGCGCTAACATTGCTTGGTCAAAATGCAAACCCGCCGTGGGCGCGGCAACTGCGCCTAAATGCTGGGCGTAAACGGTCTGATAACGAGCATCATCATGACCGTCAGCGTTGCGCTCTATATAAGGCGGCAACGGCAATGCGCCATATTGCTCCAGCACCGCTAATATCGTCGCAGGCGTGTCAAAGCGAACGCGATATAAGTCGTGTTCTCGCGCAATAATCGTCAGCGGCACGGCGTTTGCCAAGATAATTTGTGAGCCGATTTTAGGCGCGTGATTGGCACGGATAAAACTCAGTGCCTCGTGTTCGTCGATAACGCGCTCTATGAGTAGCTCAACCTGCCCACCGCTGGCTTTTTGTCCGAATAGTCGCGCTTTGATGACGCGGGTATCGTTAAACACCAGCACGTCCCCCGCACGTAAGTAATCAGGAAAATCGGTGAATTGCTTATCTGCCAAATGCGCAGCCGCTATGCGCAATAAACGGCTGGCAGTGCGTGTCGCAGGCGGAAACTGCGCAATGAGTGCTTCGGGTAATTCAAAATTAAAATCTTCGGTACGCATATTAACAAGCAAGGTACGGCAGGCGCACGGTGCATAAAAACCATGATTTTACAAAGACTAAGCCTAGATTACTAGGCATATTTAAGATTGATAGCGGTAAAGCGTGGCGTGCATCAGTGCTATTGTGAAGAAAGTGTTGCAAATATAGCTGGTTTTATGGATAATGCACGCCTTGTCGAACGCACACCCAGCCGGGATGGCGGAATTGGTAGACGCAGCGGACTCAAAATCCGCCGGTGGTAACACTGTGGGGGTTCGAGTCCCCCTCCCGGCACCAGATTTGTATTTTTAATACCTAAAAACCCCGTTAATCGCTTAACGGGGTTTTTTGTTGCCCGTATAAATAATATCCACTTTATAGATTGGTCTTTTTATTTGATATATTTTGTTATTGCGAGTATTGTCACCTTATCTAAATTGTAAAGCTGGGTAATTGTATGGTTGATATGGCAAATGTTGAGTCACTTTTGTTGAAGTGGGATGTGCGTCAACGCCTTGTTTTGCTTGAGACGACGGTGTTAATGGTGGGGTGGATACGTATTCAAGCCATCATGACTACATTTGGTATCAGTCGTGCGCAAGCATCAAAAGACTTCCAAATTTACCAAATAGCGCGACCCAATAATCTCAAATACAACAAATCGGCTAAGTATTACGAAGTGGGTGATGGCTTTGTACCGTTATTGCTTACGGGTAAAACATCTGAATTGCTGAGTATTTTTCACGTTCCTCAAACACCAAACCCGCCTGTATTGTCATTAAGTGCTTACCAGCCGAACGCGGTTGCGATAAACCCGCTGGATAGGGAAATTGATTTGACTATCTTTCGCTTAATCAGTCGTGCGGCGTATAACCACCAAAAAGTACAGGTGAGTTATCAGTCGATGACGCAGGCAGAGCCGCAGACGCGCATTTTGTCGCCGCATACGTTGGTTTTTAGTGGTTATCGTTGGCATTTACGTGCTTATAGTGATTACCATCAAGCGTATCGTGATTTTGTATTGGCGCGTATTAAAGGTATTCCTGACGTGCTCAATGAGGTCGGCGTGTCAGCGAGTGCCGATATCGAATGGCATACAGACGTGCCTATTCATATTGGTGTTCACCCCGACTTACCTGCCAATCATCAACAAGTTATCGCTGAAGATTATGGTATGACTGACAATCAGGTGGTCGTCAATATCAAAGCTGCGCTGGTGACTTATTTCCTCAAACTCATGCACTTAGAGCCTAGCCGAGAACATCCAGACCCCAAAGTCCAACAAATAGTCGTCGTGAATAAAGACGAAATTAAACAGTATATTTGGGGAGAATAATATGTTGGGTGCGAATAGAAAGAAATCCGCTGAATTGCCAATAGCCTCGCTTGCGTTAGCGCAGTGTTTAGCGAAGTCGCGTAAAACAGCAGATGGACAGGTGCTTGCGGGGCGTTTAGTGCTGAGTCATTGTCAGGTTGTGGGCGAGGTGGCGCGTGCCATGATAGCGCGTATGCCAGATTGGTTACGCTTAAGTCTTTTCCCTGATGGTGCAGAGCTCATTGCGGCGGCGCATGACATTGGCAAGGTTAGCCCGACTTTTCAGCATAAAATCTACCGTGCGTTTACGACGGCTGATACCGCTGTATTGCTGCTGTTAAAGGCATCTGACCCAGATACGGAAAAAAGCTGGGGAGGTCACGGGGGCGTGAGCCAAGCTACAACCGATGCGCTAGGCGTGGGGAAATATATCCCTGAAATTCTGGGGCAACATCATGGTTTTTCACCAAATTTAAGTTTATACCAAGCAAGTAGTGGCGTGTTTGGTGGCGATGTCTGGAATCAGCAACGATTCGACTTGCTAGAGCAACTTAAACTAGCCTTGGCGTGTGATTTCCCTGTGGTGAAAACACCGCTACAAGCCCGCGTGCTGGCGGGATTAACGACGGTGTCGGACTGGATAGGTTCGGGCAGTTTGTTTGATGAAAGTGACAACGACAGCCCCGCTAAAATTGAACAGGCACTGAATGCCGCAGGGTATATACAACCACAGATTAAACAGGGCTTGAGCTTTTGCGACGTATTCGGCTTCACGCCTAAAGACACACAAATAAAACTCATCAGCGCAGCTAATCAGCCTGGTGTTTATGTGCTCGAAGCCCCAATGGGCTTAGGTAAAACAGAAGCCGCACTTTATGCCGCTTATCAATTATTGGAAAAACAGTCAGCGACGGGGATTTATTTTGCACTCCCCACCCAACTCACTTCCGACAAAATCCATGAGCGAATGAATGCGTTTCTTAAGAAAATTTTGACGCTGGATTCGCCGCATCAACAAGCCCTATTGGTTCACGGTAACGCCTGGCTTAAACAATTTGAAATGGGCGAAGAGGGCAACCCAGGCGGGGCGTGGTTCGCCCAAGGCAAGCGCGGGATTTTGGCACCCTTTGCTGTTGGCACGATAGACCAAGCGTTGATGGCAGTGATGAATGTCAAACATGGTTTTGTGCGCACCTTTGGCTTGGCGGGCAAAGTGGTGATATTGGACGAAGTGCATAGTTATGACAGCTACACGGGCACGATACTAGACACGCTTGTCCAGGCACTACGTGAATTGCACTGCACGGTAATTATTTTGAGTGCCACACTGACGCAAGCGCGACGTGCCAAATTGTTGGGCGTGACACCGCAGGCAAGTGGCTATCCGCTCATTACCGCACAGCCTAATGTGGGCAAGCTGGCAGAAATTGAGGTGGCTGTCATTCCTGATGTGACAGTGGCGATTGCACACGAAACCGAGGCGAACGCGATTATTGAGGCCTTGCGCCGCGCGCAAACGGGGCAACAGGTACTGTGGATAGAAAACACCGTGAAAGAGGCGCAAGAACGTTATCAATTATTATCAGCACACGCTCATGAGTGCGGCGTGGCTTGTGGCTTGCTGCATTCACGTTTTACCAAAGCTGATCGTGCCACCAATGAAGACAATTGGGTGACGTGCTTTGGCAAAAGCGGTGCAAACCAACGTGGACAGCAAGGGCGGATACTGGTCGGCACGCAAGTGCTGGAGCAGTCGCTGGATATAGATGCTGATTTTATGGTTACGCGCATTGCGCCAACTGACATGTTGTTGCAACGTCTGGGGCGTTTGTGGCGACATACCGATACACTGCGTCCCGCCTCAGCCCAGCGCGAGGCGTGGATATTATCACCTGATTTAGCCGTGGCTATTGCTACGCCAGATACAGCTTATGGCGCAACGGCAAAAGTCTATGCACCCTATGTTTTATGTCGTAGTTTGCAAGTCTGGCAACATATCACTCGGGTGAGTTTACCCAGTGAAATTCGTGCCTTAATCGAGGCCACCTACGCGCCACAAGAAGACAGCGAGGAGATGGAAAAACATCACTATCAAGTTGAAAAAGACCGTGAAAAGTTATCGCGATTGGCTTTAGTCGGGTTATCAACAGGGGGCAAAACGCTACCTGAAGAACAAGCCCAAACTCGCCATAGCGAGCTGGAAACAACAGAGGTGTTGTTAATCCGCGCTTATCAACACGATAAGGCTAAAACTTTAGTGACCTTGCTCAATGGTGAGCGCAAATGGATACCCCATCATGGTCGAGCCAACTTCAAGCAATGGCGTGAGACCACTGCGATATTGCAGCAAAACACGCTGAAAATGGCGGAATATCTCGCACCCAAAGCGGTCAATAAATCGAAAATTGCATGGCTGGGTGATTACTTTTACTTGGGTAAACCTGAGTATGACGAAAGCGATATGCTGCGTGTCGCATTAGTGGGTAATGATGACAAACTCCATAGTCTTGATGGCACACCCGTAAACGATAAATATCAGCTTACCTACAATGCCTATCTGGGCTATTTAGCTAAAAAAGGAGGATGAAAATATGCGTGACAACATCAATCAAATTCAGTTATTTGAAACCCAGGATGGGCAAATAAATCTGGAAGTGCGTTTGCAGGATGAAACGGTATGGCTATCTACTGAGCAGATGTCGCGCCTATTTGATAGAGATCGGTCAGTATTGACTAAACATATTAACAACGTGTTTAAAGAAGCAGAGCTTGAGCTCAATAGCAATGTGCAAAATTTGCACATTGCTCATTCCGATAAGCCGATTAAATTCTATAGCCTAGATGTCATCATCTCCGTAGGCTATCGCGTCAAATCCCCGCGTGGCGTGCTGTTTCGCAAATGGGCAACGCAAACCATCAAGCAACATCTGGTGCAAGGTTACACGCTCAATCAGCAGCGTTTTGACGAAAACGCGCAAGCACTGGAAGCCGCATTAGCACTGGTGCGAAAAACCGCGCAATCGCCCGAACTGAGTACCGATGCAGGGCGTGGTTTGGTTGAGATTGTTAGCCGCTATACCCAAACCTTCCTGTGGTTGCAACGCTATGACGAAGGCTTGTTGAACGACCCCAAGCAAAAAGCCACCCTCATCAAACTCATCATGACCATGTTGAGTACAACCCCTGAAAAGGAATTCGCATGACCATAGAAAACCGATACAACCTGATAGACGAACCGTGGATACCCATCGTGGACGTGGGGCGAGTGAGTTTAAGGCAAGTTTTTAGCCAGCCAGAATACCGTGCGCTAGGCGGCAACCCCGTGCAGAAAATCGCCCTCACCAAGCTGTTATTAGCCATAGCGCAATCTGCTTATACGCCTGAGGATGATGAAGACTGGGCAACAGTGGGCGCGGATGGATTGGCGCAGAAGTGTCTGGCGTATCTTGAACAATGGCATGACCGGTTTTATTTGTATGGTGATAAGCCGTTTTTGCAGATGCCGGTTTTAGAAGGCATGTTTGAAAAAGAGTTATTAAAAGCAAGAAAAGAGTTACTGAAACAGAAGTTGTTCGATAGAGAAAAGGCACTTGAGCCCAAGCCTTTTGGGGCTGGTTTTTATCCTGATGTATTATCTGATAACAGTACGATTTTGGTGCATTCTCAAATATCTAGACGATTAAATGATGCGGATAGGGCTGTTTTTATTACATCATTAATGAATTTTTCATTAGGTGGGAAGCGTATCAATAAAGACATGCCTACGCTAACCATTTATTATCAAGGCAAAACAAACTCAGCTAAATCTGCCCCAAGTTTGGGAAATTATGTTGGTTACCTGCATTCATATCTAATCGGCAGTTCAGTACAAGAAACGATTTTTCTGAACTTGCTAACTCGTGAACAAATTCAAGACACCAAGATTTGGGTAAATGAATTAGGCAAAGCCCCATGGGAAGAAATGCCTGCTGGGGAAAATTGTGAGGTCGCTCAGCGGCTCAAAAATTCTTACATGGGTTGTTTGCTTGCATTGTCTAGGTTTGTACTTTTGAAAAATGAAGGCGTTTTTTACATCGAAGGTATTCAATATCCAAGTCATAAAGATGGATGGTTTGAACCTAGTATTAGTATTAATCGAAGTGCTAGCGTACCCAAACTCATTTGGCTAGATGTTAATAAAAAACCGTGGCGCAACTTAACCTCATTACTTTCATTTTTAACAGCGGTAAATCAGCATGGTTATGATTGCCAGCAAATTAGACTAGGTTTTCAGCGAGTGAAACTGCGTGAACGACCTATAGGCATCTGGTCAGGAGGGCTAAAAGTAAGGGCTTCAAGTGGCGATCAATCTGTCAAGCAAGATGATGATTTTATAGAGTCTTATGTTGCCTTACCTCCACCCAATTTGATCACAGGTAAAGATAGTGTTTGGTTTAGCAATTTGTCATCAGAAGTAAAAAATTTAGAAGAAATTGCAGACATCTTAGGCAATTCTGTATATCACAGTAACAAAAGAGAGATTCGCGATAGCAAAGAAAGAGATAAGCGAGCGGATTCAGTAAAAGGTCAAGCGCAGAGTCTGTTCTGGCAATTATGCGAGCGGCAGTTTCAAAATTTGATTGATGCTTGTGGTGACGCTGAACAAGCTTGCGGCATGCGTCCAATTTTTGCGCAATTCGTCAACAAAGCCTACGACAGCTATTGCCCCAATGACACCGCGCGGCAACTCGATGCCTGGGCTAAAAACCGCCCCAATTTAGCGAAATATCTTCATAACCCCAACAAGGAGCCAGCATGATTAGCGATATTGAAGTACCAACACAGCCTAAGGGCAGTAAAAGCCAGCATTTCGTGGATTACATTATTAACCGTTGCCAAGCGAGCAATGGCGTGCGTGCCGCACTCAAGCGTGCGGATAACCCTGCCACTGAGTATCAGAGCTGGGAGGTATTGGCTGGTTTTCAAGTCAATCTGGAATATGAAAATCAACGGCTACCCTATGCCGCCATTGCCGCCGCAATTGCGCGTACCGAGCCAGGTCGCAATGGCAATGTCAAAATTGGGCAGGCAATCGCACGTTGTTATGAAGACGGCAATGCGAGTGACCAGGCTAAAGCCAAATTACGCCGTTTACTCGCCTGCGATTCTGTGGCGGAAGCCTGTCGCATAGTACGCCCCCTGTTCAGCCTGATTGAGGCACGCGGCGGGTTGACGCTGGATTATGCGCAACTGCTCGATGATCTGCTGTGGTTTAGCCATGACGACAGCCAGCTCCGCATCAAGGCACGTTGGGCGCAGGATTTTTATGGTAAATCAAGCACAGGAGGCAAAGATGAGTAACGAAATAGTAGCGTATGCCAGTGTGCTCAAATTAAGTCGCGCTGACATCAAAACGCTGAATATCAAAGATGCTTATGCGTTGCACAAAGTGGTGTACGGTTTGTTTGAAGATGTGCGTACCGATGCTGAAAAACAAGCCAGTGCCGCCAGCGGAATTGTTTACGCCGACAAAGGCGGCGACTTCAACACGCGGCAAATCTTGATGTTGTCAAATCGCAAACCGCATCAAACACCGCAGTTTGGTGCGGTGCAAACAAAATCTATCCATGCGAATTTTCTCACTCATGAACGCTATACGTTTGACATCACGCTCAACCCCACCAAGCGCGATAAGCAAACGGGTAAAGTCGTCGCCATTCGAGGGCGCGAAGAGATTGCCGCATGGTTTACTGCCCGTGCGCCACAGTCTTGGGGCTTTGCTGTGATTGCAGAACATCTGCAAGTCGGGCAAATGAGCGTGCAGGTGTTTGAAAAAGCGGGCAGAACCATTACCCACGGCAGTGCCACGCTGACAGGTGAATTAGTTGTCACTGATCGAGACCGCTTTATTCAAAGTTTTATCCACGGCATAGGTCGAGGTCGCGCATTTGGCTTTGGTTTGTTGCAAATTGTACCGCTGTAATTTTTCATTATTTTTTACTAAAAAGGAAACGAACATGAACATCAACAATCCACTTAAAAACACCCGTATCGAATTTCACATCCTGCAATCTTTCCCCGTCACTTGCCTCAACCGTGACGATGTCGGCGCACCGAAAACAGCTATCGTTGGCGGCGTACAACGCGCACGCGTCAGCTCGCAGGCGTGGAAACGCCCTGTGCGCTTGGCGATGCACGACTTTGGCGCAAAACTGGGCGTGCGCACCAAGCATGTTGCCAGCACCATTGCACAGGCATGTAGTGACGCTGGCGCGACAGAGGAACAAGCGAGTGCTTGTGGTGAAATGATCGCCACTTACTTGAGCAAAGATACTTTGTTGTTTTTTACCTTAACCGAAGCGCAGGCTTTCGCTGAATATGCCAAAGAACAAGATTTTGATGCGAAAAAACTGAAAGACAAAGAAGCGCACAAGGTCGCTAAAAAAGCCTTAAATCCTGCAATAGATGGCGTTGACATTGCCTTGTTTGGTCGTATGGTGGCGCAAGCGGCTGAGTTAAACGTCGAAGCCGCCGCGTCTTTTTCCCATGCGATTTCTACTCACAAAGTCAGTAATGAGGTTGAGTTTTTCACGGCGTTAGATGACCTTGCCACCGAGCCAGGGTCGGCGCATATGGGCAGTTTAGAGTTTAATTCGGCGACTTATTATCGTTATATCAGTCTGGATTTGGGACAACTTTGCCAAACTTTGGCGGGGCAGGATATTGCTGAAGCGGTTGAGCAATTTACCAAAGCCTTGTTCGTCGCCGTGCCCACCGCCCGCCAAACCACGCAGTCAGGCGCATCACCTTGGGAATTTGCCAAAGTGATGGTGCGCAAAGGCCAGCGTCTGCAAGTACCGTTTGAAACCGCGATTAAAGCTAAAGACGGCGGTTTTATCCAGCCCAGCATTGATGCGCTCACAGGGTATTTAGCAAAACAGGAAAAACTGCATGGCAGCTTGTTTGGCAAACAAGCGGAATACACCTACGGGCAGGATGAAAGTTTTAGTATCGACGATTTAATCGCTGCACTTAAAACCCATGCCGCAGGCTGTGAAGTGGAAAACCATGAGTAAGCCCTACTTATTGTTGTGGTTGGAAGCCCCGCTACAATCTTGGGGGGCGGATTCCAAATTCGGTCGGCGTGATACGCAAGCATTCCCCACGAAATCAGGCGTGTTGGGCTTGGTGTGTGCAGCACTTGGCGCAGGCGGCGAACAACGGGGGTTATTGGCAGAGTTCGCAGCACTCACGCAAACAGTCGTGTCTTTTGCGCGGACAAAAGTTAAAGGGGAATCCGTTGTGAAACAGGAGCGAGAGCCGCTATTGCGTGATTTTCATATGGTGGGCAGCGGCTATGACAAACAAGACCCTTGGGCAACCATGCTGATTCCAAAGACGAGTGACGGCAAGCCAGCCGTCGGCGGCGGAAGTAAAATGACCTACCGTTATTATCTGCAAGATGCCGCTTTTGCTGTCGTCTTGGAAGTGCCCGCTGATAAAAGCGACGCTATCGCCCTAGCTCTGCAAAATCCTGCTTGGGATGTCTATCTAGGGCGTAAAAACTGCGTGCCAACGGATTTTATCTATCGCGGGCAATTTGAATGTGAAGAAGACGCGCTGACAGTAGCGGCGAGCCTTGCGCAGCAAAAAAGCCGTATGGAGGATTTTCGTGTTTTGCAAGGTGCGCTTGCTGAAGGTGGCGAGGATGAAACTTTCACGCTAAACGATGTACCCGTGCAATTTGGTGAAGATAAGCGTTATCGTGACCGTCAAGTGAGCTTGATTTATGCCCGATGATGCCAAACCTGCGCCAGAGGGAAAAACTGAGCCAGAAAAACAGCGTGCCAACCGCCTGCTTATCAAAGTTACCCGCGATAGCTTGCCGCAGGTTAAGGATAAATACCCCTTTATCTACCTAGAGCGTGGGCGGCTGGAAATCGACGATGCCAGTGCCAAATGGATAGACTGCGATAACAATGTCGTGCGTTTACCCATTGCCACGCTCAATTGCTTATTGTTGGGGCCAGGTACAACGATTACGCATGAAGCCGTCAAAGTCATCGCGCAATCCAATTGCAGCCTGTGCTGGGTGGGCGAGGATAGCTTGCTGTTTTACGCCAGCGGACAAACACCCGCCGCTGATACGCGTAATATGCGCGAGCAAATGAAATTGTCTGCTGACCCAAAAAAATCAGTGGAAGTCGCACGGCGAATGTTTGCCAAGCGATTTCCCGAGGCAGATTTAGCGGGTAAGAGTTTAGCTACCATGATGGGCATGGAAGGTTATCGTGTTCGCGCACTCTATGAACAAAAGGGGCAAGAGTATGGCGTAGGCTGGAAAGGGCGTAGTTTTACCCCTGGTAAATTCGAGATGGGCGACATTACCAATCAAATACTCACCGCCAGTAATGCAGCACTTTACGGTATCTTGAGTTCAGCCGTTCATAGCATGGGTTACTCGCCGCATATCGGCTTTATTCATTCAGGTAGCCCGTTGCCATTTGTTTACGATTTGGCAGATTTGTATAAAGAAGCGTTGTGCATTGATTTGGCGTTTGCGCTGACGCTAGAAATGGCGGGGCAGTACAACAAACACAAAGTATCTAGCGCGTTCCGTGAGCGGGTCATAGACATGGATTTGCTAGGGAAAATCGGACAGGATATCGAAGCCATGCTAGGAGTAAAAAATGCTCGTTGTGATCGCCAATGACTTACCGCCCGCCGTGCGCGGACGCATGAAGCTGTGGTTTATAGAGCCGCGCCCTAACGTGTTTGTATCGGGCATAAAAGATGCGGTTGCTAAAAAAGTAGTGGATTACCTATACGCCCATTGCCCAGTCAGTAGCGGGTTGATGATTTTTCGCCGCATCCCCGAAACCCCAGGCTATGAAATACGCGGTATAGGGGATACCAAGCGCAATTTGATCGAAATCTCTGGCTTGCAATTGGTAATAGAAAAACAGATACAGCCAGCAGCGGTCGAGTAGGTTTTTGGTATTTAGATATAGGCAAACGCTAAGAATAGTATTTTCAAAACACAACAGGTTGTGTTTTAATAAAGCTCATTAACAATTTGTTGGTGTCTTCCCCACGCCCGTGGGGGTGTTTCTGACTTTAATCGAGAAGCTAAAGTTAGGTCGTGGTCTTCCCCACGCCCGTGGGGGTGTTTCTGGTGTTGCGCCAATCACGGCGGGGGTGTTGGTGTCTTCCCCACGCCCGTGGGGGTGTTTCTAGCTTTGATGAGCCGTCAGGCATTTTTTGAACGTCTTCCCCACGCCCGTGGGGGTGTTTCTTCGTCTGTTTCTACACCGCCATACGGAATTTCGTCTTCCCCACGCCCGTGGGGGTGTTTCTTCGACACGCGTTCCGATAGGTTCTGTTTTGTCGTCTTCCCCACGCCCGTGGGGGTGTTTCTTGCCGAAGCCTTAGCCTCTTCCGCCTGTTGCAGTCTTCCCCACGCCCGTGGGGGTGTTTCCACTGTCAGGTTGCCCGTTAAGGTCTATCTGACGTCTTCCCCACGCCCGTGGGGGTGTTTCTCACATACTCGCGTGTTTTGCTGGTGGCTAGGAGTCTTCCCCACGCCCGTGGGGGTGTTTCTAAAATATCAGAATCTGAAGGTGTCCAGTCATCGTCTTCCCCACGCCCGTGGGGGTGTTTCTATAACGAATGGCGGCGATATGGTGGGTGTAGCGTCTTCCCCACGCCCGTGGGGGTGTTTCCGATGCGGTCAAAGCGGCATTGGTTACTGGCGGGTCTTCCCCACGCCCGTGGGGGTGTTTCCGCCCGACTCCCACCTGCACCACGTGCGACTTGGTCTTCCCCACGCCCGTGGGGGTGTTTCCAATCAGGCTGTGAACTTCGGGCAGATAACAAAGTCTTCCCCACGCCCGTGGGGGTGTTTCCATCATCCGCTCAGGAAGTACAGCCAATTACACGTCTTCCCCACGCCCGTGGGGGTGTTTCTATAACAACCGCGCAGGGTTATGGTTTAGATGTGTCTTCCCCACGCCCGTGGGGGTGTTTCTAGTTGATGAGCGCGTAAAGCGAATGGAATGGTGTCTTCCCCACGCCCGTGGGGGTGTTTCTTTCTCTGGTTCTGGTGTTGCGGTTTTAGGTATGTCTTCCCCACGCCCGTGGGGGTGTTTCCTTGGTTTTGCATATTCTGCATGTTTTAAGCGGGTCTTCCCCACGCCCGTGGGGGTGTTTCCGCACCCGACATCTGCCCCTGCGCCTTGCTTAAGTCTTCCCCACGCCCGTGGGGGTGTTTCTGAATCGCAAGCCCATCAACTCGATTAGAGTGCGTCTTCCCCACGCCCGTGGGGGTGTTTCCAGAGCGTTTTATTCATGATACCGTGGTATTTGGTCTTCCCCACGCCCGTGGGGGTGTTTCTTAACACCACGTCGTTACAAGCCCCGCAGGTTGGTCTTCCCCACGCCCGTGGGGGTGTTTCCAAGCAAAAGTAGCATAAGCAAGAGAGCCGCCGGTCTTCCCCACGCCCGTGGGGGTGTTTCTAAGCCGCGATATGCCGACGTGATAACGGGTAGGTCTTCCCCACGCCCGTGGGGGTGTTTCTAATCATCGAGGGCTTGTAGTGGCGACGGTACAGTCTTCCCCACGCCCGTGGGGGTGTTTCTGGTGTGTCTGGTGTCCTGACCTTCTCGGCGACGTCTTCCCCACGCCCGTGGGGGTGTTTCTGGCGCGGTGCCTTTGATGATTAACTCCAGAACGTCTTCCCCACGCCCGTGGGGGTGTTTCTACAGCGGTCAGATAGCGCAAAAATAGTGGATAGTCTTCCCCACGCCCGTGGGGGTGTTTCCAAAGAGCTACGACAGTTTATCCTTGGCCACGGGTCTTCCCCACGCCCGTGGGGGTGTTTCTTTACGGCTTAACGCCAAGCCTGCTAAACCAGCGTCTTCCCCACGCCCGTGGGGGTGTTTCCTGGACTAAGGTTAAATTATGAAAAATAACGTAGTCTTCCCCACGCCCGTGGGGGTGTTTCCATCCCCAGCCTCAATCAGAATCTTGTTGTTGCGGTCTTCCCCACGCCCGTGGGGGTGTTTCTCCAGCGCAACTTAATTGGATTTTTCGGCTATAGTCTTCCCCACGCCCGTGGGGGTGTTTCCAACGCGAAACAGGAAGGTCAGGCATCCGCGAAGTCTTCCCCACGCCCGTGGGGGTGTTTCCGACCAGCCCGCACCGCCTGTGTCTGGATTTGTGTCTTCCCCACGCCCGTGGGGGTGTTTCCAGCGTTTCCCCCACTTTGGTTAGCCGCCATTCGTCTTCCCCACGCCCGTGGGGGTGTTTCCATGACAAAGCAGAAAAACACTCTTCACGCGCAGTCTTCCCCACGCCCGTGGGGGTGTTTCCTTCTTTAGGCTATAAGATGTATGAATCAGGTCGTCTTCCCCACGCCCGTGGGGGTGTTTCCGTATCAAATTACGCGCTTGTTCAAGTCGCCATGTCTTCCCCACGCCCGTGGGGGTGTTTCTGAATCGCAAGCCCATCAACTCGATTAGAGTGCGTCTTCCCCACGCCCGTGGGGGTGTTTCCCCTTCGTAAATCTCCTTAGCGGCTTCTTGCGAGTCTTCCCCACGCCCGTGGGGGTGTTTCTGCGACTCACTAAAAAGCATAGCCACTGAGTCAGTCTTCCCCACGCCCGTGGGGGTGTTTCTGTGGTTTGAGGTACTTGTGTAGTCATTAAAATGTCTTCCCCACGCCCGTGGGGGTGTTTCTTGCTTGTAATTTCTATCCCATTTGTGTTATCTGTCTTCCCCACGCCCGTGGGGGTGTTTCCAAAGATGGATATTAAAAGCGGTATTGCAGTATGTCTTCCCCACGCCCGTGGGGGTGTTTCCAGCCCCGCCCGCAGGGAGTATTAAATAATGCTGTCTTCCCCACGCCCGTGGGGGTGTTTCCTCACAAGCATCTTTCGTTACGATGGGTACTTTGTCTTCCCCACGCCCGTGGGGGTGTTTCTCGCGCCGTTTGGAACTTCTGGGAATTCCAAAAGTCTTCCCCACGCCCGTGGGGGTGTTTCTAC
>JABFSE010000026.1 GCA_013140765.1 Sulfuriferula sp.
GGTTTAATCTCTATGAGACTGACCTAAAGTCTAGCCGATGTCTCCCAACTCAGCCTGCTCCATCACATCAGGTAGTTTAATACTTTCAGCTTCTGAGTAGGTAGGGGAATGATACGAAGTCTTGCAAAACGACATGTTACCGTTTCCTTGCTCAATAAAATCGTGTGGAATTATGGTTAAATCTATGATTGCAAGACTTGACCCCAGCTCCACAAGACTTGACCCCAGCTCCACTAGTTCCTTCATTGATGGCACCCTCCGATTTTATTGGCTTTGTAAGCACTCACTAGCATCCATCGCTAGGAGTCTTACCGTGCGGCATGATTTAACTCTGCTCTAATCGTTGCTCTCACCACGTCAGCCAGCGTTTGCCCTTCTGCAACTTGGCGCAAAGCCTCATTGATAAGCGTTTGATAATTACCGCCTTGCATTTCAGCACGCGCTTTGAATACGGCTAAGGTCGCATTATCAACGCGCATGGTGATTCGTGATTTTCCGCCTTGTGCGGCTTGTAATTTCATTAACGCTGGAATTTCTGCGACAGGTTTAGCATCGGCGAAATCCATATTGGCATATTGTTCATGCAATAAATCAGAATTGTTGTTCATAACGCACCTTTTGCGGTTGATTGGCTTTCCAAGCGGAAATCAGGCGTACATTGTCACCACGCACTGTCCACACCACGACCAGAATTCGTCCTTTGGCTCCCATACCCAACGTTACAAATCGAGCTTCACCTTGCGCCTCAATATCCTCTTTCGTTAATGCGTAAGGATCAAGCAGCACAGGTTTTGCTTCGGCAAATGTCACGCCATCGTGACGCAGCGGATTGGCGGCGGCTTTGTCTGGATCGAATTCAATATTCATATGCACAATTGTACTCATCATTTTGATGGGTGCAATATATAATTGCGTTTCCTATAAGAAAATGAGTTAGGGGTGCGTCTTGCAAAACAACACTCACCCGATCACCGCCCATCCTAACCCCACCTTGAAATCCCCTACTCCGTCACCATTTAACCTACACTTTTCAACAAACGGAGTGAATCAGCATGACCACTGCAACACAAAAAGAAACCCTAGGCTTTCAAACTGAGACCCAGCAAATTCTCAAGTTAATGATACATTCGTTGTACAGCAACAAGGAGATTTTCCTGCGCGAACTGATTTCCAACGCGTCGGACGCGGCTGATAAATTGCGCTTTGAAGGTTTGAGTGATAGCGCATTGTATGAAAACGATAGCGAACTCAAAATCCATATCAGCTATGACAAAGACGCGAAAACGCTGACTTTGCGCGATAACGGTATCGGCATGAGCCGTGAAGAAGTCATCCGCAATATCGGCACCATCGCCAAATCAGGTACTAAAGAATTCATGCAGTCGCTGACGGGCGACCAAGCCAAAGATGCTAATTTAATCGGACAATTTGGCGTAGGCTTTTACTCAGCATTTATCGTCGCCGACAAAGTCACGCTAACCACGCGCCGTGCGGGTTTGGGGCATGAACATGGCGTGCGCTGGGAGTCCGCTGGCGAGGGCGATTACACCTTAGAAAATGTCGAATACGCCCCACGTGGCACTGAAATCACGCTGTATCTGCGCGACGACGAAATCAGCTTCATCAACGACTGGCAGTTACGCACTGTGGTCAAAAAGTATTCCGACCACATTACCCTGCCTATCGTGCTCACCACAGAAGACGGCAAGGACGTGGGGTCAGGTCTTGCAATCCAACATTTATCCCAATTTCACACTGGTTACGTGCGGTTTGACACCCTCATCCCTTTCTGCGCCACCGTGTAGCAGGGTGCCTTTCTCTTTGGTTACCTTCTCTTGGGCAAGCAAGAGAAAGTGGGCTTGGGGTCAGACCTTACATTTCACATCATTAAATAAATTACCAAATAAATTCAATGATTTGTAAAAATGTGCTGCGGTATTTTAGTTGTTTGCTAGGTGAATTGTAAGGTCTGACCACACGATTGCAGGTAATTCATAATTCATGTATAAAAGCATATAAATAATTAACACCCATGATGGTATTTTATATACTTTTTTATATGAAAAGCATAGTTGAAATTTACGTTGACGGGATATGGCACGAGGCTGCGCTGATTGAATCGAGCGGGCGCGATTGTTGCACATTCGAATACTTGCCTGAGTACGTGTTCGGGAATATTTGCCAGCCTGTATCGTTGACATTGCCTGTATCGTTAGAAACGCGCCAGCCCATGGGCGTATGTCCGCCATTTTTGCTAGATATGGTACCCCAGGGCAATGGTCGTCGGTATCTGATACAACGGCTAGGGCTGACCGATTCCGATAATCTCGTTATGCCACTTATCCAGCGCGGCGCATTTAATCCCATTGGACGATTGCGACTTGACACCGCTGTGGAATATGCAAACAGCGCGAAAGAGGATGATGCTGCTTTGCAACGTGGTTTTACGCTGGATGAAATCGTCGGACGTAAAGATGATTTTATAGAAAATCTATCCCAGCATGGCATGTTAGGTGCAGGAACGACTGGCTTGCAAGGCGCGTCTGCGAAGTTCATGTTGGTTAAAAATCATGAAGATTTGTGGTTCATAGATGCGTTTGCGCAAGCATCTGATATTGCTGCCCATTGGCTGTTAAAATTACCACGCGGTAAGCATGAAACGGATTTGGCGATACTCAAGAACGAAGCCGCCTATATTAAAGTTGCCCGTGCGTGTGGGTTGAGATCGCACGGCGAAACTTTCCATCGCGATGGTATGCTGTTTGTGCCTAGATTTGATCGGGTAATTGAGCATGGCATGGTGACGCGACTACATCAGGAAAGCCTAGCCTCGCTCGCTGGTCATCGTTCGTTTGATATTCGTCCCAACCATTATGATTTGGTCAACGCTTTTCTGCCTGTTGTGAGCGATCCTGTCACTGAAGTTATTGAATACATTAAACGTGATTTATTGAACTTAGCTATCCGCAATACCGATAATCATGCCCGTAACACCGCTATCCAGCAATTAGCAAATGGCACTGTGCAACTAACGCCTATATTCGATATTGCGCCGATGTTCATGGACAGGGATATGATAGTGAGAGCCAGCAGGTGGCTGGATAAAAACGGCAAAATCATCCATAACTTTGCTGATGTAATCGAGGCATTACCGTTAAAGCACGAAGAAAAAAACACAGTGATGCTTTCGGTCAAATCGTTCTCTAACGTAATTGAAAACTTACCATTAACAATGGAAGCGTGCGGCGTCGATGCCGACATTATTGCGCATTGCAAACAATCAATAAATGCGGTTTACGAGAGCATCGAAAAAGGCCATTCTATCGAGCAAAATGGGCGGTCACGATAATGGACAAACGGCTGAAACCAAGCGACAAAGCATTCGAAAGAAAGTTAGTTGATGATTTTTTTCAACATTTCGGGGAAGGTCAATTTAACCTACGTGATGCAACTAAAGCGATGCGTCGTATCAGTCGTTTGACGCAACCTGAGTTTGCCAAACATCGCGGGATTTCACTTGCGACGTTACGAAAACTAGAAGCAGGGAACGGCTCTGTTACGGTAGAAACGCTAAACAAGATAGGCGATATTTTTGGTCTCGAAGTGGGTTTTGTAAAGAAAACCAAAAAGCAAACTTAAGCAGCCGTCAATCAGCACTGTTGCTCATAACGCACATTTTGCGGCTGATTGGCTTTCCAAGCGGAAATCAGGCGTACATTATCACCACGCATCCCACCTTGAAATCCGCGACTCCACCACCACTTATCTTACATTTTTCAACCAAACGGAGTGAATCAGCATGACCACTGCAACACAAAAAGAAACCCTAGGCTTTCAAACTGAGACCCAGCAAATCCTCAAGTTAATGATACATTCGTTGTATAGCAACAAGGAGATTTTCCTGCGCGAACTGATTTCCAACGCGTCGGACGCGGCAGATAAATTGCGCTTTGAAGGTTTGAGCGATAGCGCATTGTATGAGGACGACAGCGAACTAAAAATCCACATCAGCTATGACAAAGACGCGAAAACGCTGACTTTGCGCGATAACGGTATCGGCATGAGCCGTGAAGAAGTCATCCGCAATATCGGCACCATCGCCAAATCAGGTACTAAAGAATTCATGCAGTCGCTGACGGGCGACCAAGCCAAAGATGCTAATTTAATCGGACAATTTGGCGTAGGCTTTTATTCAGCATTTATCGTTGCCGACAAAGTCACGCTAACCACGCGCCGTGCGGGTTTGGGGCATGAGCATGGTGTGCGCTGGGAGTCCGCTGGCGAGGGCGATTACACCTTAGAAAATGTCGAATACGCCCCACGCGGCACTGAAATCACGTTGCATCTGCGTGACGACGAAACCAGCTTCATCAACGACTGGCAGTTACGCACTGTGGTCAAAAAGTATTCCGACCACATCACTTTGCCTATCGTGCTCACCAAAGAAGATGGTACGGACGAAACCATCAACCAAGCCTCCGCATTATGGACACGCGCTAAAAACGACATTACGCAGGAACAATACGACGAATTTTACAAACACGTTGCGCATGATTTTGAGCCGCCATTAGCGCACATCCACGCCCGCGTTGAAGGCAAGCAAGAATACACGCAATTGCTCTACATCCCGCAACGCGCCCCGTTTGATTTATTCGACCGCGAAGCTCGCCACGGCATCAAGCTCTATGTGCGTCGCGTATTCATCATGGATGATGCCGAGCAGCTCATGCCCAACTACATGCGCTTTGTGCGCGGCATTATCGACACCGCTGATTTGCCATTGAACGTGTCGCGTGAGATTTTGCAACACAGCAAAGACATCGACAATATCCGCGCAGGTAGCGTAAAAAAGATACTCGGCGTACTCGATGATTTAGCAAAAAATCAGGCTGACAAATACGCGACTTTCTGGCGTCAATTCGGCAATGTGATGAAAGAAGGCGTGATAGAAGACACCAACAACCGCGACCGCATCGCCGCTTTGTTGCGTTTTGCCAGCACCAGTAGCGACGAACAAACAGTGTCGTTCGACGACTACATCAGCCGTATGCGCGAAGGTCAGGACAAGATTTACTTTATCACTGCCGACAACTTGGCGGCGGCAAAATCCAGCCCGCATCTGGAGATTTTCCGCAAAAAAGACATAGAAGTATTGCTATTAACCGACCGCATCGACGAATGGGTGATTACGCACTTACATGAATTTGCAGGTAAATCCATGCAGTCCGTCGCTAAAGGCGGTCTGGATTTAGGCAATTTAGAAGATGCCGCCGAGAAAGAAAGCCAAGCCCAAGAAGCTGATGCCATGCGTGATTTAACTGATTTAGTCAAATCCACCCTAGGCGATCGCGTCAAGGAAGTGCGCATCACCCACCGCTTAACCGATTCGCCCGCTTGCCTAGTTAGTGACGACAACGAAATCGGCGGCAATATGGAGCGCATCCTGAAATCCGCAGGGCAAGCCGTTCCCACCAGCAAACCCATACTCGAACTCAACCCCACACACCCCATCGTGCTCAAGGTCAAAGCCGAAATGGGTAAAGATAAATTCGACGACTGGAGCCACCTACTATTCGACCAAGCCATGCTCGCCGAAGGCGGACAACTGGAAAACCCAGCAGCCTTTGTGCAACGCTTGAATGGTTTGATACTAGCATTGGGGCAGTAAAATTTTATCCACGAAAGGCACTAAAAACACGAACACAAACCACGCGTTCTTGCTCTTTTTCGTGCCTTTCGTGTTTTTCGTGGATAAAAGCTGACTAATCCGCCGTTAATTACGCATCCATTTTCCCCGTTGCATCCCGCTCTGCGAACACCTCTTTTGCTGCAAAAGTTGCATTCAGTGCCGCTGGAAAGCCAGCATAGACAGCCATTTGTATGAAAATCTCAACCACTTCCTGTCGCGTACATCCCACATTGAGCGCACCGTGAATATGTACTTTAAGTTGCGGTAGCGCATTACCCAATGCGGCCAGCGCAGCAATGGTGACCATTTCACGCGCCTGTAATGTCAATACGCCCCGTGAATACACGTCGCCAAATGGAAACTCTATGGTATAGCGTGCTAAATCTGGTGCAACATCCTGCAATGCGGCGATGACTTTTTCACCTGCACTACCATCTATTTCTTTAAGTTTTTCTAAACCACGTTGATACCGATCAGTGTCCACAGCCGCCTCCTCAAACACCCTAAAAATCAGCTTTTTAAGGCCGGCAGCATCACCATAGCAACACTGCTAATCACCAATATACCACCAATTATTTGCGCCATATTAGGTAAAGCCCCCATAACCGCCGCTGTCAGCATAGCAAAAACAGGGACGAGATTCAGAAACAACGCTGTGCGCCCCGCACCTAACTGCGCAATCCCTTCGTTCCAAAATAAATAAGCCAATACCGTGCCGCCTAGCACCATAATCGCTAAGTTAATACCTGCATACAAGCCAACAGCAGTCATCTGTTCGCCGCTTAACAATGCAACGACAAGCAATATCAACGCACCCGCTGACATTAGCAGCGTAGTATTCGTTAAAGCAGATTGTTTAGGCATCCATTTCCGACTCATTACAATATAGCCAGCCCAAGCCAAATTTGCACCCAGCATTAACAAATCGCCACGAACATCCTGTAGATGAGTTAGCTTACTCATATTGCCGCCAGAAATAACCACAACGACACCAACTAAAGCCAACGGCAGTGACAGCAAAAACCGTCGGCTCGCCCGCTCACCCAGCACCCATGCCGCCAACACAGTGGTGAGCAATGGATTAGTCGCCATAATCAATGACGCGTTACCCGCAGAAGTGGTTTGCATTGCCTGAAAAAACAGCAGATTAAAACCACCTATTCCTACTGCACCAATGACAAAATAAACCCCCATATATCGCAACGCAGGTGCAACCAAAGGCTCACGTCGCCACATTGCCACTGCTATCATAATTAAAGCACTCAAAACAAATCGCAACGCAGCTGACCAATGCGGTGACATATCCTGCAAAATAGCCCCAGCCAACGCAAAATTCATCCCCCAGAATACAGTGGCAATAATAATTAACCCATAAACTTTGCTGTTGCTACTGTTCATTAAAGTAATACTCAATAAGCCCAAAGACAACTCAGTATAATTGACAAAACCCACGTATAACAGCTAGTCTTTCTAATCAGCAGCATAAGGAAATCTAATGTCTCGCCGCTTGCCGTCACTCAATGCACTACGCGCGTTTGAATCTGTGTCACGGCATCGTTCGTTTGCACGTGCCGCCGAAGAGCTCAATGTCACCCCAGCGGCAGTGAGCCAACTCATCAAACAACTAGAAAATCACTTTGGCATAAACTTATTCGAGCGTGGCAAAACACTCATATTAAGCCCGTCTGCACTGACCGTCGCGCCGTTAATTACAGATGCTTTTGACCGTCTAGCACATGCTGTTGAGCAATTACGCATTGACAACACCAGCACCCTCATCGTCTCAGCACCACCCGTCTTCGCCGCACGCTGGTTAATACCCAAACTAGACAATTTTCAGACACAGCATCCCAATATCGAGATTCGCTTGTTGGCAACCAAACGTATGGTAGATTTCGCACGCGAAGATGTTGATGTTGCCATCCGTTTTAGCACAGGAAAACACGAGAATTTATACAGTGAGCAACTAATGCCAGAAGACATCATACTCGTCGCAACACCAACATTGGCGGACAACATGAGTAGCACCGCCGACTTGTTAAAACACACATTACTCAAAGACGATGCCAGCGAATACGATCCCGCTGTTCCCGATTGGACAGACTGGTTAGCATCCATCAATCCATCCAGCGAAGTTTTACGCATTCGCCATTTCAGCGATGTAAACCTAGTCATTCAAGCCGCTATCGCAGGGCTAGGTATCGCCTTGGTGTGGCGTAGTTTGGTAGTCGCTGAGTTACAAAGTGGCAGGCTTGTTGCCTTACTCAACATTAGCATTCCCACGCGCCATGCTTACTACTTAGTCGCACCGAAGCACACACAAAGCATCAATAAAATATCAAGCTTCCGCCGCTGGCTACTAACGCAATCCGCACAAGAAGATTCACTTTCATACTAAGTTTCAAGCAACGCATGAGCGCATCAGTTTTGTGATTTAATCTGCGTCAACGCCACGCCGCCTAAGGCTATCGCAAACCACAATGTGGTCAAGCGTACCAATAACGTGACGGCAACAGCGTGGGCTTGGTCTAGTTGATAGAACATCAATAACGCTACCATGCTGGCTTCTACCCCGCCTAAGCCGCCAGGCAAAAAACTCACTGCGCCGACTAACATAGAAAACGCGTAAATAAACAAAGCCGTTTGCAAGCTGATAGTCACATCCAAGCTCTGCAATATCCAGTATAACGCCAGCCCTTCAGCACCCCATGCGAGTACACCGATGATGATGCCGACGGGTAAAATGGGAAAGCGCAAACAGCGTCCCGCGTGGTGTACGGTGGTGATGAGCGCATGAATAATGCGTGCTAATTTTGCGGGTAATCGCCGCGCACTCAAACTATCCAGCGCGTGTAACAGTTGTGTTTGTTGCAGCAATATCAAGATAAGTACCAGCACCGCGCTCAATCCCAGTACAAAAGGCTGTGCCGCAGGATAAGCCCATGCGCCCAATGCCGCTAATAACACCATGCTGATTAAATTCGAGCCTTGTTCACTGAAAAACACGGCGACGCTTTTAGCGTAATCCACACCGTGCGCTTTGAGGAATACACTGCGTATGGTCTCGCCGACTTTGCCAGGCACGATAGTCATGCTAAAGCCCGCCATATAGATTTTGAAGTGCTCGAGATAGGGCAATGTATGCCCTAATTGCGTCAGATATAATTGCCAGCGCACAAAGCGCAACACGTAATTGACCAATGACAAAGCCAGTGCCAGCAAGGTAACGCGCCAACCTATTTGCGCAATGGCGTGAATCACGCTATCCCAGCCAGTCCACAGCACAAACCCTAAGTAAGCAGTCACACTCGCCAGCATCACCAACAGCAAAGCATGTCGTCGCCAGCCATGCAACATGGTCGTCAACGCAGCAACCACACGGTTACGACACCCCATGCCAACACTGCCAGCACTAAATGCTTATCGCGCACCAACTCACGCGATGGGTCGCCGCCGCCGTCTTGTTTGTGTAACAAGTAAATGTAACGAAATACGCCATACAACACAAACGGCACGGTATAAATCAGATTCGCCGTACCATGTGCACGTATCGTATCGGGGCTCATAGTGTATAAGCTATAACTCATGACTACGCCCGACGCGGTAATGCCTATCATTTTATCTAACAACACTGGGCTGTAATGTGCCAACACTTTACGATGCACCGCACCACCTTCATTCAGCGTGGCAAGCTCGGCGCGGCGTTTGGCAAAGCCTAAAAACAAGGTCACCATCAACCCACACAATAACAACCATTGCGATGGCGGTATGCCCACGCCCAACGTCCCTGCCAAAATCCGCAACATGAAACCTGCCGCAATAATAAACACGTCCAGCAACACAACATGCTTCAACCTCAATGAATACGACAAGTTCATCAACGCATAGCCCAGCAATATCACTAGCACTGTCATGCTAATCAGATAAGCCAAGCCCAATGCAAGCATGAGCAATATCACTGAAAACACACCTGCACTGGTTAGGCTTAACTGCCCTGCTGCTAATGGGCGGCGACATTTCACGGGATGCAGCTTATCCTGCTCGCAATCCACGATGTCATTCAAGATATAAATCGCGCTGGAAATCAGCGAAAACGCGACCGCCGCCGCCAGCACCTGCATCACTAAGTGCGTATCATGCCAGGCGTGCCCAAACAACAATCCCGTAAACACAAAGCTGTTTTTTAACCATTGATGTGGACGCATCAGCCGCCACAAAGCGTTTATTTTATTCATAAAACAGCCAAATTAAATTGCGCAATCGCGTCGTCTAACGCGGCCTTATCAATCGGCGCACCTGCCTCCAAATGCTGATACAGCCCACGTTGCAAAGCCTGCAAGGCCGTTTGCACATCGACCAATGCGATGAGTTTATCAACGGCAATGCTAGTGCTAACAACAGGTGCGCCGTCAACAGGCAAGAGTTTGGCATAGCGCGGTATCATGCGTTGTTCACCGCCATCTGCCGATGCGAGTAATGGGCTGATTTTGGTGTAAGTATGCGTTTCATAAACAAAACGCGTGCCGATAGACAAATGCTGAAATTTCATAACTCGCCATACTTTCAAATACAGGTAACGCCCGTATATTAACCCGCCTACGGGTTTTATGTCATAGCAACATCACACACTACCAGCTTGGGTGCAGTTTGTTGCTTGGCCTGATACATGGATTGATCCGCACATTTATGCAAGTAAGTGAGCGTTTGCGCATCACTGACTAAAGCGTGTGCAATACCTATACTAATCGTCAATGGCTCACTTAATGCCAGCAAATGCAAATCGCATTCCGCCACCGCCGCCAACAAGCGTTGCCCCAGTGCCTCACTGTATTCCGCATCGGTATTCGTCAACACCACCACAAACTCATCACCGCCGATACGATATAACTTATCTGCCACACGCAAGCAGCTTTGTATCAGCTTAACCAATGTAATCAACACCTCATCACCGACTTGATGTCCATGGCTATCGTTAATTGCCTTAAATTTATCGCAATCTATCAGTATCAAACTCACCGCAACGGGTTGAAGCGCAACGGCATTCACCAAGCTCGCAATATCCTCATCATACCCCAGCCGATTATACGCACCCGTCAATCCATCCTTATGCGCCATCGTCCACAATGCTTGATTTTTATCCTCAATCCGCCTGTGCATACTATCCAATTGGTGCTGATAGTTATTCAATGAACGGCGTACATTTTCTAGCTCTATCACATATAAATGTTGATTAAACTCAGGCGCATCATGCGACTTTGGGTGATCGCGGAGTAAATGAATATGCGTGGATAAATTAGCCAAAGGTCGCGCAATAAAGCGCATGACCACAACATAAAGCAAAAACGACAAGGTCAACAACACAGCTAATACTTGATATTGTGTGGTTTGCATGACTGCAAATAAAGCATCGACATCAGGGCTGGCATTCACTTGATAACGCAGACGCGACACAGTTTCATCCATCGTTAAATGCTCATTCGACGCAATATCGGCCGACAAACCCTGCATACTCACATCCAAAAAAGGCATGGTTTCACGCAAAGCCGCAATAAAATCAAACCGTATCAACACATAGCCAGAACGTTGCGTTTTGCTATAACCGTCATAAATAGATCGCAACAAATAAGCATAAATACGCCCACCGTGATTCCCCATCCACAACGCGGGCAAGCCTTGCACACGACTAGGCATATCACTACCAGCTGGCCGCGCCAAAGCATTGCCACGCCTATCATAAAGCTCTATCGCCGTCACCGTGGCGGGCAACATACCACTCTGCAATGCGCGTATATCACGCCAATAACCATAGTAACCCGCATCATATAATTGCTGATGCGTTTCATCGCTGTCGATAAATTTATTGGTAGCAATAAGCATATTCTGTTGCATGGTTAACAAGGCTTTGGCAACTTCAGCCTTAGCGGCTAATTGGTGGCGTATATCAATCGCATGACGTACAGCACTTATTTTATTAGTAGCAATGATGTTTACAAGACCAAACAACAGCACCAACATCATGATAAACACAATGACATGGGTTTTAATTGAATGTGAACGTAGCCAATTCATATCGGCCTAACGTGCTATTTTAGCCAGCATCGTCATCACCTCGTCGCTTAAATCCAACTCTGCTGTACCATCAAAAAAATGTCCAGCATTAGGCACGATGCGTGTTGTAGGGAAATTTAGCTGTAATTTTTGCACCCAACCGCTAGGTAATAGCGCATCTTTACCACCCAACAATATCACTGTGGGCAATTTATTAGCACGCAACGCGCTGATAATGCGCCCTTCATTCCAAGACGCATAGCTCGAATAATCGGCTGGCGTGCTCAGATAATTATGCTGACAATACGCCAGCGTATATTTTTCTAAACGTGTTGAAGACTGTGATTTCAACGCCAGTTGCAACGCCAGCGGATCGGCTTTAGTCGGCACTATACTGACTAATATCGCCTCAGCTACCTGCTTATCAGGCTGTTTACTCGCATACCGCAACACCACATTAGCCCCTGAGCTATGCCCGACTAGAACGATAGCCTGCTTGGTATTTTGCGCCAGCCAACTCACCCACAATGCCAATTCAGCGGTATCACTTGCCATATTATGACGATGCACCGCCTCACACGCCAAGGTTTGATTACGTAAATGATAGCCTTCAGACAAAGTAGGTACTAACACCGTATAACCTGCTGCCGCCAAAGTTTGCGCCAAACCGCTCATGGGCAACGCCAGCCGCGTTTGCAAAAAACCATGCAATAAAATCACCGCAGGCTTATCCGCAACCCCTTGCTGATAATCAGCCACCATCACCAATTTAGAAGGCAAACTCAGGTGCACTACTTGGGCAGACGCAGGCAAACTTAGCCCAAAACTAGCAACCAGTAACCAGCAATAACTCAGCCTATTTCGCATAGCACATCCTCACGTTTTTTATATTTATAGGCAACTGAATAACTAGGTTAGCACCACTTTTCAGACTTGCCTAGCGATACCGTCAAACAACAAATCACGCCACCGATAGAAAAACAACAGTCATTTTGTCATGACAGCATGACAAAATGATAACAAACTTACAAATCAATGACATAGCGAATTACTTTTAACATACAAACCAACAAAAACCTGACATTTCTGTCAGCTTTAATCAATAAAAATAAAAATATCAATTAAAATCAATAACTTAAAATCTGGCACGCAACATGCTATAGCCTTACCACACCTACTCACGGAGACCGCGATGAAAAAACTACAGGCAATACTTTGCCTCACCAGCTGCTTATTATTTGCCACCACGCTATCACACGCGGCAGATAGCACAGAAACTAAACCCACTGTCACCAGCACTGATACTAAAGAAGGAGCTACACCCCCCAAAACAGCTACCCCTGACACCAGCAAAAAAGACCCAGATTGCAATTCATAATCGTATTCAATAACTATTTACCCTAGGAGCAACCTCTATGAAAATGAGTCAATTACTAAGCGTTTCAGCATTATTAGCCGCGCTCGTCACCCCATTTACCGCAAGCGCACTGGATGTCAACATTGCTGCTGATTTGCCGTCTGTCGATGTGATGAACAACGGTCAGAAAGTGACCATCCAACGCAACCAAGATGCCAACAACACAGTCAACCCTGATTTCGCTAAAACCTCACGCAAATGCCCACCTTTCTGCATACAGCCAGGTCAAATTGCACTGGGCGTAGAAACCATAGGTGAACTTGAAATCATTCATTACTTGAAAAAAATGAGTGATGGTGACGCATCCATCATCGTGGTTGATTCCCGTACACCAGACTGGGTAGAAAAAGGCACGATTGCAGGTGCTGTAAACATCCCTTGGGATAAATTGAACATCGGTAAATCCGACCCAATTACCGTGCAAGACATACTAGAAAAACAACTAGGCGTTAAAAATCAGGACGGTTTCTACATGTTTGACAACGCTAAAACCGTGGTCATGTTCTGTAACGGTCCTTGGTGTGGTCAATCGCCAACTAACATCAAAGGTTTGTTGAAAATCGGTTACCCAGCGAACAAAATCAAATGGTATCGCGGTGGTATGCAAGACTGGGAAATTTTGGGTCTAAGCACAGTTAAACCAGCGAAATAATCCGCAGTTGACCAGCAAAAAATGGGGGGCTACATCAGCCCCCGTTTTTTATGTCGGCATTTCTCGATAATGCGCAAAATCCGCCATTGCCAGTAATTCCTTATCTCCCGCACTATCGCCATACGCATACAGCGTATAAGCCTCACGCTCGCCCAATAAATCGCTCAACCGCCGTGATTTTTCTGCGCCGTAGCAATTCGGCAATGCCAAATCGCCAGTATAAACCGTGTCCGCAATCCCCAGCCGCGAACCGATTACATCATCCACCCCCACACTCGCCGCCCATGGGCGCAAATAACATTCCAGCGACGCGCTCACAATCACGCATCTATGCCCCTGTTGTTGATGCCAGCGCAACCGCGCCAGCGCGATTGGATTTATCCGCTGTGGCAATTGATATTGTGCAAAGTCGCGTGCCAGTTGTTGCGTGCGTTGCACATCTAAGCCCGTAAAAAACTGCGACAACACCCGTGCTTTGGCGTGATGATTTTTCACCAGCCCAAGCGCATAACCCAGCAATACAGGTGACAACAGCAACATGGATTGCGCATAACGCGCATTGCCCGCCATGTAGCGTAAAAATGGCAAGAAACTATCGCCATGCGTCAGCGTGCCATCAAAATCAAATGCCGCAATGACAGGCTGGTTCATAGCTTCAATTTCTTGAAAATCGCTTCAGGGATAGTCTTGATTATCAGCATGATATATCGCCAAAACCACGGCAAATACACCACATCCGCCGATTTATTCACAGCACGAACGATGCGCTCGCCCATGTATTGCGGGCTGGCAACTAGGAACAGCCCCGCCATACCGTAAGTCATCGCGGTATCGACAAAGCCAGGCTTGACCGTAATCACGCGCACATTGCTATGCGACAAGCGATTACGCAGCCCCTGCAAATACGCGCTCAAGCCCGCCTTAGCCGCGCCGTAAGGATAATTGCTCTGCCGCCCTCGGTCACCTGCCACTGAACTGATGCCGATAATAAACCCCTGCTTACGGGCTTCCAGATAATTTGCACTATGGCTCAGTATCGACGCAGCGGCGGTGAAATTCACCATAATAACTTCTGCCCCCAGCGGGAAATCCCGCGCCGCCTGTTGGTCGCCCAGCATCCCCATTGCCAGCACCACGCCGCGCATCTCGCCCATCTCCGCCATTGCCTGATTAAAAAAAGCCGCGTGACTCGTTAAGTCTTCAGCCACGAAAATACCCCAGTGCGCACGCACTTGATAACGTATCGCCAAATCCGCCGCAATCCGTGTCAGCTCGTCGGCATTGCGCCCCGCCAGATAAATATCATGCCCGAGTGCCGCAAACGCCGCCGCTGTGGCGCGGGCAATGGCCGAGGTCGCGCCCACTATCATCACTGCTTCAGCCATGTTGCACCCCCAAATCCAACCGCTGTGACATGCTCGATGCGAACCGCCCATCGGGGTCAACCGCCTGTTTAATGCGCAACCACTCGGCGTGGCGCGGGTACATGATGCGGAAAGTTTGTGCGGTGAGCAGCGCATCTTTTGCCAGATAAACGCGCCCGCCATGCGCCAAAACTATCGCATCCAGCTCACGCGTCAACGCCAGCACACCCGCGTCACGCATGGGTATATCCAGTGCCAGCGTATAGCCCGCCAGCGGAAATGACAGTAAACCCTGATTTTGCGCACCGAGTTTTTTTAGCACTGCCAAAAAAGACGGCCGCCGACTCGCCGCCAGCTTTTCCAGCAATGCCGTCACCGCCGCAAACGCGCCCGCCGTCGGTATCACGCATTGGTACTGCACAAAGCCTGATTTGCCATATAGGCGATTCCAGTGCGCGATACCGTCCAGCGGATAAAAATAATCGCTGTAATGGGCAAAAAACGGCTGGGTTTTATGCCCCTCACGGCTGTAATAAAACTGATTAAACGCCTTTACCGTCCAAGGATTAAGCACAAACGCAGGCAAATCAAATGGCATAGATAGCGTTGATTTTGCGGCTGGTCGCATGACTGATGGCAAATCTGCCGCATCCGCATGATGCCCCGTCATCAACACACTGCGCCCCAGCGATTTCCCCGTCGCCAGACTATCTATCCACGCCACGCTATAGGCATCGTCTAGCGCGGCATTGTCAAACAACGCAAACACCCCAGTTAAATTAGCCGCCGCATAGTGGCGCACCTGCATATACGGGCTGGTAATCGGGATCAAGCGCAAACTGACCTCGCCGATAATGCCCGTCAGCCCCATGCCGCCCACCGTCGCCCAGAACAATGCCGCGTTTTCCGTTGCGCTACAGGCTACTTTTGCGCCGTCCGCCAATATCAGCTCCAGCGCAATAATATGCTGGCTAAACGCGCCATCATGATGATGATTTTTGCCATGCACATCCGCCGCCACGCAACCACCCAAGCTCACAAAACGCGTGCCTGGGGTCACAGGCAAAAACCAGCCTTGCGGCACAATAACTTCCAACACTTCCGCCAGCGTCACCCCCGCCTCAGCGCGTAGCGTGCCCGCTGTGCTGTCAAACGCCAGCATACGGTTCACCCGTTCAGTCAATATCACCGTCTCGCCCAGCGCGGCATCACCGTAACTGCGTCCCTGCCCACGCGCAATCTGCGTCGTCGAACTCGCTTGTAAATCCTGATAACGCTCAGGGCGCGAAGTTGCGCAAGTTTGCACAGGATAACGCCCCCAACCTGATAATGGCTGATTTAATTTATTCATATCACCTCAACGCGAACAACTCTCGCCCGCAAAATACTTATCGCAAAAATAACACGACGCGTGGGGTAAAAAATCGGGTATCCGATAATAATGATCGCGCACTTGCGTCAACACGCCCGCACGATAAGCGGGATAATCGAAACCACGCCCCAGCACCAGATAAAATTTAGCCCCGCGTACCCGCACCGTGCGCATCTCCGTGTGGGCAAAATACGGCGTAAATTTCGCCAGATCAGGCAATGATTTATCTATGGTCAGGATATTCTTCCCTGCCAGTGTGCGGAAATCCGTATTCATATCATCCTGCCGCGCATGGTGCGAGCCTGCGCCGAACACGAAGAATTCCTTATCCGCATGATAAGTCATCACCGCCGCATTGGAATAATCATCCACCGCCATTAAATAATCACGCTGATAGGGTTGCAATTGCGCCAACACCTCATCCGTGTGCATCAACTGCACATAACCACTGTAGGCCTTGCTATGTTGCCACCAACTCGTCGGCGCGGCTAAAATCGCCGCCACGATCAACAGATGCACGGCTGTAAACCATGCCATGAATTTCGCTGTTTTTGCCCATTGCACGCTGGTTAATTTCGCCGCCAGCCACAAATAAAAGAACGGATAAAACGCCAGCACCCAATGCAGCCCTATGGTTTTTTTCAGCGACAACAGCGCAAAAATAGCTATCGGCAACCAGAACACAAAGCCGTATAAACGCCGTGTTGCGCTTGCCGCTATGACTTGCTTACGCTGTTTCCACGCAAAATACACCAGCGGCGGGGTCATCAAATATAAGCTAGTCACAACGTACAGCCACACGTTATCCAGCGAAAACTGCGCACCCTCGTTACGGTTGTACAAGTTGAATAAAATGTTGTCCCAGCAGTGCGTGTAATTCCAGTAAACATTCACCGCCACCGCAGGCATAGCCGCCAGCACCAGCACGCTCAAGCCCAGCCAGCGGCGTTTCAGGCTGGGCGTAAACAGCATATAACCCAGATACGCCAAGCCCAACAACACCGCAAAATACTTGGATAAAAACGCCAGCCCCAGTGCCAACCCAGACAGCGCGTAATAGCTTAACCTATCCTGCTGTACCGCCCGCACCAGCAAATACACCGACACAAAAGAAAAGAATATCAGCGGCGTATCCGTGGTAATCAGCACATTGAGGATATTGATAGGCGAAATCAAAAAAACCATCGCCACCCACGCCGCCCGTTCTGCATCCCACGGTTTGAGCAAACGATAAATCCCCGCACCCATCAGCGTGCTAAATACCAACGCAGGCAAACGCATCAGCACTACACTATCGCCCAACCAGCGCATCACATACAACAGCCACCCCACCATAGGCGGATGGTCATAATAGCCATAATCCAAATGCCGCGCCCAGACGATAAAATAAGCCTCGTCGCCAGACATAGGCAGGAAAAACGCCAGAGCGAGCTTAATCAGTAAAGTACCTAATAGCACTTGTTGGAATGTTGTTTTTGTATTCATATTGCCGCGTCCCAAGGGTTAAACAACGCCGCGCCCGTCGCCGCAAAATCAGCCACATTGCGTGTCACCACCGTCATCCCATGCACAATAGCCGTCGCCGCAATCAGCGCATCGCGCTCTGCACAGGGATTAGGCACATGCAAACGCGCACAGCACAACGCCACAGCAGTATCCACATCCAATATCCGCCCTGAAAATGCAGGCAACACATGACCATCCAGCCAATCCCGCAGCATCGCGCCTTGCGCCACATCCCGCCGCGCCACTGACAACACACCCATTTCCAGCTCCAGCAAACTAATAGCCGACAAAAACAGCACCGCTTGCGGCACGCCCGCCGCCCAAGCGAGCACATGCTTGTCAGCTTTATCTGACTTCGCCCGCCGCAACTCAGAAATCACATTAGTATCCAATAAAAACATCAGGACAAATCCGCCGTTTTATAAAGCCCCGCCGCCCGTACAGGCTCAAATTCCACATCCGCAGACATCGCCAGCATATCGACTATATTCACCGACCCACTGACCATTTTTTGATAATCCGCTATGCTCAACAACACATGTGCGGGCCGTCCACGGTCGGTGATAAACACCGGGCCCAGCATAGCCGCTTTCTTCGCCCCACTCGCATCCTGATTAAATTCACGACTAGACAATGTAGTGACTGACATACTCAACCTCCACTTACTCAACATCAATGTAGGCACATTACTACATTTTACAACACCCGACAATCTCGAATTAGTCGCCGTTCACCTTAATTTCGTCTTATCCCCGTCACGCATTCGGGTTAAAATAAGATTTTTAGTTATTTACACCACGCTGGATTTGCACACCCATCGGACTGGAGTACACATATCATGAATCGACACGCCACCAGCTATATGACTCTCGATTTATTCCAGCCATTTGATAACACCACTACGCAAACTACCGTAAATCTTGGTGCTGAAACAGCAGTACGCAATACTCCTCATCATCTGTCACTTCTTTCCTTATTCTCAGGTGCTGGCGGCTTGGACATTGGTTTCCATAAAGCTGGATTTAACACCATTTGGGCGAACGAATACGATAAGAGCATTGCAAGCTCATACCAACATCATTTTCGCGATGTCGCTTTTGATGGACGTTCTATCGTTGATATTCCCGAGTCTGATATTCCATCGGCTATGGGTATTATTGGCGGACCTCCCTGCCAATCATGGAGTGAAGCGGGTGCGCGACGTGGTGTCAATGATCACCGAGGTCAACTTTTCTTGGAATATATACGCGTCTTAAAACATACCCAACCCAGTTTTTTCGTTGCAGAAAACGTATCAGGAATCCTGCACGAACGGAATAAAGCCGCATTCAAAAACATAATCGACATGTTTATTGACGCTGGCTACGACGTTAGCTGGAAAAAACTCAACGCCAGTGATTATGAAGTACCTCAAGATCGAGAGCGGGTATTTGTTGTTGGTTTCAGAAAAGACCTGAGTATCAAATTTGAGTTTCCTGCCCCTGTTGCTATCAAAGCCACTATGAAAGATGCTATCTACGACTTAAAAGATTTACCATTTGGTAGCCATTGCAGCATTCCAAATCACGAAATAACTGACACAGGCTTTTCGCCTATGTTCATGTCCAGAAACCGCGTCAGATCTTGGGATGAAGCCTCTTATACGATACTAGCGATGGACAGACATACGCCGCTACACCCACAAGCCCCCAAAATGGTCGATAGTGGTGAAAAAGACAAGAAGCTATTTGCACCTGGGCACGAACACAAATATCGCCGCTTAAGTGTCCGCGAATGCGCGAGAATACAAACGTTTCCCGATGATTATCAGTTTATCTATACCCACGCCCGCAATGGTTACAAAATGGTCGGTAATGCCGTGCCAGTCAACCTTGCCTATCATATTGCAATGCAAATCAAAAAACACTTAGGATTCTAAATCATGGCATCACAAGTTATCAACGGCAAGGCTTTTGAATGGGCGGTAGGCGCGGCCATTGCGCAACAAACAGGTTTTGACATCACCCTAGACAAGGTCGCCACCCATAATCAAAGCTGTTTTGATAGCGTAACCATCAGCAAAAAACAACGTGACAATTACACAAACACCGCCCACCACGCAGTTCAGCACATACTCGAAAAAGAATGCTTAACGGGCACGGGGACTATCACATTTTTACCTGACATACGCGGTCAAGACGGCGATGTGCGTGACATTGTCATTACATCAGCGGGCAAAACGATAGGCATTTCCTGTAAAACCAACCACGATGCCTACAAACACTCACGGCTCTCCAAAAAACTCAATTTTGTCAGCAAGTGGGGCTTAGATACCGCAGGGTGTAGCGCAGCTTATTTCGACAGCATCACGCCCTTGTTCGACGAATTAGCAAAAATCCGTAAAGATGGCAAAGATTTAGTAACATGGGCTGAATTAACCGATAAACCCAACCGCTTTTATTGGCCCGTACTCGACGCGTTTGCCACTGAACTTGAACGCATACAATCCCCCAAAATGTGTGGCAATTTCATTAAATATCTCGTTGGCAATCATGATTTTTATAAAGTCGTATCACGTCCCAATGCCGTTGCAATACAAGCATTCAATCTTAACGGCATGTTCAATGTAAGCAAGCCACAGCTGCCCACCAAAATCGACCTCATTAAAAACAAAAATGGTACGCAATACTCCAAAACCATTATTTTTGATAAAGGCTGGTCGTTCAATTTCCGTATCCATAGCGCATCATCCAAGGTAGAAGCATCGTTAAAATTCGACATCAACGCCATTGCGCTTTCACCCAAGCTATACACGCACCATATCGATTTATAACCCACAATCCACCTCGTCCAACACCCATTTCTAGGTTAGAATAAGGCTTTTGTTTACCTACGGAGTCGTCATGAGCGATCAAGAACCACAAGCAGTATTTGCCATCGAAAAACTATACGTCAAAGACGCTTCTTTAGAAGTACCTAACGCGCCGAATATATTCCTTGAAAGTGCCGCGCCTGAGATTGACGTACAACTGGCTACGCAAAGTGCACCGATCGCTGAAGATGTTTACGAGACCTCATTGACTGCTACCGTAACCGCTAAAATCGGTGACAAAGTGATGTTCTTGGTTGAAGTTAAACAATCGGGGATTTTCCGTATTGCACAAATACCTGCCGACCAACTCGCCCCTGTCCTGGGTATCGGTTGCCCTAATATCGTCTTCCCGTACTTACGTGAAACCGTATCTGATTTAGTCACGCGTGCTGGTTTCCCGCCTGTGATTTTGAACCCTGTGAATTTTGAAGCCTTGTATCTGCAACAAAAGCAAGAAATGGAACAAGCTAACGGCGCGACCACGCACTAAGTAGGCATATCATCCATGCGCCGCCTGTTACTCACCCTCGCCCTACTCTGCGCTCTACCTACGCAGGCATTGGATTTTCGCTCCACAGCGAACGCCGCCGCCATTTTGTATGACGCGCCATCGACTGAAGCTAACCGCCTATTTGTATTAAGCAAAGGCTACCCGCTGGAAGTCGTCGTCAGCATCACAGGCTGGGCAAAGGTACGCGATAACAGCGGCGCAATGGCTTGGATAGCACTCGACCAACTGAGCACCACACGCACGCTCATCGTGCGCAGTGCCAGCGTGGCTCGTAGCGCACCGCAAGACACCGCGCCCATCACCGCAAAAATCGCCGCTAATGTCATCCTCATCTGGCTAGAAAACAGCGGTGACTGGGCAAAAGTACGCCTGCCAAATCAAACCACAGGCTATATCAAGCTCAATCAGGTATGGGGCGTATGAAGCTCGCCGTACTCGGCGCAGGGGCATGGGGAACGGCACTCGCGGTCAATTTCGCGCAACATCACAACGTCACGCTGTGGGCACGTAACGCGGCACAAGTTGCCATGATGCAAGCGGATAAATGCAATACACGCTATCTACCCAACGTCCCGCTACCGTCTCAACTAGCACTGAGCTACGACTTAAACGACAGCATAACCCAAACCGATGCCATTATCGTTGCCACGCCCAGCGGCGCGTTTCGCAGCACCCTCAGCCAAATTGCCGATGCAATAGGCACAACACCCGTGATATGGGTATGCAAAGGCTTTGAAGCAGGCACAATGAAATTGCCGCATCAAGTTGCTGATGAAACACTTTTGCCGCACACGCCACGCGGGGCATTATCAGGTCCCAGCTTCGCCGCAGAAGTCGCCGCAGGCTTACCCACCGCGCTCACCCTCGCCAGCGAACAGCCAGCCGCGCTTGCATTAGCCAGCCAGTTGCATAACCACCACTTGCGCGTTTATACCAGCACCGATGTCATCGGCGTAGAGGTCGGCGGCGCGCTGAAAAACGTCATCGCCATCGCCGCAGGCATCTCCGACGGCCTGCATTTCGGCTACAACGCCCGCGCCGCGCTGATTTCACGTAGTCTGGCAGAAATGACGCGACTAGGACACAAACTAGGCGGCCACACCGAGACGTTCATGGGGCTAACAGGCATGGGTGATTTAATCCTCACCGCCACCGCTGACCTCTCCCGCAACCGCCAAGTCGGCCTACGCCTCGCGGCAGGCATGAGCCTAGCAGACATACTGCGCGACCTCGGCCACATTGCCGAAGGCGTCACTACCGCCCACGAAGTCGAACAACTCGCACAACAGCTGGGCGTGGACATGCCTATAGTCAATGCCGTGTGTCAAATACTGTATCAAGGCGTTGCGCCAAGAACGGCGGTAGAAGCACTGCTGAATCGGGAGCCTAAGGCGGAGGTGGTGGGGTGATAGCTAACAAACTGATTAGTAAAAAATTTATTAATATTAATATGCGCATAAAACCGTTAGTTATCGTACTAGGCTTCATCACAACTAGTCTATTATTAACAACTTATGCAAACGCAATGAGTACTTCTAAAAGCGGCAATCATGATGCGACGTAAGTTTTTGGAAGAATCAATTTAGGACAATTTATATGAAACTATTATCACTAACGGTAATGATTGCATCTCTTTCATTATCTGCTTGCGTCACTCGCCCTAATATCGACTACTCCAAAGTTGACCAAGAGTGCGGTCTTAAATGTCAAATGAATGACCAAGCCTGCGCTTCACGATTTTCAGGTTTTCCGCTGATACTGCAAGCAAACTGTAACCCTGAAGTTGAGGCGTGCGTAAAAGCATGCCCTCCCAACACAACACCCATCTCACCCAAGGTTAATTTTGAGGCAAGCACAAACAATAAGGGCAACTCTTCGGTTACGGACAGACTGAATGAACTCAACATGTTGCGCAAAAACGGCATTATCAATGACAGCGAATACGCTGCTAAAAAACAAGAAATATTGAAGTCCCTATAATACAAGACTTAGGCAATTTACTCCCCCCTCCTGCACCACCACGTAGCACCGATAAAATCGGGGGTAGTCGGCGAGGACTGTCTGAGCGCATAGCGCGAGTTCCGCAGCCGCCCGATTTTTCGGTGTTACGTGGGCAGTCCGCAGGACTGGTGCAGTGGGGTGCCTTTCTCTTTGGTTACTTTCCCTTGGGCAAGCAAGAGAAAGTGACTTGCCGTCGGGCAACCCCGACCTACCATAGCTGACAAGACAATCCCAGCACCGACGTTATCGACGTGGACATGCCCATCGTCAATACCGTAGAATTCCAGCACGGCAAGATAACTTACTATGCGCCGTTTTGGTATTGGAGGATTGTGTCATTGTTAAAACAGTCATGCATCATTTTACGGTTTTGTAGGAGGCATCATGCACACCACTTATTTTGATGAAGATGACATCCTCGTCATTCGCCTATCTGATAAAAAAATCGTCCGCGAAGTATCGCAAAACTGGAACACCCATATTAGCTACGCTGAAGATGGTAGCGCGGTTGAGCTAGTGTTACTGGAAGCGCGTGCCAACGGGGCTTATCCATTAGAAGTACAGCACGCGTATGCCGCCTGATGTAGCCTAACTCATCGTAATCAACCGCATCTTAAAACTACGCCCTTTGATATTTCCCGTACTTAATCGCGCAAATGCCTGATTAACTATGCGTCTGTCTAGCGCGATATAGGTGACAAATTCAAACACGTTAATTTTGCCGACTTGCTCTTTTTTCAGCCCCACATCACCCGTCAGCGCACCTAATATATCACCTGGGCGCACTTTGTCTTTTTTGCCACCCATCATGAATATCGTCACCATCGGTGCTGGCTGTGGCGCGGCGGTTGCTGGGGTGAGTTCGTCTAGCGGATACCACTGTGCGTGGCTACCTTGGTAATCTTCAATTAACTTGACCCATTTCAATTCATTGGGCGTAGCAATGTTAAGCACTAAGCCCTGCGTTGCACCACGCCCTGTACGTCCAATACGATGAATATGCACTTCCGCATCGCGGCTGACATCGACGTTAATCACCGCGTCCAATGTTTGTATATCCAGCCCGCGTGCCGCTACATCAGTGGCAACCAGTACAGAACAGCTTTGGTTGGCAAACAGCACCAGCACTTCATCGCGCTCGCGCTGGAGCAAATCGCCATGTAGCGACAATGCCGAAAAACCGTGCGCCCGTAATTCCTCTGCCAGCTCGTCGCATTGCGCTTTGGTGTTGCAAAACACCAGCGTGGAAACTGGCTGAAAGTGTTGCAGTAATTTAGCAGTAGCGGCATTACGCTCTTCATAGCCAATTTCGTAAAAACGCTGCTCTATTTGCGTGGCTTCGTGGATAGACTCCACTTTAACTTCAATAGCATCACGCAAGAACATCTTGCTGGCTTTGCGGATATTGTCAGGATACGTTGCCGAGAACATCAGCGTTTGCCGACGTGCGGGGCAAGCACGGACGACGGCGGTAATGTCATCATAGAATCCCATATCAACCATGCGATCAGCTTCGTCCAGCACTAATGTCTGTACGCTAGACAAATTCACACTACCACGCGCAATATGATCCAGCATACGCCCAGGCGTGCCGACGACGATGTGCGCACCGTGCGCCAGTGACGCGATTTGCGGTGCCATCGGCGAACCACCGCACAGAGTCAGCACTTTGATATTGCTGGTAAATCGCGCTAAACGGCGTATGGATTCAGCCACTTGGTCAGCCAATTCACGCGTCGGGCATAGCACCAAACCTTGTATCGCAAAATAGCTGGGGTTGAGCTTATGCAAAATACCGATACCAAATGCGGCCGTCTTGCCGCTACCTGTTTTGGCCTGTGCGATTAAATCCCGCCCTGCCAATATAGGCGGCAGGCTTTGCGCTTGGATGTCGGTCATGGCGGCATAATCCATGCTCTCTAGATTGCGCAGAAATTCAGGGGATAACGGTAAATTTGCAAAAGCGTGGGTGTTCGACATGATAAAAGTGTGGCTGATGAAGAATCATGCAGTCTAACAGGACTTATTAGCCCTCGGTAACCGCCTGTAACAAATACCTACAATTAGGCAACAGTTTACTTACAAATCACCACTATGATGAACTCACTTCCACAAGGAAGCCAAATTTAATTAAAGGAGAAATGCCATGAACAAATTTATCGGAACTGGATTATTGGTTGTCGGCTTTATGGGTGCAAATAGCGTTTACGCTGACAACTACCATCGTCAAAGCAACAACCAAATGCAATACAATCAGGCACAGCGCATACACCAAGGCGTGCAATCAGGTAGCCTGACTCGCCAAGAAGCCCAAAATTTAGCACAACAACAGCACCAAATACGCGCTGAAGAGCGCAGTTATAAATCAGATGGTCGCTACACCCCTGCTGAACGTCAGGACGTACATCAAGATTTACAACAAGCCAGTGGCAACATTTACCAAGAAAAGCACGACGCAGCTCGCGTGCCTAGCCGTTATTAAAGCCACAACGGTGGTGACAAAAAATCGCCACCGTTTTCACTATTAAGGAGCTCATCATGAACAAGCACATTACTAAATTGATTGCCATTAGCTTATTAGCTTGCGCCGCAACGCCTGCATTCGCAGACCATCACGACGATGAAGATGGCTATCGCGGCTACCGTGGCGGCTATGAAGTCCGCGATAACTGGAACGATCGGGGTGACCGAGGCTGGGAACGTGGGCGCGGACATCGCAGACATGACGACGACCGCGCTTATTACTACCCCGCACCTTATTACCAACCAGCACGTGTTATTTATACGCCACCACCTGTAGTGTATTACCCACCTGCGCCTATTTACCGTAGCGGGGTAGAAGTACGGCTTATGCAACTATTTTGATAGCACGTTTCAATACGACCAACACATTAGCCATCCAAACCGATACGCGCTAATTCACGTTTCACTTTGGCGGAGGCATGTGCAAAAGCCCCTGTATGTAGTTCTTCACGCGCATGTTCGTCATCGCCCGCTTGCGCAAGAATAATCACTTTTGCCG
>JABFSE010000028.1 GCA_013140765.1 Sulfuriferula sp.
GTCGCCGACATGTCGCTTGCCGCATGGGGGCGCAAAGAGCTGAACATCGCTGAAATCGAAATGCCAGGCTTAATGGCTATCCGCGAAGAATTCGCCGTGACCCAGCCGCTTAAAGGTGCACGCATCACTGGCAGTCTGCATATGACTATCCAGACTGGCGTGCTGATAGAAACCTTGCAAGCACTGGGCGCAGAAGTGCGTTGGGCTTCGTGCAACATTTTCTCGACACAAGACCACGCGGCAGCGGCCATTGCGGCAACGGGCACGCCTGTATTCGCGGTCAAAGGCGAGTCGCTGACTGAATACTGGGATTACACCCACCGCATTTTTGAATGGGCGGACGGCGGTTACTCCAACATGATATTGGATGATGGCGGCGATGCCACTTTGTTGCTGCATCTGGGCGCACGCGCTGAAACTGACATCAGCGTATTGTCACACCCGACCAGCGAAGAAGAAACCGTACTCTACGCCGCGATTAAAGCAAAATTAGCTGTCGCACCAAACTGGTATTCAGTCCGTCTTGCACACATCATCGGCGTGACCGAAGAAACCACCACGGGCGTGCATCGTTTGTACCAAATGTTTGAACGCGGCGAATTGAAATTCCCTGCGATTAACGTCAATGATTCAGTCACCAAATCCAAATTCGACAACTTGTATGGTTGCCGTGAATCCTTGGTTGACGGTATCAAACGCGCTACCGACGTGATGGTGGCAGGCAAAATCGCTGTGGTTGCAGGTTACGGCGACGTGGGTAAAGGTTCGGCGCAAGCGTTGCGTGCGTTATCGGCACAAGTGTGGATTACCGAAATCGACCCTATCTGCGCATTGCAAGCGGCAATGGAAGGCTATCGTGTGGTAACGATGGATTACGCTTGCGATAAAGCTGATATTTTTGTTACCGCGACCGGCAACTACCACGTCATCACCCATGACCATATGGTCAAAATGAAAAATCAGGCTATCGTCTGCAATATCGGTCACTTCGATAACGAAATCGACGTGGTAGGCGTAGAAAAATACCAGTGGGAAGAAATCAAGCCGCAAGTTGACCACATCATATTCCCCGACGGCAAGCGTATCATCATGCTGGCTAAAGGGCGTTTGGTAAACTTGGGTTGCGGTACGGGTCACCCTTCATATGTCATGAGCTCTTCATTTGCCAACCAGACCATCGCGCAGATAGAATTGTTCACCCGCACAGCGGATTATCCAGTGGGCGTGTATATTCTGCCTAAACACTTGGATGAAAAAGTCGCGCGTTTGCAATTGAAAACACTGAACGCACAACTGACCGAGCTATCAGACCAGCAAGCGGCTTACATCAGCGTCGATAAAAACGGCCCGTACAAAGCTGATCACTACCGTTATTAAAGTAGCTGTTATTAAAACAAGGATATAAGCATGAGCACACGCACGTTTAGTTTCGAGTTCTTTCCGCCCAAGACCCCCGAGGGCATGGACAAGCTACGTGACGTGCGTGGGCAATTGGCGACCTTGCAACCCAAGTTTTTTTCAGTCACATTTGGCGCGGGTGGCTCCACTCGCGACCATTCTTTAGCGACCGTATTAGACATCCAGAATGCAGGGCTAGAAGCCGCACCGCACTTATCGTGCATAGGCTCTACCCACGACAATATCCGCGCGATATTGAACGAATACCAAAGCAACAACATCCGCCATATCGTCGCCTTGCGCGGCGATTTACCGTCAGGCATGGCCAGCACAGGCGAATTTCGCTACGCCAATGAATTAGTCGAATTTATCCGCAATGAAACGGGCGACTGGTTCAACATCGAAGTCGCCGCCTATCCTGAAGTGCATCCGCAAGCGAAAAACGCACACGATGACTTGATAAACTTCAAACGCAAAATGGACGCAGGCGCAAACGCCGCGATTACCCAATACTTCTTCAACGCCGATGCGTATTTTGCCTTCGTTGACGACTGCGCCAAGCTAGGCATCACCGCCCCCATCGTGCCAGGCATCATGCCCATAGGCAATTTCTCCCAACTCGCGCGCTTCTCCGATGCCTGCGGCGCAGAAATCCCGCGTTGGATGCGCAAAAAGCTGGAAGGCTATCATGACGATATAGACTCCATCCGCGCTTACGGACTGGATGTGGTCACTGATATGTGCCAACATTTGCTAGATAACGACGCGCCTGGGCTACATTTTTACACCATGAACCAAGCCACGGCCACGATGGAAATGTGGCGGCGATTGGGGTTGTGAATAACGCAGGAGATGACTTGCCGATGAAGCAAAGGCAACGGTAAAGGACATAAAGCATGATATATAAATTAGGTGAGTTATTTAGTGGTCCAGGTGGTTTAGCCTTGGGCGCAATGAACGCCAAAGTGCAAAATGGCTCGTTGCATAGCATAGTACACGCGTGGTCAAATGATTTTGATGAGTCAAGTTGTGATACCTATACCAACAATATATGCCCCGAGGCTCCTGAAAGTGTTATATGCCAAGATGTGCGTACCTTGGATATTGACACTTTGTCGCCTATAGATGGTTTTGCATATGGTTTCCCATGCAATGATTTTAGTATTGTCGGTGAGAAGAAAGGCTTTGATGGCGACTTCGGACCATTGTATTTGTATGGTGTGAATATCATCAATAAGTTAAAACCTAAATTTTTTGTCGCAGAAAATGTAGGTGGTTTAAGTAGCAGTGGTGGTGGTCGCGCCCTCGAGAAAATACTTGCTGATTTAGCCGAATCGGGTAATGGTTATAACTTAACTGTGCACTTGTATAATGCGGCGCATTACGGTGTGCCGCAGGCGCGAAATCGTATTATTATCGTCGGCATAGATAAAACGTATAACTTAAAATTCCATGTGCCAGCACCAACGACAAAAGACCGTCCTGTCACGGCATTGATTGCCTTAACCGTTCCGCCTATTTCTGAAACGGCTACAAATAATGAGCTAACTAATCAATCCGCAACGGTTGTGGAGCGGCTTAAACATATTAAAGCTGGTGAAAATGTATGGAATGCCAATTTGCCAGAACATTTGAAGCTGAATGTAAAAAGCGCAAAATTAAGCCAAATATACAAACGCTTAGATCCAAATAAGCCATCATATACAATCACAGGTAGCGGTGGTGGCGGTACGCATTGCTACCATTGGGAAGAGCCGCGTGCATTAACTAACCGTGAGCGTGCCAGAATCCAGTCGTTTCCAGATCATTATGTATTCTCTGGGAAAAAAGAGCAGGTGCGTAAACAGGTCGGTATGGCAGTGCCACCTAAATTAGCAGAAGCCGTTTTTACGGCCATTCTAAAAACTTTTGCAGGCATTGAGTACGCGCATATTCCCGCTAATATAGACCAAAGGATGGTTAATCAGAAAGCTAAAGAGCTTGCTGAAAAAATTAGTTCGGATGCTTGCTAATGAGTCAAACGCTGTTTACAAATATAAAGCATAGCTTTAATCATGAATTCATAGCCAAATTAAAAAAATCAAATGAACTCATTATCGCCAGTGGTTATTTTGGCACTTCGGCTGTCGAAGAGTATCAAAAAGACATGTTGATGCTGGGTAAGGGTGGCGTATGCAAGATATTGATTGGTATGATTTTTCATGGTGGGATAACGGCTAAACAACAAAACGCTCTAATGGTATTAGATGCCGCTCTCAGGGCTACCAATCCAGATAATGGCGTATATATATCTATCAAAGATTATCATGGAAAAATATACCTATTCCGTAATAAAACAGATAATGCCGCATCTCTTTATCTAGGCTCATCAAACTTTTCACAACAAGGATTTGCATCACGTCATGAATGCACAGCTTTAATTCAACATGAGCAAACGAAAAAAGAGGTTGTGGCATACTTAGATGTGCTGTTTAGCAAAGAATTGGCGCAACCGTTAAGCAAGGTGGAGCTTAGGATTATTGAGCGAACAGCCGTCGACATGCCACCTGTCAGCAAGCTACTTGAAGATTACGAAATTTCTTTTGCGGAATATCCTGATATATCAACTGCGTTGGGTGTGTGTGAAATAGAGTTGCGAGTGGATAAACAGCCGAATTCATCGTTAAATTTATACTTTGATAAAGGTAGGGTAAATCCAAAAACAAAACTATATGCGCCTCGCCCTTGGTATGAAGTGGAAATAACATCATGCAAAAAAGATAGGGATAACCCTTTTTATCCAAAAAGTGAGTTAAATTCAGTTTCTGGTAACGCTAGGCATGGCAAGTTCATCGCATATGCGGAAGATGATGGTAAGTATTACAAATTTATTATGGGTGTTTATTCTGACTATGGGAAAGCTATAGCCACGCATGAAGACTCTGGTGGACGAATGACATTAGGCAAGCTGATAAAAGGCAAGCTGGAGCGTGCTGGATTACTAACTGAAGGTAGTCGAATTACAGCTGACACTTTATTGGATTACGGTAAATCATCCATTGATTTTTTCAAATTAACGGATGACGTTTACATAATCAAATTTTAATAAGCATTGCCACTTAACGCCCCACACCCCGCGTCTTAGCCAGCCCCGCATCTATCGCATTATCCAAATAACTGCCGTAATACTCTTCGGGGCCTAAGCCTACTAGCGGTTCGGTGGCGGGTGTGCCGTTGGGGGTGTAAATCACCACTGTGGGGGTGAGGCGGATTTTTTGGGTAGCGGCATAGTTGCGCTGGGTGGTGGGTGTGCCGTCAAAGCTGATTAGCTTATTCTCTTTGTTGATTTCCACGCGGCGCATGATGACTTTGTGGGTGTATTCTGCGTTGCCTTGCATGGGGATGAGGAAGTTTTGCATTACTTTTTCGCAGTAATGGCAATCTGGGCTAGTGAAAATAATGAGTATAGGCAGTTGTTTTTGGGCGGCGATTTGCGCGTCTTTGTGTAAATCGGTGGCGTAGGCGATTACGCCGCTTTTTGCGAGTGCTATTTGTGCCGATAAAGCGAGGCATATCAACACGTAAGTCAGCATTTTTTTCATGGTATAACCTTGAGGTGAGTGGATAAGGTGTTTCTGAGTTAAAATAAGCACTTATCTGTCGATTTTACCTATAGGTTACATTTTGTTAAATAGTCCAAATATCCCCTCAAAATTAGTTATTGCTTCGCGTGAAAGTGCGCTGGCTATGTGGCAAGCTGAACACATACAGGCGCGTTTGAGTGCGCTTTATCCGCAAATGCAGGTGAGCATTCTAGGCATGACGACGCAAGGTGACCAAATTTTAGACGTGACCTTGAGCAAAATCGGTGGCAAAGGTTTGTTTGTTAAAGAGCTGGAAACAGCCATGCTGGAAGGGCGTGCTGATATTGCGGTGCATTCTATGAAGGATGTGCCTATGAATCTGCCAGCGGGATTTGTGTTGGCGGCGATAGGTCAGCGTGAAGATCCGCGTGATGCGTTGGTGTCGAATCAGTTTGATAGCTTGGACGCGTTGCCGCACGGCGCACGTGTGGGCACATCTAGCTTGCGCCGTGAAAGCCAGCTACGGGCGCGGTTTCCGCATTTGGTGATTGAGCCTTTGCGCGGTAATGTGCAGACGCGTTTACGCAAATTAGATGATGGCTTATACGATGCGATTATCCTCGCGGCGGCAGGACTGAAGCGGTTGGGTTTAGGTGCGCGTATTCGTGCCGAATTGCCGCCAGAGCAGAGTTTGCCTGCGGTTGGGCAGGGTGCGTTAGGGATAGAGTGCTTGGCTAATCGTACTGATTTATTCGCTTTGCTTGCACCGTTAAATGACGCAGACACAGCCGACTGCGTGAATGCCGAGCGTGGCATGAGCCGTACATTGGGCGGTTCGTGCCAAGTGCCGTTGGGCGGCTACGCTGAGATTGTGGGCGAACAAATACAATTACGCGGCTTTGTCGCTGAGGTTGACGGTAGTCGAATTATTAGCGGCAATGTCACAGGGGCACGTAGCCAAGCTGAGGCATTGGGTGCTGATTTAGCGCAACAACTCATTGCCCTAGGCGCAGATAAAATACTCGCGGAGCTGGCATTATGAGCATGAACTTAAACGGTAAAGGCATACTCGTCACGCGTCCTGCGCATCAATCAGCGGAGCTGGCGGCGCAAATCACAGCCGCAAATGGTAAGGCGGTGCTGTTTCCCGTGTTAGAAATCCTCGATACCGCTGATTTAGCTCCGCTGTATGATTTAATCGATCGACTCGACAGCGTAGATATGGGCATATTTATTAGCCCGAACGCCGTGAATAAAGCCATGAATTTGATTAAATCGCGGCGTGACTTGCCTGCTACTTTGCAAATTGCGGCGATAGGGCGTGGCAGTAGCCGTGAGTTGAAACATTTTGGCATAGAAAAAATTATCGCACCGACGGCCCGTTTTGATAGTGAGAATTTGCTCGAAATGGCTGAATTGCAAGACGTAGCGGGCAAGCATATTGTGATTTTTCGGGGTGATGGTGGGCGTGAATTGTTGGGCGATACCTTGACTGAACGTGGCGCAATCATTGAATACGCAGAATGTTATCGCCGTAGCCGTCCCGATGTGAACGCGGGTAACTTAATGCGGCAGTGGTCGCGCAATGAGATTAACGCGGTCACGATTACCAGTGCTGAAGGCTTGCGTAATTTGTATGACATACTCGGCAAATTAGGGCGGCAATGGTTGAAAACCACGCCCATATTCGCCTCGCATGAGCGCATCCTCGAGGTCGCTAAAGAGCTAGGCTTGGAGAGCACGGTACTCACGGAATCAGGCGATGAAGGCTTGGTGGCGGGCATGAATACGTGGTTTGCAGAGCACCATGGCTGAGATTAACGACCAGCCTGATTTGTTGGATAAAATCGGTGATTATTTTGATCCGATTTTAGCTATTGCCTTGCTTGCGTTGGTGATTGCAGGCTGGCAATGGTGGCAAACACGCACGACGCTGGATAATTTGCGCGTAGAAATGAGCCAGCGACTGACCACCGCCAACGATGCCGCGCAAGCCAGCCGCACACTGAGCTTGCAAACCGCCGACAACACCCGTGATATAACCATACGGCTAGGCGAGATACAGGCAAAATTAGCAGATTCGCAAAACCAGCAATTAGCCTTGGAATCCCTTTATCGTGACATGTCTAAAAGCCGTGACGAATGGACGTTGGCAGACATCGAGCAAGTGGTATTGACCGCCAATCAGCAATTGCAATTAGCAGGCAATGTCAAAGCCGCGATTATCGCACTGCAAAACGCCGATGCGCGTTTACAGCGTATCAACAAGCCGCAATTCACCGCACTGCGTCGCGCCCTCAAAGCCGATATTCAGCGTTTGCAGTCGTTGCCACAAGTCGATACCGTGGGCATTAGCTTGACGCTAGATGGCTTGATTGCAAGCATAGATAGCTTGCCGTTAGCCAGCGATCATGAGATTCCAGCCAAGCCTAGCACACAGCAAAAGCTCACGCCTGTGGATGCCGCGCATCGGTTTAGCCAAGAAATGTGGCAAGAAATCAAAGGGCTGGTGCAAATTCGTCGCTTAGATACGCCTGATAGTGCATTACTCGCACCTGAGCAAAGTTATTTTTTGCGGCAAAATCTGAAATTACGCCTGCTAACTGCGCGTATCGCCTTGTTAGCGCATGATGAAAATAGCTATAAATCAGATTTAAGCGCGGCAAAAATATGGTTGTTACGTTATTTTAATGAGCACGATAGCCGCAGTGTTTACGCCAGCAAGCAAATAGATAAGCTGATTAACAGCGACATCAGCATACAGCTACCGAGCTTGGCGGCTAGTATCGCCGCGCTACAGTCCAGTGGTTTAGGGCGTAACTGATGCGCACGCTAATATGGATATTGCTGATATTTGGCTTGGCTGTTGGCTTTACGCTGGCGGGTAAATTTGACCCAGGTTACGCGGTGCTGGTTTATCCGCCATACCGTATTGAATTATCGTTGACTTTGTTAGTCGTGCTGTTTTTAGGCTTGGTGGTACTGGGTGATTTGCTGGCGCGGTTGGCTGATGCAACGTTAAACTTACCCGCTCGGGTGCGTGCGCATCGTTTGCAACAACGTCAGCAACAAGGCGAAGTTGCTTTGCTCAATGCCATGAGACATTATCTAGCGCAAAATTACGCCGAGGCAGAAGTCGCCGCAAAATTAGCCGTAAGCCTATCGGTACAAACTGTTTTAGCACAGCAAATCATCAGCTTGTCGCAACAGCAACTTACGACCCACCCAAATCCAAATACATCCGCGATAACTCAGTTTTAACGCGGTTAGAGTTCCGCGCAAACTCCCCTGTGTGCAATGCTTCCTGCGCTTCTTCATCTTTTCCCGCTTGTGCTAAAGTAATGACTTTAGCCGCCGCCTGATGAAAATCGGCATGTACTTTGCGCAGGCGACTGAAAGACTCGTTTGCGCTATAAATACGTGCGGCATTGCCATGTATCCACTTACCTAAATCGCATTGATCGTCACGACAAACATGCAAAGGATCAAGCGCGTCGCGCCCATCGGGCGAGGTCAGCAAATCATCCAAGCGTTTTTTCCAAGCGAGGTGCGCGTTAATCGCCGCATTAAAATCCAAGCCAGATTGTTGGCTAATGGACTGGTCGAAATTCACCGCTTGTGTTGCTAGTTCCTTATCCAACGCATCTGACTGCGCACCTGATTGGAATAAACGTTGTAACCAACTTGCCATGTTGCTCTCCAATCAATAAGTAATGCACCTAAGCTACCCCCCCCCTAACAACTTTGTCAATAGGGTTATTTATATTAGGGTCACTTCTGCGCCAGCATCGCTTTGATGTTCGCCAGCCTGTCGTTGCCTTGCTGGCGTTGCGCTACGGGGTCGGTATCCTGACCTGACTGGCGCGTGTCATTTTTGCCGATTTCGCTGATAAAGCGTGATGGTTCGCAGCTTTGCATCTCACCTGCGCGTTTTCGGCGTTTGCAGTAGCTGATGGTGAGCGAGCGTTGGGCGCGGGTGATGGCGACGTACATGAGGCGGCGCTCTTCTTCCAGCGTGCCGTTTTCGACTGATTCGCGGTGCGGCAGGATGTCTTCTTCTGCGCCGACCAAGAACACATGTCCGAACTCTAGCCCTTTGGCGGCGTGGATGGTGGATAGTCTGACCGCATCAGTTTCGTCTTCACTACGGTTTTCTAGCAGGGTAATCAGCGCGATGGTTTGCGTCAGCTCGATGACGTTCTTATCGTCCGCTTCGCCTTTTTTGCCCAGCCAGCCGACGAATTCGAGCACGTTATTCCATTTGTTCTGCGCGGCACGGGTTTCGTCACTGTCAAAAATATAGACTTCGTAATCTATCGCTTTGAGCAAATCCGCCATGATTTCACTTACTGGTGTATTACGAACGCGGGCTTCCAGCGCGTTGATGTACTGGCAAAAAGTGAGCAATGGCTCAAGCTGGCGTTCAGTCACACGGCTGACAAACCCCGCTTCGAACGCCGCTTCAAACAGGCTAATTTTGCGTTGCCCTGCGTATTCGCCTAATTTTTCCAACGTCGTCGTGCCGATGCCGCGCTTGGGCGTGGTGGCGGCGCGGATGAATGCAGGGTCGTCGTCGCTGTTGGTGAGCAGGCGCATGTAGGCGATGAGGTCTTTGATTTCGGCTTTTTCAAAAAACGATTGCCCGCCCGACATGACGTAGGGTGCTTTTTCATTGCGCAACATTTGCTCAAACACGCGTGCCTGATGGTTGCCGCGATAGAGTATGGCGTAATCGCCATAACGGGTGCGGTGCTCGAACTTGTGCGCCAGTAAGCGCATCACCACATTTTGGGCTTCTTCGGTCTCGTCTTTGGCGGCAAGTATGTGTATAGGGTCGCCGTTACCGTGTTCGCTCCATAGCTGTTTGTCATAGAGCCTGTCGTTATTGCCGATGACGCTATTGGCGGCGCGTAATATGTGTAGTGTGGAACGGTAATTTTGCGTGAGCTGGATGACTTTCAGCCGTGGATAATCTTCATGTAATTGGTGCAGATTCTTTACATCCGCGCCGCGCCAGCCGTAAATCGCCTGATCATCGTCGCCCACAGCCGTAAACGCACCCGATACGCCGCATAATTGCTTAACGATTTGATATTGGCAGGCATTGGTGTCCTGATATTCGTCTATGAGCAAATAGCGTAATTTTTTGCGCCATTTTTCCAGCATTTCACCATCACTGGCAAACAGCTCGGCAGGCAGGCGGATAAGATCATCGAAATCGAGTGCCTGATAAGCCTTGAGCGTATCCTGATAACGCTGGTATATTTTGGCGTAAGTCGCGTCCAAGTCAGACTCGGCGGTGGCTAAGGCGGCATCGGGCGTAAGCAAGCCGTTTTTCCAGCCCGAAATACGCCATTGCGCACGGCGGATTTCCTGCTTATCGGTAGTTTTCAGGATTTCGTTGATAATCTGCATGGCATCCGCAGAATCAAGGATGGAAAACTGCGGTTTGTAGCCCAGCCTGTGCGCTTCTTGGCGCATAATCTGCACACCCAGCGCGTGGAAAGTACACACCGTCAAGCCCTTGGCAGGCTTGCCTGGACGCAATTTGTCCACGCGTTCCTGCATTTCCCGCGCGGCTTTATTGGTAAAAGTAATCGCGGCAATATGATTAGGCGCATAACCACATTCGTCAATTAAATAGCTGATTTTTTGCGTAATAACCCGCGTCTTGCCTGAGCCTGCACCCGCTAAAACCAGTACAGGACCATCCAGATATTTAACCGCTTCGCGTTGTGGGGCGTTAAGATGTGAGAGCATGGATAATACGAGAGAATTTGAGTGGATATTTTAACATGAGCACTTACGTCATCGGCGATTTACAAGGCTGTTTTAATGCCTTGCAATTATTATTGGAGCGCATCGCTTATCAACCCGCACACGATAAAATCATTTTATTGGGCGATTTAGTCAATCGCGGCACAGACTCGTTAGCCGTATTACGTTGGGCGCGTGATAATCAAATAGGCGCAATACTCGGCAACCATGATTTACACTTATTAGCCGTCGCCGCAGGCTATGAAACGCAAAATAAAGGCGATACCCTAGCCCCTATTTTAGCCGCGCCAGATCAAGACGTGTTACTGGATTGGCTACGCCATTTGCCATTAGCTATCCACACCCAAGGTTACTTGTTAGTCCACGCAGGCGTATTGCCACAATGGACTATCGCGCAAGCATTAAGCCTGGCTGGCGAGGTAGAGTCAGCATTACGCAGCGCAGATTATTTAGTTTATTTGCGTGCAATGTACGGCAATGAACCGAGATTATGGCATGACGATTTAACAGGCATGGACCGGTTACGCGTTATCACCAATGGGCTAACGCGGCTACGTTTTTGTTCCGCCACAGGCGAAATGGATTTCACCGCCAAAGCAGGGCTAGACTCCGCGCCAGCAGGTTACTACCCATGGTTTCACGCGCCCCAGCGGCAAAGTGAGGGTGCACCTATCGTCTTTGGACATTGGTCAGCATTAGGCTTGCAAGTAGAAAGCGACAACATCGCACTGGATACGGGCTGTCTATGGGGCGGGCAACTCAGCGCGTTGCGGCTGGAAGATAGGCGGGTATTTCAAGTGGAATGCGCGGGGCTGGCAGGAGTGAGGCGCTGGCATTAGCATTGGTCTATTGTATGGAGTTATGGTTGAACGCGTATGGCTGTAGTGGTCTAATAATACCAGACACCTCACTAGGTGGGATAATTCACCTAAAGAGAGGAAGGTCGGGGTCAGGTCTTGCAAAACGACATTTCACTGTTTATTTGCTTAATAAAGTCATGTGAAATCATGGTTGAATGTATGACTGCAAGACGGCACCCTTCGCACTCTTTTCGTGATCCCACCCCTTTCTAGCCCCAGACCAATTGCCGCAGAGCCCAACGTTTGAGTTAGGGCGTTGTTTGCCACGAAATATCAATTTTCCGATGATGAACGACACAATCACGGAGGTATAAATTGATAAGACTTTGATATGGAACGCCCACTTCCTCGGCCATTTGCTTGAAATAGCCAATTACATCTTCACTTAGCCGCATAGTGACTGATTTTTTCAGTTTTGCCGCATAGGGGTTTTTACGGGATTTCATTGTTGAGAGATCGTATTCGGTTTTCACAGCTTCCATCCTGGGTAATACTGACTTTCGTTCCTTGTGGCTTTTCGAGCTGAGATGATGCGTATGATGTTGCCGTTGTCACGCTCGCAGTGACATACGATAAGAAGGTTGGCTTTATCACTTAAGCCCAACATCAAAAACCGATCTTCAGATTCAGAGTTCACTTTATCGAAGAACTGCACGGCGAACTCATCATAGAAAACGGACTGAGCCTCCTCAAAAGAAACGCCATGTTTCTTTTGATTTGATGTTGCCTTGGATGGATCCCACTCGAACTAGATCATAAATACATTGTATGTACATCAACTGAAATGTCAAGAGTCCTAACGTTTGAATTCACCGACCTGCGCGGCTTTTCGATTTTTGCGGCATTTAGCAATGCGCTAATTTTCTTCTATGCGCGGGGCTGGCAGGTGTAAAGCGCTGGCAATAGCGGTTTCACTCGCGCACGCTAAATCACGGCGGTGTGTGAGTTGTTTGGGCATTATGGGGACGCAATAAGTGGCAACGACGGGCACTTGTGGTACGCCCATGATGCGCCATATCGAGGAGATGAATCCCATGTTGTTTATCCATGCCGCGACTTCATGTTCGTAGCGCAGTGCTACGGGTTGGCAGGCGACGTTAGCCTCTATGGCGACTTGAAATAGTGCGGGTTTAAACGGCAGTAGTTGCTTGCCGTCAGTCGTGGTGGATTCTGGAAACATGCCGACGGATAGGCCGTTTTGCAGTGCTAGTGTAAAGTGATGGGTGACTTTGTGTAGGTCGCGGGCGCGTTCGCGCTGGATGAATATCGTTCCTGCTTGCGCCGCCAGCCAGCCAAAAACAGGCCAGCTACGGATTTCGGCCTTGGCGACAAAATGCACGGGGGCGCAGGCGATTAACACAAATGGGTCAGCCCATGAAACATGGTTGGCGACTACCAGTGCCGCAGTTTGAGGCAAGTCGCCAACGATGCGTAGGCGGATGCCGACTATGTAGATAAGTGCCTGCGACCAGCGTTGCATGATGTATTCGCGGGCAGGCATGGCTAATAGGGGGAACAGCGTGCCCAGTATGACTAGCCCTGCCATTATCAATAGCAGTAATGCGAATACCCGCAGGGGGCGTAACAAATAAGCGGTTAGGAATTGAGGTAGCTGCATCCGTCAATTTTACGCGAATATCAGCCCTTATTCATAAAATGCTTGGCGTATAGTGCGTTCATTTCTTTAATCGACAGCAACATCATGAAATCAGCGCAATTGAAATCTGCATCCCAAGCGGGTTCGCCACAGATGTACGCACCTACGCGTAAATAACCTTTAATTAACGGCGGTGTGGCGACTTTCAAATCGCTTTGCAGGCGTTCTAGTGGTAACGGTGTGCGTGGGAATACGCGCCATTCCACGGGGCTTAATACTTCGGCAGCGAGTTTTTGGTACAGGCTGGCAGCGGTGTGTCCGCCGTCGCTCATGCCGACGCTGGCACAACCGATTAAATAATCATAATCATGCTGGCGTAAATAGTCAGCCAAGCCTGACCATAGCAAGGTAATCACCGCGCCGCCGCGATAGTCGGGATGCACGCACGAACGACCTATTTCTACCATACCCGCACGTAAATGCACCAAGCGAGTGAAGTCGAACTCCTGTTCAGAATAATAGCCGCCGATACGCGCGGCGCGGTCGGGGGGCAGGATGCGGTAAGTGCCGATGACTTTGCCTGTGCTGGTGTCGCGCACGATTAAGTGGTCGCAGACGCTGTCGAACTCGTCTTCGTCCAAGCCTGGATGTGCGGACATGAGTTGCGCACCCATTTCTTCGGCAAATACTTTATAGCGCAAGGCTTGCGCTTCGCGGATTTCATGTTTGTCACGCGCTAACGATACGGCTAAGGTATTGCGGGCGCGGGGTGGATTGGTAATTTGTTGTGCTAACATGGTACGCTCCATTTCAGTGTCTATAGTGCGTAACAATAAAGAAATGAAGTGACGTTACGATGTGGATTACGTGACAAATTGAAGACAAAAAAGACCCCGCGCCATCGTGCTGACGCGGGGTGTCAAAGGGAACAGATGTGCAGGTTTATGACGTGCGTATCATGTAATCAAATGCCGCGAGGCTGGCTTTTGCGCCCTCGCTCATGGCAATGATGATTTGTTTATAGGGTACAGTGGTGCAATCGCCCGCACCGAAAACGCCTGCGATGTTGGTTTGCCCTTTCGCATCGACTTCAATCTCGCCGTATTTGGACAATGCGATGGTGTCTTTTAGCCAATCTGTATTTGGAATTAAACCGATTTGGATAAATACGCCTTCAACTACCACGCGCTGGCTGAGTCCTGTGGTTTTGTCGGTATAAGCAAGCCCGTTGACTTTACCGCCTGCGCCGACGATTTCACTGGTAAGGGCATTTTTAATGACGGTAACATTTGCCAAACTGTATAGTTTTTTCTGCAACACAGCATCGGCTTTGAGCACCTCGCCTGATTGTAATAAAGTGACATGCCCGACGATGCCCGCTAAATCTATCGCCGCCTCTACCCCCGAATTGCCGCCACCGACGACGGCCACGCTTTTGCCTTTGAACAGCGGGCCGTCACAGTGCGGGCAATAGGCGACACCGCGTCCGCGATATTCATGTTCGCCTGGCACATTCAGCTCACGCCAGCGTGCGCCTGTGGAAATAATGACGGTTTTCGCTTTCAGCACTGCGCCATTGCTTAAGCGAATTGCGTGCAGTTCGCCATTTTGCGCGGGAATTAACGCCTCTGCGCGTTGCATATTCATAATGTCCACATCGTAAATGCGCACGTGTTGCTCTAACGCTTGTGCGAGTTTTGGACCATCGGTTTCAGGTACGGAAATCAGATTTTCTATCGCCATCGTATCCAATACTTGACCGCCAAAACGTTCTGCTACGATACCCGTTGCGATGCCTTTGCGTGCAGAATAGACAGCGGCGGCCGCTGCGGCAGGGCCGCCGCCAACTATGAGCACATCAAACGCTGGCTTTAACGCTAATTTAGCGGCATCACGCGCCGCCGCGCCGTCGTCGAGCTTGGCTAAAATGTCTTCTATTGCCATACGCCCCTGTGAAAAATCATTGCCATTCATTAGCACCGTAGGCACAGCCATGATTTGCCGCGCATTGACTTCATCTTGATACAGCGCACCGTCTATCATCACATGATGGATATTCGGGTTCAACGCCGCCATGGTGTTCAATGCTTGCACCACGTCTGGGCAATTGTGGCAGGATAGTGAGATGTAAGTCTCAAAATGATATTCACCAGGCAAGCTACGGATTTGTTCTATTTGGTCGGCCTCGATTTTGGGCGCGTAACCACTGGCTTGTAATAGTGCCAATATCAACGAAGTGAACTCGTGCCCCATAGGTAGCCCCGCAAAACGCATACGTGCGCTATCGCCGACTTTGCCGATGGAAAATGAGGGGCGACGTGCGTCATTGCCGCTTTCAAGCAAATGGATTTTGTCCGACACACTAGCGACATCTTCCAGCAAACCGCGCATTTCGCGTCCTTTATCGCTGTCGTCCAATGAGGCGATAATTTCTATGGGCGCGACCAAGCGTTCCATATACGTTTTTAATTGTGCTTTTATATTTGCGTCTAACATGATTTTCTCCTAGAGAGGGCAATAAAAAATCGCTGGGTACGCGGTGTGGCCAGCGATTTTGTGTTGACTTCTGTCGCCCCCTGAATGAGCGGGGCGTGTGCGGTTTTTAGATTTTGCCGACTAAATCGAGTGAAGGTGCGAGCGTTGCTTCGCCTTCTTTCCATTTGGCTGGGCAAACTTCGCCTGGGTGGCTGGCAACATATTGTGCCGCTTTTACTTTGCGCATCAGTTCCAGCGCATCACGACCGATGCCGCCCGCGTTGATTTCGATGATTTGGATAACGCCGTTAGGGTCTATCACGAATGTACCGCGATCAGCCAAGCCAGCCGCTTCTATCATCACGCCAAAGTTACGGCTAATCACACCGGTAGGATCGCCTATCATTGGGTACTGGATTTTGCCGATAGTGTCGGAAGTGTCGTGCCATGCTTTGTGGGTGAAATGCGTATCGGTAGAAACCGCGTAGATTTCCACGCCTAGCTTTTGAAACTCAGCGTAGTTATCCGCCAAATCACCTAATTCAGTTGGGCATACAAAAGTGAAATCCGCTGGGTAGAAAAACACCACCGACCACTTGCCTTTCAAATCAGCTTCGCTGACCTCTAAAAATTTGCCATTGTGAAACATGGTTGATTTGAAAGGTAAAACTTCAGAATTCATTAAATTGCTCATAATCAAAATCTCCAGAGTGGTTAGCCAAATTGAGCGGAAACCCCGCTACTGGAATCACTATATCCGAGTGTGGATTATAAATCTAATGAACAATATAAATTGAGTTGATAGCTTTTAGCTATAGCTTGTTGGGCGAATTAGTTACGCTGTGAATTGAGCTGTCCGATGATGGCGCGTAAATTTAATGGTGCGAAATACTGAAACGCTTTGCCTTTTTTCTGCTCTTGTAATAAACCCAGCGCGACCAAATCCATTAAATCCTGCCGTGCCGTTGCGTAAGAAATGCCGTGTGAACGTTGATGGATGGCTATGGTGTAGGCATTAGCATGTCCTTTGAGCGCACCTGTGATAAGGGCAATTTGGCGTAGATTTAGTTGATTGCTCATGCCCGCTAATAATTGCTGGGTTTGTTGTAGCTCATTTTGCTTGATTGCCAAATGCTCACGTAGCGCATGGATGGCTTTTTCTATGGTTTCTAATTGGTGGATAAGAAAATAAGTCACATCACCATCATCGGTTTCAGTATGAAGATAAGCGCGTTTATATTGCCCCGTCGTTTGACGTAAAATGCTGGAAATAGACACATATTCCATCAAACGATAACCATGCCGTGCCATCGCCCAATAAAATAAAGCCCGTGCGGTGCGTCCATTACCATCGGCAAAAGGGTGGTCGTATGCCAGCATAAAATGTAGCAATATGGCACGAATCACAGGGTGGCAATATGGTTCGTCGTCTTCGGACTGATTGGCGAATTCACATAAGCGTTGCATACGTTGCGCCAATTCAGTTGCCAGTGGCGGTTTGTGCAAGATCGTACCATCGCGATTATCCATGACATTCACTGTATCATCTTGCCGAAAACGACCTTCATCATCGGCATTATCCAATGTGCCACGCGTGATTATTCGTTGAATTTCGCCAATTATCGCTGGCGTTAAATCAGTGTTTGCCAGCGTTTGTATGTGCTGCATAGCGGCAAAATTATTGGCTATCATGCGTTCCGAATTATCGACAGGCTTGCGCTCCGTGCGTAACAATTCCTCAGCAACACGACGCGTGGTGGACGCGCCTTCTAATTGGCTGGAGGTGATGGATTCCTCTATCAATTGCCCAAAAATATAACGATTACGCTCAGTCACGTCAATTTGAGTATCCGCGCCACCTGCATGGCGATCTATGTAGCGCAGGGCTTTTAATATGGGTTCTGCCAGTACATAACTAAAAGGCGAGCCTGATTTATCATTCAGCAAAGCCAATTTTCTGGCTTGCCCCACACGATCGAATTTAGTGATGAGCCACCATTCTTCATGCGTAATACCCGCAGGCGTAGGGCGATGACGTAGCTCATCCCAATGAAAATAACGTTCGTTTTTGATAAGCTCTTTAGGCAGCGACATTAACTCAGTAATCCGCGTGGGCGCAAACTGGGCAAGTAATTGATGCAGTGACGGCGGCGTAACAGGCAGTGACATAACTATTAATTTGTAAAAAATTGATAGTTAATAATAGTCTTGGTTGAGATAAATATCTATCAATTTATTATAAACTAATAGATATTTATGCAATATGTGGTTTTTAATTTATTTAACTTATTGATATTTATTATTATATTTTACGGCTTGCGCTCATTGCCCACATTTAACTATTACTTTTATTAAAGCTAATAGCTGTTGCTATCTATCAGTTTTTTAATAATTGATACTTCAGTTCACCCGCCACACCACTTGTTCGCCTGCTCGTAGCGGAATGAGCTTATCTGCGCCTAGTGCGATTTCATTGGGTACGCCCCAGCTTTCTTTAACCAGCGTAATGGTGTCTGTATTGCGTGGTAAGCCGTAGAAATCTGCGCCGTTAAAGCTGGCGAATGCTTCCAGCTTATCCAGCGCACGAGCGGTTTCAAAGGCTTCGGCGTATAGCTCGATGGCGGCGTGGGCGGTGTACATGCCCGCGCATCCGCATGAAGATTCTTTTGCGCCTTGTGGGTGCGGTGCGCTGTCTGTGCCGAGGAAAAATTTTGCGCCGCCAGTGGTTGCGGCTTTAACTAATGCCAGTCTGTGTTGTTCACGCTTGAGTATGGGCAGGCAGTAAAAATGGGGGCGTATGCCGCCTTGAAACATGGCGTTGCGGTTGTACAGCAAGTGATGCGCGGTAATCGTGGCGGCAATGTTGGCGGGTGCGTCGGCGACAAATTCAGCACCTTGTTGGGTGGTGATGTGTTCCAACACGATTTTTAATGCAGGGAATGTACGCATCAGCGGGATAAGATGCCGCTCGATAAACACCGCCTCGCGGTCAAAAATATCAACGCTAGGGTCGGTCACTTCGCCGTGTATCAGCAAAGGCATGCCGTGTTTTTCCATTTCGGCGATCACTGCATAGCCTTTGGTTAATTCACTTAAACCCATATCAGAATTCGTCGTTGCGCCAGCTGGGTAGTATTTCACCGCGTGAACTATCCCGCTCGCTTTAGCGCGAGCAATTTCGGCTGGGTCGGTATTATTGGTCAGATACAACGTCATCAATGGCTCAAATTGCATCCCTGTTGGCACTGTGGCAAGAATGCGATCACGGTAAGCGCGGGCTTCTTCGGTTGTGCGCACTGGTGGCTTGAGGTTAGGCATGACAATGGCACGGCCAAATCGTCGAGCGGTATCAGGCAGTACCGCACGTAGCGTATCACCGTCGCGCAAATGTAAATGCCAGTCATCAGGACGGATAATGGTGATGGATTGCATTAGTTTTCCTCTTCATCAACGTCGTCACGCATGGACAACGCGAGTTTGTAGCAGGTGTTTTTTTTGATACCTGTTAATTTAGCAGCAATATGCGCAGCCTGCTTGAGTGGTAATTCTTCCAGTAAAATCGTCAGCGTATCGCGTAAATGCTGTTGTTCGGCATTATCCTCAACGGCTTTTGCACCCTCCACGATAAGCACAAATTCGCCTTTTTGCCGATTCGTATCCGCCGCCAGCCAATCGCTCGCCTCTGCCAATGGTAGGCTGTGTATGCTCTCAAATAATTTAGTTAATTCGCGGGCAAAAGTAATGCGCCTGTCGCCATCCAATACGACTGCCAAATCAGCCACGCACCCCATTATTCGATGTGGTGCTTCATAGAATATCAGCGTGTAAGGTAGCGTTTTTAACTGCGCCAACGCATCGCGTCGGTGACTCGCTTTCGCGGGCAAAAACCCATAAAACAGCCAATTAGGCGCATAAATCCCCGCCGCTGACAACGCACACACCACCGCACTCGCACCCGGTACAGGCACAACACGTATGCCCGCCTCATGTGCCGCCGCCACCAACAACGTGCCAGGGTCGCTAATCGCAGGTGTGCCCGCATCAGTAATCAGCGCAACGTTTTTACCCGCCTGCAAATCAGCAATCAAATACGGCGTAGCGCGTTGCTCATTATGCTCATGCAGTGCCACAAATTTAACCGCTATTCCCAGCCGTGACAATAATTGCCCACTATGCCGCGTATCCTCAGCCGCCACCAAATCCACCGATTTCAGCACCGCCAGCGCACGCTGGGTAATATCCCCCAAATTGCCTATCGGTGTCGCAACCACATACAACGTACCTAATGCACCTGATGGGGTCAGTTCTAACATCCCAACTTTTCTGCTTGTTCTGCCAGTGCCTGCTGTGCGGCTAATTGCTTTTGCGCCTCGGCTTGACGTACAAAACGGCTCACGGTCATATAATGCACACCGAAATGTTGCCCTATCTCTGCCATCGTGTAAGCCCCCGAAGCGTAGGCATCGGCGATGGCTTGATTGCGACTGTCGGCACGCGTTGCGTATTCGTCTAATGATAAGGCGATAGATTTACGTTGCGCTTTGGATACTTCGCGCAATTGCTCGCTAGGGTTTGCCAGCTGATGGCGTTCTATAAAGTCCGCGTCGCCTAGCAATAATTGATGTTGTGTATTTAATATGGGGCTGGGCAAACCAACGCCTGCCATGACGAATTGACGATAATGGTTCACACTCACTGCACGTGACGCGCCAAATTGACTGAGTAGCCAAGCCGTATTCAGCCAAGCAGGCACGGGCGCATTGCCAACCATGCTTGGGTAACTGCTCCAACGCCAGTCATCTAATGTGGCGACCATATTTACCCGCAATGGATTGAGTACCACATAGCGCGATAATTCTAGTAAATAGGCTTCGCGCTGGACTAAAATCGCCTTGTAACGCCCCTGAAACAAATGCCCAGCCATGCCCTGGCGGCGATTAAAGCGTTGCGTATAAAGCCCGTTCAGCTGACGCATACCGCGTGATAAATTGCCGTCTATCGTTTCTACCACAATATGAAAATGGTTAGTCATTTGGCAATAAGCGTGAACCACCCAATTAAAACGGGTGGACACGATGCCCAATATCTCTAACCAATCATCGCGGTCGTCGTCATTGAGGAAAATATCCTCCTGCCGATCACCCCGTGAGGTAACGTGATAAATTGCACCTGGAAATTCTAATCTGAGAGGTCTCGCCATAATGAAATTGAGTATAACATAAAATATGCGATTGTTAGAACTGACCCCAATTAAATCTTGGGGTGGGGATTTTAGTGGGGAAGTGCTTGGCATTGTTGGGTGAATAGGCTGTGGTTGTGGTAGCTGATGAGGGTGTTTTCGGTTGCGCGGGTTAGGGCGACGTACAATAGGCGGGCTTCTTCGGCGACGCTGGCGGCGGCGTGGGGCATAGCATTCAGCTCGGGGATGGCGACGCTGTTGAACTCTAGTCCTTTGCTGGCATGGATGGTGAGAATGTGGATTTTATTTGGTTCACTGGCTGATAACGTGGTGGGCAATTGGTGCTGATTGAGTGTTTTTTGTATGCGTGCCGCTTGTTTATTGAAGCGGCATAGCACGGCGATTTGTTGGGGGGCGATACCTGCGTTGATGCGTGTGCGTAGCCAGTGGGCGAGGTGGTTGAGCTCGTCGTCACTGTTGGCGAACTGTTTGACTTCGGGTTTTTGTCCATTGCGCCCACCAAATTCTGGGTGGATTAACGGCGTTTCGGCGTTGCTGGTGGTTTCGTCCAAGTAGCGTGAGACGAATTGATAGGCGAAATCGAGTGCTTCTATGGTGTTGCGATAGTTTACTTTGAGTATGGTAGTGCGGCCCGAGGCGTTGATGCCGACACTCGCCCAGCTGAAATTTTTGCGTTTGCCATAGATGTTTTGTGCATCGTCGTACATCAATAATAGTGAGTTTGTTTCAGGGTCTATCATTTGTACCAGTAATTTGAACCAGTCGGGTTCAAAATCGTGACCTTCGTCGATGAGTACGGCGGCGTATTGTGCCTGAGGCACACGTCCGTTTTCGCCACCTGCAATGACGCTGTTGACGCGGCGTTCATAGATGGGTTGGTCGGGCGTGCCGACTAAATCTAGCTGGTATAAATCGCAGATGTCTTTGCACCAGCCATGGAAATGGCGCACGTGCACATTGTCTCCCGCGCCGCGTTCTCGCAGTAGTTGTTGTAATTTAGCGGCAAGGCTGGTGTTGAAACATAGCACTAGAATCGGTTTGGCGAGTTTGAGTTGGTTCAGGTGCATGGCGCGATATGCCAATATGAGCGTTTTGCCCGATCCTGCTACGCCGTGGATAATACGGTGTCCGTCGCCTAAGTTGCGCGCGAGTTTTTCTTGCTCTAAATCCATTACTTTGACTATATCAGGCAGCACTTTGCTGATGTTGTTGTCAGGGTCAGGTGCGCTATCGTCAAATAAGTTGCCTTGCTGTATGCGGATTTCGGGGAATAAATGCCAGCGCACACGGTCGATGCGAGCGAGTGTGAGCACGCTACCGAAGTGGTAATTGAACATGCCCCATAATTGATTTTGTAATGCTTCTGCTTCGACCGTTTCGGTCATTTCGTCTTGGCAAATGACTTTGTCGGCGGGTATAACCGCCTCTAACCCAGCTGTTAAAAACTGTTTGCGGGTGATGTTGGTGAGTACCACGCCATAACCCCAAGGCAATAGCAGTTTGCCTTGATGGCGACTGTCACTCTGTTGTATAAGTAACGGATCACGCTCGAGTAAATGGGTGATTTCTAGCATGTATTCACGCGCTTGTTCTAGCGGATTCGCGACGGTTTTAATACCACTACTGGTTTCTATTTCGGCGGCATGGCGCGTCATACCTCTGATGGTGGATAGTTTCCAGTCTTTTACCTCGAGCACCAAAATACCACGCCCAGGATGAAGCACGACAAAATCGGGGCGGCGTTGTTTTGGCCCTATGGGTACGTTAAACCAGCAATGGTAATCATCTTCCAGATTACGCAATAAGCACGTACCAAATCGCCGTTCACCCGCAGTTAGCTTGAGGTTTTTGGAGTGCAAGACAGGCAAAAAAATCGCCATGCTACTTCAATAACCGCTTACGTGTGAGCCCGACCGCTAACCAATAGCTGACGCTAGTCCATGCCAGCAAGACGCTGATATGGGTGATGATGGCATTGGGTGTGTGTCCTAAAATTAACGGGCGTACTAGGTCGATGGCGTGTGATAGCGGTAGCACTAAGGCGACAGTTTGCAGGAGTTCAGGCATACGTTCCACAGGGTAGAACACGCCGCACAGCAACACCATAGGCGTAATCACCAGCGTGAAGTAATACATGAAAAAATCATAGCTAGGTGACACAGCCGTCATGACCAAGCCCATCGCTGAAAATGTTAAGCCGATTAGCACTACTACGGGGATAACCCATAAACTCAGCAACCAGCTCGCTTGCAAGCCTAATGCCCAAATCACGGTGAGGATGGCAATGCCTGATAGTAGGCTTTTGGATGCGCCCCAAGTGAGTTCTGCCAGCATGACATCGTCGAGTGTGAGCGGTGCGTTGAGTATGGCTTCCCAGGTTTTTTGCACGTGCATACGTGAAAATCCAGAATACAGCACCTCAAAAGTTGCGCTGTTCATGGTCGAATAACATATCGTACCCGCCGCGAGAAAGGTCATGTAGCTCGCGCCGCCGACTTGCGGAATCAGACTGCCCAAGCCATAACCAAAGCCCAGCATATAAAACATGGGGTCGGCTAAGTTGCCTAGTATGCTAGAGCCAGCTAGCTTTTTCCAGACCAGAAAGTGACGTCGCCAAACAGGCACAAATCGCCATGAAAACTGTGGATGGGTAAAATAATTCATGCGTCGCGTAGCTCACGTCCAGTAAATTTCAGGAATACATCTTCGAGGTTAGATGGGCGTTGTACATAGCGTAACGCCTGCTGTTCGCGTAAATGAGCCACCACTGCCGCGCCATTATGCGTATAGCAAAACAGCGTTTCGCCCGTGATTTCATGGCGGGTACACCATTGCGCACCGTGTTGTTGCGCCCAGTCTGTCACCGTTTCGCCGAAAATCTCCACCACATCAGGCTCAATTTCATCGGCGATTAAATCACGCGGATTACCTTTTGCTATGATTTTGCCGTGGTCGAGTATCACCAGTTTGTCGCATAAACGCTCGGCTTCTTCCATAAAATGCGTGGTTAGCAATATCGTTTTACCTTGGTGTATCAGGCGGCGCAAGCCTTGCCAGATAACGTGCCGCGCCTGAGGGTCTAGCCCTGTGGTCGGCTCATCTAAGACTATCAACTCAGGGTCGTTGACCAGTGCGCGAGCCAGCGTTAAACGGCGTTTCATCCCGCCTGATAAGGATGTTATTTTAGCATCCGCCTTGCTAGTCAGCCCCGCAAACTCCAGCAAGGCAGGGATGCGGCTATGTATGAGTGCGTCGCTCAAACCAAAATATCGCCCATATATCAGCAGGTTTTCGGCCACGCTAAAATCAGGGTCGAGGTTGTCCATTTGCGGCACTACGCCGATACGTAGCCGCGCCTCACGTGCGTGATTCGCGATGTCTTCGTCCAGTATATGTATCGTGCCCGCATCGGGACGTACCAAGCCCAGTAGCATTTTTAGCGTCGTCGTTTTGCCTGCGCCATTGGGACCTAGCAAACCAAAACATTCACCAGGCTGGATGTCTAAATCCAAGCCGCGAACGACTTCGTAATCACCATACTTTTTGCTTAATTGGCGTACTTTTATAATTGACATGCTGTCAGCACCGCTGATTTGAGTTCGGCTAATTTGCCGTGAAAAAAGTGCCCAGTGTCATTGATAGTATGGAAATGTATGCCCTGATTTTGCGCCCATACCTGCGCTTCGGCGTGAGGCACGATTTCGTCGTTAATCCCGTGGATAACGCTAGTGCTTGCAGGCACATTGCCAAATTCATATAGATTAACCGCAGGGCCGATGAGCACCAGCTTGCGCACCGGCAACTGTTGCGCCACGCGGTGTTGCACGTAGCCGCCAAACGAAAATCCCGCCAGTACAATCGGTAAATCAGCCGCATAATGCCCGCGCACAAAATCTATCAACGCCAGCATATCCTCCGTTTCACCGATGCCGCCCGTATAGTCGCCGTCAGAGCTGCCCACCCCGCGAAAATTCGGACGCACCGCAACATAACCCTGCTCATAGCAAGTTTGCGCCAAACTCAGCACCACCTTGTTATCCATCGTACCGCCATGCAAAGGGTGCGGGTGCGCAATGAACGCCAAGCCACAGCGTGATTCACCAGGGTCGTTAATCAGCGTCTCGATATGCCCCATCGCTGATTTAATGCGCAATTTAGAACGCTTCATTTCAACAGCAACCTATCGACAACACGCCCATTTTGCAAATGCTCGCTAATAATCTCGTCCACATCGTCGGTGTCAACGTAGGTGTACCAAACCGCTTCAGGATAGACTACCAACAACGGGCCCTCAGCACACCTGTCCATACAGCCCGCGCTATTGACGCGACACTTGCCCGCACCATTCAAATTCAACGCCTTGATTTGTTGCTTGGCATAATCCCGCATCGCCTGCCCACCCGAAGCACCACAACACTTCGCGCCATCGTCCCTGTCATTCGTACAAAAAAATACATGATGTTGGAAATAAGTCATCGTACCGTCTCAATAAAAACAAGTGCCTAGTTTAACATTAGCAGCACCTTATCCGTTATTTTTACATCGTTAGTGCACGATGCTAATATGGATACACTATTCTTTCATTACTGTTGTCGCTATATACCATTATGAAACTAATCCCTGTCATTATTTGCGGCGGTGCTGGCTCACGGCTCTGGCCTGTTTCACGTGAATTGCATCC
>JABFSE010000016.1 GCA_013140765.1 Sulfuriferula sp.
GGTTATCGGCGCGGCGATGCGTAAACTCGTCCACCTTATCTATGGCGTAGTGAAGTCTGGCAAGCCATTTGATGCTAATTTCGCTAATAAGGGGCTTGCTATTCAAGACGGTATCTGACCCCATAAATTTTAAGATTGAGCGATTAAACCCGCCGTACCGAATTAGGATATTGCGCCACTAAAGCATCTGCTGTCAGCAAGGTAATACCTTCAACCATAGCTTGCACGATAAGGATGCGGTCGAACGGGTCTTTATGAATTGGCGGTAACATGTCGATAGAAACGGTATGTATGCTAGTAATGGCTAACTCATGATAACCGTTGTCCAGTAATCCACGACGTAACGCCCGCGCATCCACTTGAAAATCTGCTCGCCCAAGATTGCGCTTGATGGCGATCTCCCAAAGGCTGGCGGCACTGAATAACAGCTCATTCAACGGGTCTTCAATCAACGCGCGCGCCGCCAGTGTCAACCGATCTGGCGATCCAGCTACCCATAGCAACAAATGCGTATCCAGCAACAATTTCATACTGCATCACCAAACATCTGTTCGATTTCTGCGCTACCCATGGTGTCGAAATCATCTGGCACGCTAATTTGCCCTGCCATAAATCCCAATCGATGAATTTGAGCGTTAGTTGGGGCATCCAATCTAACAACTCTGACTAAAGGCTTGCCCGCCTTGGCAATGACAAACTCATCCCCATCAACCGCCTGTGCGATTAGCTTCGACAAGTGGGTTTTGGCTTCGTGTATATTCACCGTTAACATGTTTATCCTCTGGTATTTATCTGGCACTCATTAAGTTGACTAGATCTTGTTAGTTTAACATAGTTGTTGACAATGCCGTAAGTTAGTCAGGGTCAGTGACGATGGGGTCAGTTCTAACATTACAACATCATAACAACCCAAAACGCACTTGTAGCTGAGGCAGACTAAAATTCCAGATGCGCACGTAAAGCAACGACATCGACGGGGCCGCGATCGGCGTTGTAGGCTGGGTTGCGGATGTGTTGCCAATCTGCGGTCAGGTTTAATTGCTTGGTGGTTTGCCAACGATAAAAGCCTTCGAGTATCAATTCTGGCTGGTAATTTAGCTTACCATCGCCGATAAAGAACCCTATGCCGCCTGCGGCGAGGTAGCCACGGTGGGCGGCTGATAACGCATTCCGCGCAAACGCTAAACCTATGCTGTCTTGCGCGCTTCCCCATGCGCTACCTTGTATTAACGCACCTGCTGAAATGGACTGGTCGATTTCGGTGAACGCATACGTTTCGGTTTGCCCATCCGCCCAACCAACACGGGCAAATAGCCCTATATCGTCGCTAATCGCTTGCTCTATATTTAGGCCTATGCCAAATTTAATTTGCTCGCCTGTACGCACTGCATTCAAATCAGGTGTGGTATTAGTGGCGGCGGATAGATTCAAAGCATCGCGATAACGCGACATGATGGCGCGGTTGCGAAAAGCTAATACGCGTATTTTACCAGGCTGACTCGCCCAGGTATGGCTGTGTTCAACTTCAATTTGGTCGCCAAAATGGGTAAATATATCGGTATCCAAGCTGGTTTGATTGGGTTGAATAGGCTGGATAAATCGCCCCGCTCGTACTGCCCAATTATCATGATACCACTCCACCGCTGTTCCCCACGAGTAGCCACGGGCATCGGCGGCGTAATCGAATGCGCCTTGGTTCATGATGGACCAATTCATAAATTGCGTGCGTGGGTCATGGCTGTAAGCATTGTCGTCAAAAATGTCACTGACGGCTAAATTGCCTATCGTCCATACGAGGCGACGTTTATCTACGTTGCCTGCCAGCTGATTCATGTCTGATGCTAAGTGCTCGCGCTCACCGCCCATACCCCAAGTTTGGCGTAAAAATAACCGTGCGCGATATAAAGCCATCCGTGAGCCTGATGTACGCGCCATTTCACCGTTGGTAAAACCACCTAAACCAACTAAATTAGACAATGGCACGCCTTGCGATAACTCAGGATTAAAGTAAATCTCGCCACCCGTCCAAGGGCGAAAGCCAAACGCCGCCGTTGCGGTAAATGAATAGCTTTTTTCATGCGCGGTACTTAAACTATTTGCGCCTGTATAAGCCGCTGGAAAAGCATCTTTGAATTGCCAGACGTAAGTCGATTGAAATTTAGCGTTATATGCCTCGGTGTCATCGGCATAGCTACTCATTGATGTAATACCACCTAGCAATATCAGCGCACGGACAGGAAAACGGAGAAATTGCATACAATTCATACACCAAGACAAATGTATGAATTGTAACAAAAGATAGAATTAGCTTTATGAAGATTTAATGAAAAGAGGGTGTTGTGTTATTGATTAAGCGAAGCCACAAAAAACATCGCGCATCAGGCTAATTAGGCGCAATGTACGCGTATCGCCAACGCGGTAATAGACTTTATTGGCATCTTTACGTGTGCGTAACACGCCTTTGTCACGCAAAATTGCCAAATGTTGGGAAATGTTGCTTTGCGATGTGCCCACTAGATCAACAATATCCTGCACGCTGACCTCCTTATCACCCAGCACGCATAAAATCTTCAATCGCAAAGGATGCGACATCGCCTTCATCGCACGCGATGCTTGCTCTATGTGCTCATCTTTGTCGATTAAATCTATCTGTTCGAGGTTAAGTGCGGTATCTTGCATAGCGTCACATTATGAATATGAATTTATTATTATAATGCAACGCCAATTAAAATATAATAAAATTGTCATGTTAAAATAAATATACTCTTAGCAATTACACCACGCACGCAGAAAGACCACACCGTGACCCCAGCCTTACTGATTATTCTCGATGGATTCGGTTGTCGTAAATGCAACACCGACAACGCTATTGCGCAAGCTCATAAACCTAATTGGGATAAGTATTGGCAAAACTATCCGCACACGCTCATACAAGCGTCTGAATCTGCCGTTGGTTTGCCATCTGGGCAGATGGGCAATTCGGAAGTTGGGCATCTGAATATAGGTGCAGGTCGTGTGGTTTATCAAGAATTCACTCGCATTGATTTAGCCATTAAAGGCACGTCATTTTTTACCAACGTCGCGCTCAAACGTGCTGTTGACTTGGCCGTCAGTAACGGTCGCGCCCTGCACATATTGGGCTTGCTGTCCGATGGCGGCGTACACAGCCACGAACGCCACATCCACGCCATGCTTGCTATGGCGGCACAAGCTGGGTTGAAAAAAGTTTATGTGCACGCATTTTTAGATGGTCGCGACACCGCACCTAAGAGTGCCGAGCTATACCTCAACAACCTGCAAGCCAAAATCGACGAGCTGCAAACAGGGCAAATCGCCTCCATCATTGGTCGCTACTATGCCATGGATAGAGACAACCGCTGGGCGCGTGTGCAAACCGCATACGATTTAATCACGCAAGGCAAGGCTGATTTTAGTGCGCCCGATGCGCTATCAGGCTTAACCCTCGCTTACGCACGCGGCGAAACGGATGAGTTTGTCAAAGCTACCAGCATTGTTCCCGCAGGCACACAAGCGGTACGCGTAGAAGACGGCGATAGCATCATATTCATGAATTTCCGCTCTGACCGCGCACGGCAGATTTCACGTCCGTTTATCGAGCCTGATTTTGCTGAGTTTCCGCGCGACTACTTCCCTAAAATTGCTGATTTTTGCACTTTAACAGGCTACAGCGATGATTTTAATGTCTCGGTTGCTTTCCCGCCCGAAAAAATCCGTAATGGTTTTGGCGAACACGTTGCCCAATTAGGCTTAACCCAATTACGCATCGCTGAAACGGAAAAATATCCACACGTTACTTTCTTCTTTAACGGCGGCGAAGAAACTGTTTACGAAGGTGAAGAACGCATCATGGTTCCCTCGCCTGACGTTGCCACCTACGACATGAAGCCTGAAATGAGCGCGTTTGAAGTCACCGATAAACTCATAGCCGCCATCGAACGCAAGCACTTCAATGTCATTATTTGTAATTATGCTAATGCTGATATGGTTGGGCATACGGGTGATTTGCAAGCGGCTATCAAAGCGATCGAAGCCTTAGATGTATGCCTAGGTCGCGTGATTCCTGCCATGCTTGCCAGTGGCGGCGAGGTGTTGATTACGGCTGATCATGGCAACGCTGAGTTGATGCTCGATGAGGTAACGCGTCAGGCTTACACCGCGCACACCACCAACCTCGTGCCGCTACTGTATATCGGTCACCGCGCGGCGCAATTAACCGACGCAGGCGCGTTAGAAGACGTCAGTCCAACCTTGCTGAATATCATGGGTGTCAAACAGCCTGAAGAAATGACGGGCAAATCACTCATACAGTACGAGTGAGCTTTAACGCGTTAATTTGCATTATTGCGTGCGCTTTCAGTTTGAATGCGCACGCTGTTGACGCGCCTGATTTAGCAGGCATACACGCCAAAATAGAACAGCTACGTCAACAGAATCAAGCCGCCGAAATCAGCCGCAATCAAGCCAGCGATGCCTTGCAACAATCAGAGCGCACGATTAGCGATGCCAATCGTAGCCTGTATGACCTCGACCAACAGCGCGGTGATTTAGAGCAACGACTCGCTCAATTACGCAACCAAGGCGGCAATACTCGCACCGCGATTGCTCGTCAACAGGCAGCACTTGCAGAACTCATGCGCCAGCAATACTTTTCAGGTGCTAACGATGCGAGTAAGTTGCTGCTCAATGACACTAACCCCAATCAAACCACACGCAATTTAACTTATTTGCACTACATCAGTCTAGCGCGTAATCAGCTTATTAACGACTTACAGCGCAATCTCACACAGCTAGACCAACTCACTGCCGAACAACAAATACAACAAGCACAATTAGAAAAATTACGACTACAACGCGCCCAACAACGCCAACTATTAGAAACCGAGCGCAATAAAAAACAACAAATTGTCAAACAACTAGGCTCGCAAATCCAGCAACAACGCCAACAAATCGCCACGCTAGAGCAAGATGAAAAGCGCATGACCAAGCTCATGCAGGAACTCGCCGCCGCACGTAAAAAAGCAGAAGCAGAAGCCGCCGCGCGTGCCGCTAAAGCCGCTAAAGAAGCGACAGCACTCGCCGCCCGCAACGAAAAATCAGCGCAAAAATCCGCCCAAAAACCACGCGCCAGCCAGCCCGAACGTAGCATACGCCAGCCTTACACCCCAGACATCGGACTAGGTCAGCTCAAAGGTCGCCTCATCATGCCCGCACACGGGGAACTAATCCACCGTTTTGGCACTCAACGTGAGCAAGGTGCTGTCTGGAAGGGCTTGTTTATCAAAGCCGCATCAGGTCAGCCAGTACATGCGGTTGCCGCTGGTCAAGTTGTTTTTTCTGACTGGATGCGTGGCTTTGGTAACCTCATCATCATCGACCACGGCGGCGGTTATATGAGCCTATACAGCAATAATGAAACCCTGTATAAACAGACTGGTGCAAGTGTTAAAGCAGGCGATACCGTCGCCAGCGTTGGTAACACAGGCGGCAATAGTGAAACAGGTTTATATTTTGAATTACGCTATCAAAGTCAGGCATTTGACCCTTACCCTTGGTTGGCGAAATAATAAAGGAAAAATCCGCAATGCAAGTACGCAATAAACTACAAAAAATCGGCTTAGTCACCACAGGTATCGCCATTGGTGTGGCAATTTCCCTGAATCTCCCTGCTATCGCCGACCGCGAAGCCACGCAACCGTTACCGCTAGATGAATTACGCGCATTCACCGAAGTGTTTGGCAAAATAAAAAGCGACTACGTCGAGCCTGTCGAAGATAAAAAGCTCATTAACCAAGCCATTAACGGCATGTTGTCAGGGCTAGATCCGCATTCAGCGTATATGGATGCTGATGCGTTCAAAGACTTGCAAGTCGGTACACAAGGCGAGTTTGGCGGCTTAGGGATAGAAGTCGGCATGGAAGACGGCTTTGTCAAAGTCGTCTCGCCCATAGAAGATACGCCAGCACAAAAAGCAGGCTTAAAAAGCGGCGATTTAATCATCAAACTCGACGATGTGCCCGTCAAAGGCATGACTATCAACGATGCCGTCAAACGTATGCGTGGCAAACCTGGTGCACCGATTACGCTGACAGTGGTGCGTAAAGGTATGGGCAAGCCATTTAATGTCACTTTGATACGCGCTATTATCAAAGTAAAAAGCGTGAAACTAAAACTGTTAGAGTCTAATTTCGGTTATGTGCGCATCACCCAATTCCAAGAGCACACAGGTGAAAACTTGGTTGAGGCAATCAACACGCTGCTAAAAGAAAACAAAGCGCCGCTCAAAGGCTTGGTGCTGGATTTACGTAACGATCCAGGTGGTTTATTAAATAGCGCAGTGGGCGTATCCGCCGCTTTCCTCAAGCCCAACAGCTTGGTGGTTTACACCGACGGACGTGCTGAAGATTCCAAAATGCACCTCACCGCCACCCCTGATTTCTACTTGCGCGGCAATCAGGCAGACTACATTAAAGACCTGCCCGACTGGATTAAAACCATCCCTATCGTGGTATTAGTCAACAGCGGCTCGGCTTCTGCCTCTGAAATCGTTGCGGGCGCATTGCAAGACCAAAAACGCGCCATCATCATGGGCACGCAAACTTTTGGTAAAGGCTCGGTACAAACCATATTGCCGCTAGGTAATGGGACTGGCATCAAGCTCACTACGGCGCGTTACTTTACCCCTAGTGGTCGCTCCATCCAAGCCAAAGGCATCACGCCTGATATCGTGGTTGAAGAAGCTAAAGTGGTCGGCAATAGTGAAGAAGACGGCTTTGGCGTGCGTGAGGCTGATTTAGAAAATCACTTAGCTAATCCGAATAGCCCCAATACGGCCAGCACACCTACGCCGCCCAAAATTGTCGCGCCTGAAAAACCAGCAGATAAAACTGGCAAAACACGCAAATTAGAACCAGGTGAAATCGTCTCCAAAGATGATTTCCAGCTCAATCAGGCATTAGGTTTGCTCAAAGGGATTAACATCCTTAACCCGAACAGTGCATCCGCGCCTGTAGTAGCAACACCCGTGAAATAATATGCAAGATGCTGACCTGCTCCGCTATAGCCGCCATATCCTGCTACACGATATAGGCATAGCAGGTCAGCAAGCGATACTGGATGCGCGTGTATTGATAGTGGGCGCAGGTGGGCTGGGATCGCCTATCGCCCTCTACCTCGCCGCCAGCGGGGTCGGTTACATCAGCATTGCCGATAACGATACGGTCGATGTCAGCAATTTACAACGCCAAATCATACACCCAGATGAATCTGTGGGGCTAAACAAAGCGCAATCCGCCGCCGCTACATTGCAACACCTTAACCCGCATGTACAAATCAATGCCATTAGCGCACGTTTATCGGGTGATGCGTTGGCACTGCAAGTTGCCAGTCATGACATTGTCATAGACGCAACTGACAATTTCGCCACTCGTCATGCCATCAATCGTGCCTGCGTTATACATCGCAAGCCACTGGTTTCAGGCGCGGCGGTACGTTTTGACGGCCAAGTAACGGTATTTGATTTACGCACCGAGCACAGCCCTTGCTACCACTGCCTGTACCCAGATAACGGTGCGGAAGATGAAATCCGATGTACTGAAAATGGCGTTTTTTCACCGCTAGTCGGCATCATCGGCGCAACCCAAGCCGCCGAGGCTCTCAAACTTATTAGCAACATAGGTACTAGCCTGAACGGGCGGCTACTATTATTAGACGCGTTCGATATGCAATGGCGTAGCATCAAGCTCAAACGTGACCCGCAGTGCGCCGTGTGCGGAACCACGACCATCATTTAGATCAACCATAACGCTGCAAACCCAAATCATCCGCATTGATAGCAGGGGCGTTCCCTGCAATTAAATCTGCCAATACGTGCGCCGATCCACAAGACATCGTCCAGCCTAGCGTGCCATGCCCCGTATTTAACCAAAGATTAGTAAATTGTGTGCGTCCAATAATAGGCGTGCCATCGGGGGTCATCGGGCGTAAGCCTGTCCAGAAACTGGCGGCAGGTATATCGCCACCATGTGGAAACAAATCCCCCAACACCATCTCCAAAGTCGCACGGCGGCGTGGGTTGAGGCGTAAATCAAAGCCCGCTAACTCCGCCATACCGCCGACACGAATACGTTGGTCAAAACGGGTAATAGCGACTTTATAAGTTTCATCCATCACCGTGGAGACAGGAGCCGCCGCCGCATCCGTAATCGGCACGGTAAGCGAGTAGCCTTTAACGGGGTAAACAGGGATATTGACCCCCAATGCACCTAACATAGCACGCGAATAGCTCGCCATTGCCACCACAAAATGATCGCCCATAATCGGCTGATTATCAGTCACAACACCTGTTATTTTATCGCCCTGCATCAAGCAATGTTGCACCGTCGTATCATAACAAAACACCACGCCTAGCTTTTTAGCGGCGACGGCAAGTTGTTCGGTAAATAACTGGCAATCGCCTGTTTCATCATTAGGCAAGCGTAATCCGCCGACTAGCTTGTCCTTCACTCGCGCCAACGCAGGCTCGGCATGGATACAGCCAGCTTGATCCAGCAAATTAAATGACTCGCCGCACTCAGCTAATACAGCCATATCTTTTGCCGCCGCATCTAATTGCTGTTGAGTGCGAAACAGCTGTAACGTGCCTTGTGTGCGCTGTTCGTACACGATGCCTGTTTCTGCGCGTAATTCTCGCAGCATGTCACGGCTATAGCTGGCTAAACGCACCATGCGCGATTTATTAGTGGCATAACGCGATGAACTACAGTTGCGCAACATCATCCCCACCCATTGCCACTGCCACAGCGAGCCATCCCAGCGTATCGATAACGGCGCATGACGCTGAAACAACCACTTTACCGCTTTGAGCGGAACCCCAGGTGCTGCCCAAGGTGAGGCATAGCCTGGGGAAACCTGCCCGTGCTAAATAATAGGCACTGGTGATACCTATCACCCCACCGCCCAACACGACAACCCGCATGAGACCTCCCCTCAACACTACTACGGCGACATTTCCTGAACTGCGCTCGCTACATCGGACAAATATCTCGATACAAAGCATAACCACGTTGCGCCTTGCTGATAGAATCGGGCGTGAGCTTGATATTGCTCGCCAACACCTGCGCGAGTGCATGGAGTTGTTGCGCATCACCTTGTTTTAGCTCTAACTCCAGCTCGCAAATAGGCGCATCCCGTCCTAAACTCTGCACCAGCCCTACATCTAACGCCAACTCAATTTGCGCCCCTTGAAAACTCAGTAACCACGTATCGCGCCAAAAATCAGTTTGAAAAATAGGCGTGAGTTGTTGCGTTACCGCAGGACTGAGTAATTGCGTCACCACAGGCTCGGTATATAAGCTAGGATTCGGGTGTTGACTAGGTAAATCAACTTCCCACTCAGGCCGTATGTGTAAACCATGCACCGCCTGCCCACCGATTTTAACGGTTTGTATCCAGCGCGTTCCTGCTAAACGCACCCGCAAAGCCGCACGTTGGTTCATCAACGTCAGCGCAGGGGTGTCATAATAAATACTGATTAAACGCCCACCTTGCGCTACACTCGCAGTAGCTAACAAAGGATGCGCCAAAAACAGTGCAATATCCGCCGCCGCTATGTTTAATTTAAGCTCTATCTCATTTGTCATTTTATTGTCACAATTTTGCCATATCATCAATCTTATTTACCCTCAAGTGTATAACAGATGAACGCCCTGCCTACTGATCATTTTCTCAATCGCGAATTAAGTTTGCTGGCATTTAACGAACGTGTACTGGCGCAAGCCCAAAACACCAGCGTGCCCTTGTTAGAGCGACTCAAATTCATTTGTATTGTCAGTAGCAACATGGATGAATTTTTTGAAGTCCGTGTCGCAGGCTTAAAAGAACGTGCCGCCATTGAGCCGCACCACACCACACCCGACGGTATGACCGCCAAGCAAACCATGCACGCCGCCGAACCACGTATTCGCACGCTGATAGACAAACAGTATGAAATCCTCAATAGCGATATTCTGCCTAAATTAGCCTTGGAAGGCGTGCGTTTTTTACGTCGCAATCACTGGAATGAAGCCCAAGCGGCATGGGTACGGGCTTATTTTTTCCGTGAACTCATGCCAGTATTAACCCCTATAGGCTTAGATCCATCGCACCCATTCCCACGGGTACTCAACAAAAGTCTGAATTTTGCCGTTGAGCTGGCAGGACGCGATGCGTTTGGACGCAGCTCAGGTGCCGCCATCGTTCAGGCTCCGCGCTCATTGCCACGCGTCATCCAAATGCCCGAGGAAATCGCAGGCTGTGAATACGGCTTCGTGTTCCTATCATCCATATTGCACGCCCACGTCAACGAACTATTTTCGGGCATGCAAGTTGAAGGTTGCTACCAATTCCGCGTCACGCGCAATTCCGAACTATTTGTGGACGAAGAAGAAATCAAAAACCTGCGTGATGCACTCAAAGGCGAGCTATCACAACGCAATTTCGGCGACGCAGTTCGTTTAGAAGTTGCCGACAGTTGCTCTACCGAGATGATAGACTTTTTGCTAGGTCAATTTGGACTCAAACACGCAGATTTATATCAAGTAAATGGCTTGGTCAACCTAGTGCGCTTAATGCAGATTCCCGACCAAGTTGATAAACCCGAGCTGAAGTTTTTACCCTATTTACCCAGCACACCTGCGGCACTGAGCAAATTCGACGATATTTTTAGCGTCATCCGCAAAGGTGATGTACTCCTGCACCACCCGTTCCAAAGTTTTCAACCCGTCATCGACTTCATTACCCAAGCCGCCGCCGACCCCAATGTACTCGCAATACGCCAAACCGTTTATCGCACAGGCACAGACTCGCAACTCATGGAAGCCCTGATGCGTGCCGCACAATCAGGTAAAGAAGTCACCGTGGTCGTAGAACTCATGGCGCGTTTTGACGAAGAAGCCAACATCAACTGGGCAGGCAAATTAGAACAAGCAGGTGCGCACGTCGTCTATGGTGTTGTGGGCTATAAAACACACGCAAAAATGGCATTAGTAGTACGCCGCGAACACAACGAATTACGTCGCTACGTCCACCTAGGCACAGGCAATTACCACGCCCGCACCGCCAGACTTTATACTGATTTCGGCCTAATGACATGCCATGACGGCATTTGCAACGATGTCAACGAAGTATTTACCCAGCTCACAGGACTAGGTAGTGCCACCCACTTACAACACTTGCTACAATCCCCGTTCAGTATGCACACAGGCATGATAGCCATGATACAGCGCGAAGCAGAACACGCCCGCGCAGGCAAACCCGCACGTATCTTCGCAAAAATGAACGCCCTGCTAGAGCCAAAAATCATACTCGCGCTATACGAAGCCTCACAAGCAGGCGTAGAAATAGACCTCGTCATCCGTGGTGCCTGCGCACTCAAACCTGGGCATCCTGGGCTATCCAGCAACATCCGCCTACGTTCAGTCATAGGTCGATTTTTAGAGCACACCCGCGTCTTCTACTTCCTCAACGAAGGCGCAGAAAACCTCTACCTATCCAGTGCCGACTGGATGGATCGCAACTTCTTCCGCCGCATAGAAGTCGCCTTCCCCATACTAGACCCGCGCCTAAAGAAGCGCGTCATCGCTGAAGGCATCAAACCCTACTTAAAAGACAACACCCAAGCATGGGAAATGGACGACACAGGCACATACACCCTACGCCGCCCCCGCCGCGCCCTACCCATCTCCGCGCAAGCAAGCCTACTAACCAGCCTAACCAAATAAACTGCACCCCACCCATGTAGCTCGGAATAAAACCCGATTTACATGGTGACTAGCATTACTCATTTACACAAAATACAGCAATGTTAGAACTGACCCCAAAAAACACCCAACCTCTTTAGATGGGTTCAGTTCTAACATTGCTGTATATTTATTGTTAAAATGTTTGGAAATTCGACCCCACCAAACCGATTTCCACTTGCCGCCATGTTGGTTGAGTCGCCATCAACACAACATCACACGCTTGCATCTGCCATTACTGCCGCCTGCATGGTGTTTTCTAATAGCATCGCCACCGTCATCGGCCCCACGCCACCTGGCACGGGTGTAATCCAAGCGGCGCGTTTAGTGGCTGGGCTGAATTCTACATCGCCGCATAAACGACCGTCATTAAGGCGGTTTATGCCCACATCTACGACGGTCGCGCCTAATTTTACCCAGCTACCTTTTACTAATTCAGCTTTACCGACGGCCACAACTAATATATCGGCTTGGGAGACAATTTCTGCTAAATTTTTGGTGAAACGGTGGCAAGTGGTGACGGTGCATCCTGCGAGTAGTAATTCCAAGCCCATTGGTCGTCCAACATGATTAGATGAGCCAACCACGACGGCGTTCAAGCCTTTCAAATCAGGGTGCGCCAGATGTAACAAGCGTATCACGCCAAACGGCGTGCATGAGCGCAGTGTGGGCATACGCACGGCCAAACGACCAATGTTATAGGGGTGAAAACCATCCACATCTTTGTTGGGATGTATGCGCTCTATCACTAACTCCGATGCTATCTGTGGCGGCAAGGGCATTTGCACTAAAATGCCGTGCACGCTAGCGTCTTCATTTAGCTCATCTATCAACGCCAACAATTCTGCCTCGCTGGTTGTCTCTGGCAAATTATATGACAATGAACGCACGCCTGCTTTTTCGCAGGCATTGCGTTTATTACGCACATAAATGCTCGAAGCTGGATCTGCACCGACTAAAATAACAGCCAGCGTGGGCGTGGACAAGCCAGCAACCACACGCGCATCGACACGTGTGCGGATATCAACCAGAATACTTTCGGCGAGTTGTTTCCCATCGAGCAATTGAGCAGACATAGTTTTCAGCATTTCAAATCAAAGAGGTAATTCGTCTATTTTACTCCGCCTCTATTCCTGCTGTAAAACACTAAGCTAGATACTTAGTAGAATCGTAAAAATAGTTGACAACTCACTAGATGCCCCGTATAGTGGCGGTCTTCGGGGCGTAGCGTAGTCTGGTAGCGCGCCTGGTTTGGGACCAGGATGTCGGGAGTTCGAATCTCTCCGCCCCGACCAAGTTTTAAGGTCAATGCTTCAGGTCATCCGTGACTTCTCAATTTGTCAGGCGGTCATTATCATCGGGTTCATGAGCTGCCCGTAGCTCAACCGGATAGAGCACCAGCCTTCTAAGCTGGGGGTTACAGGTTCGATTCCTGTCGGGCAGACCAGTTTCAACGGTGGATGTAGCTCAGTTGGTAGAGTCCCGGATTGTGATTCCGGTTGTCGTGGGTTCGAGCCCCATCATTCACCCCATAAATTAAGCACTTAGCGAATTATTGCCTAGGTGCTTTTTCATGCGTACAACCATCAACCTGCACCGTTTGCATTTCTGCTAACCGACTCAAGGTGCGGTCGAACTCCCCTGCTAACAGATGCGCAGGGGCGAGTTGGTTTAAGGTGACAGGGGCGGATATGAGCAACTTCACTTGCGCGTCGTATAGCGCATCCACTAGCCATAAAAAACGCCGTGCTTGTGCGCTTAAGTGCGTGTTAAATTGTGGCACATCTGAAATCAGCACCGTGTGAAAAAGCACTGCGAGTGCTAAGTAATCGGCTTTGCTACGATAATTTCCGCAAATTTCATCAAACGCTAACCAAATAACACCGCCCTGTATATAACGTGTTTGTATGCGTCGATGATGGATGGTAATGACGGCGTTTTGCTGGCGTGCTTGCGTTTCAGCTTGCGATAACGTTACAAAAACTGTCATGAGCGTATTTAGACAGGCGGGTTGATTCAGCACGCGACGGTAATCTCTAGCCCCATCTAGACGACTCACGGTTAAGTTTTGTTGCATTAGCGCGATACATGGCAAAAACTGCTGACGCTGTAGGCCGTGTTGATATAGTTTTTCGGGCTCGCTATTGCTAGTCATGACCAATACAACGCCATGCGCTATTAACCCGCGCAATAAGCCTTGCATTAACATGGCATCGGCAATATCGGTAATATAAAATTCATCTAAACACAACAACCTAAACTGTTGAGATAGTTGTTTGGATAAACTATCTAAGGGGTTTTTTTGCCCCTGCATTTTTGCCAATGTTGCGTGAATTTCTTGCATAAAATGATGAAAATGTACGCGCCGCTTTGCGCTCACAGGCACGCAATTAAAAAGCGCATCCATGATTAAACTCTTGCCTCGCCCCACCTCACCCCAAATATACAGCCCGCGCACGTGCTTAGTTGGCATCAGCGTTCGCCACCATTGCCAGCCCGTGTAGTGGGTGGCGGTTAATTCATCATATAGCCGCTGGCAGTCTGCCAATACGGTAAGTTGAGCCTCATCTAACACCCAGCCACGCGCATCCGCTTGCTGTTGTAGATAATGTTTAATGTCAGACGATACGGGTGCTTGCATGGGATATATCCGCGCCCTCGCCACACGTTTGCAACCAACGCATAACGGGCGTAACGCGTTGCTGTGGCTCGCGCACTAATTGCCACAAATCCTGATCAGGCAAATCCAGTAAACGGGCAAATTCGTCTAATTGTGGCGGACTTAAATGCGCTAGATGATGGTGCAAAAAACACGCCAAGACGACATCCAGCTCCAACATGCCACGTCGGCAACGCCAGCGTAAACGCGCTATATTATCCGCCTCGCTCGACATCACACCGTCCGCTTCACGAGCAAGGTTTTAATTTTGCCAATAGCCTGCGTAGGGTTGAGCTCTTTAGGACACACATCGACGCAATTCATAATGCTGTGGCAACGGAATAAACGATAGGGGTCTTCCAGATTATCCAATCGCTCATTGACTGCTTGGTCGCGGCTGTCGGCGATGAAGCGATAGGCTTGCAATAAGCCCGCAGGCCCGACGAATTTATTCGGATTCCACCAGAACGATGGGCACGCGGTGGTGCAACAACCGCATAATATGCACTCATACAAGCCGTCCAGCTTGGCTCTATCCGCAGGCGATTGTAAACGTTCGATTTCTGGCTCGGGGTCATGGTTAATTAAATAAGGTTGCACTGAACGATAATGTTCGAAAAACTGGCTCATATCCACAATCAAATCCCGTATTACCGGCAAACCCGTCAACGGACGCAATGTGATGGGTTGCTTTAAGTTGCTCAGTGGCGTGACGCACGCTAGACCATTGCGGCCGTTGATATTCATCCCATCTGAACCACACACCCCCTCACGACAAGAGCGGCGCACGCTTAATGTTTCATCTTGCTCTTTAATGAGCAAAATCGCGTCCAACAACATCATGCTGGCGGGATCAATATCCAGCTCATAGTCCTGCATATAAGGCTTGCTGTCACACTCGGGGTTATAGCGATAAATAGAAAAACGCATGAGAGTATCCTAATAAACGCGTGGTAGCGGCTGAAAAGCACTGACGGTCAATGGCTTTTGGCGTACAGGCTTGTAATCCAACCTGTGCCCGTCGGCGTGATAAAGCGTATGTTTCATCCATACATCGTCGTTACGGGCTGGGTAATCATCACGGGCGTGTGCGCCTCGGCTCTCTTGGCGGGCGGCGGCGGACACCATGGTCGCCAAAGCCACTGCCATCAGATTCTCTAATTCCAACGCCTCGATACGCGCGGTATTAAACACGCGGCTATGATCACGCAATATCACACTGGAGAGTTTGGCGGCAACGGTCTGCATTTGCGCTACACCCGCTTGTAACACAGCTTCATTGCGAAACACACCGCAATGGCGTTGCATCACCTGACTCATTTCTTCACGTAATTCGGCAACGGTTAAGCCGTCACCTTTCTTATCCCAACGCGTTAATCGCGCCATGATTTTATCTATCGCCGCCTCAGAAACAGGGCGTGCAATCGGATTATCACGGCAATACGCAATCACATCATTACCCGCCGCCCGCCCAAATACAATTAAATCCAGCAAGGAGTTACTACCCAAACGATTAGCCCCATGCACCGAGACACAAGCACATTCGCCTATGGCGTAAAGCCCAGGAACAACTTCTTCAGGTCCAGTACCGAACGGCATGACGACCTGCCCATGCAAATTAGTGGGTATGCCGCCCATCATATAATGCACGGTAGGCACAACAGGGATAGGCATGGTGGCAAGATCGACATGAGCGAATTTTTTCGCCAAATCGCTAATGCCAGGCAAACGTTGCTGTATCACTTCTGCGCCTAAATGGTCTAACTTAAGCAATAAATGATCGCCATGTTCACCGCAACCGCGCCCCTCAAAAATCTCCACCGCCATCGCCCGCGACACCACATCACGACTGGCTAAATCTTTGGCGTTGGGCGCATAACGCTCCATAAAACGCTCGCCATGCTTATTCACCAAATAACCACCTTCGCCACGCACGCCTTCTGTCACCAGCACCCCTGCGCCATGTATGCCTGTGGGGTGAAATTGCCAAAACTCCATATCTTCCAACGGTATGCCTGCCCGCAACGCCATCCCCAAGCCATCACCCGTATTGATTAACGCATTTGTAGTCGCCGCGAAAATCTGCCCCGCACCGCCTGTCGCTAAGATAGTTGCGCGCGCTTCGATAAAAATAGGCTCACCTGATTCTATCCCCAACGCCACCACACCTTGCGCGTAGCCATGCGCATCCATCACCAAATCAAGCGCGAAATATTCTTCAAAAAAATGCGTGCGCGCCGCTATGTTGCGCTGATACAAGGTATGCAACATAGCATGACCCGTGCGGTCAGCCACCGCACAAGTCCGCACCGCAGGCACGCCACCGTAATCTTGCGTCATACCGCCAAAAGCGCGTTGATAAATTTTACCGTTATCTAGCCTATCGAATGGCATCCCGTAATGCTCTAACTCTATCACCGCCTCATTGGCATGACGGCACATAAATTCTATCGCATCCTGATCGCCCAGATAATCTGAGCCTTTGACCGTATCGTACATATGCCAATGCCAATTATCCGCGCTGACATTGCCCAAACTCGCCGCAATACCGCCCTGTGCGGATACGGTATGCGAACGTGTGGGAAACACCTTAGACACCACAGCCACCTTGAGATTAGCCTCAGCCAATTGCAAAGCCGCCCGCAACCCCGCACCGCCACCGCCGATAATCACCGCATCAAAAGTCCGTTTCGCGATACTCATACCACACCCCACAAAATCTGCACCGCCCAAGCCGCATAAGTCACTAACAGCATTATCACCAAAACATGCAAAGCCAGACGAAGGCCGGTGGGATGGACATAATCCATAAAAATATCACGCATCCCCACCCAAGCATGGAGCAACAAACTTAACACAAACAGCAAACCCAACAAGCGCACAGGAAAATACTGAAACCAAGCCCGCCATGCGGCATAATCTAACCTAGGTTGCCATAGCCAATAACCCAGCATACACAAGGTAAACACAGCCATAATCAGCGCAGTGACTCGTTGCATCAACCAATCACGCGTACCATAATGCGCCCCACTCACCACTCGCTTTACCATAGCCGCAACCCTATCAACAAAGTCAGTGTCAGGCTAATTACCAACACCAGCTTGGCACTCCAACGTGCTTGCACCAGCTTCACGCCCCTATCAAAATCCAACGCCAAATAACGCAATCCCATGCAAAAATGATGTAAATAAGCCCAAATAAGCGTCAATAACCCCAGCTTACTCAAGGGCGACTGCAAGCCAGCCTGCCACTGCGCAAAGCCTTGCGCTGATGATAGCGACACTTGCAAACCGTATAACAACACAGGCAATAACAAAAACAACAGCGCACCACTGACACGATGCAAAATCGACACCAAGGCAGGCAATGGCAGTTTCACTTTAAGCAGATTCAAATCCACGGGACGCGGGCAATTTAGCATGATGGTTCCAGAGTTCAGCCTATCAATATAACAATACTCGTTATATTACAGAACTCATGCGCTACGCGCTCGACAAACAAGCGGGTAGCTTTAATTCTAGACGGTACAACAATGATGCCCACAATAAAAAACGGGAGCCTAAGCTCCCGTTTTTTTGCTTACTAATTAACTCGTGGTCAATTATTTAGCGGCTGGTGCTGCAGCAGCTGGTGTAGCTGCTTTTTCTTCCATTTTTTTCTCAACTTTTTTCTTAGCGTGGTGTTTTTTAGCGTGGTGCTTAACAGCTGGTTTAGCAGCTTCAGCAGCAGGTGCTGCAGCGGCAGCGGGCGCGGCATCAGCAGCAACAGCAGAGAAAGAAACAGCAGCGAAAGCAGCAACGATCAAAGCGGATAATAATTTGCTCATTTTGACATCCTTAAAAAGTGGTTTAGTGTGAGTAACATGACGCGAAAGCATCGCTGTCAGAGCAAATAACGTCAACCCACTTCATCGCGTTGACACGATATTCAAAAATTTTTCAACTCTTGTACCGATAATGCACGAAACTGCCCAGGCATCAATTTATCCAGCGTCCACGCCCCGATTTGCGCACGAATCAAACGTAAAGTAGGAAAGCCCACCTTCGCCGTCATTCGCCGCACCTGCCGATTTTTCCCTTCGGTAATCGTCAACGCTATCCAACTGGTAGGAATGGCTTGCCGAAAACGCACAGGCGGCGTGCGATCCCATAAATTATCAGGCTCACTTATACGCCGTGCCTGCGCTGGCGCACTGACGAAATCACCCAAATCCACACCGTGCATCAACGCAGACAAAGCCGCATCAGTGACCTCGCCCTCAACTTGCACCCAATAAGTTTTAGGTAATTTATGCTTAGGATGCGCAAGTTGATGTTGCAAGCGTCCATCATCAGTTAAAATAAGCAAACCCTCGCTATCGGTATCCAGCCGACCAGCGGCGTAAATACCTGCAATAGGGATATAATCTTTTAATGTAGGATGTTTACCATCGGCACTAAACTGGCACACAACGCCAAAAGGCTTATTAAATATAATAACTTGTCGCATGGCGGGATTAACTTTACTTTAGATTAGGGAAAACCATGAGCTACCAACATATACACCTGCCGACTACTGGCGAAAAAATCACTGTTAATGCGGATGGCACACTCAACGTGCCTGACCAGCCCATTATCCCATTTGTTGAAGGCGATGGCACAGGTGCTGATATTACACCCGTCATGTGCAAAGTAGTTGATGCCGCTATCAACAAAGCCTATCAAGGCAAACGCAAAATCGCCTGGATGGAAATTTATGCAGGCGAAAAAGCGACTAAAGTCTATGGCAACGACAGCTGGCTACCTGAGGAAACCTTAACCGCCATGCGTGACTATGTGGTGTCTATTAAAGGACCACTCACCACCCCCACATCAGGCGGCATACGCTCACTCAACGTTGCCATGCGTCAAAATCTGGACTTGTATATTTGCTTGCGCCCAGTACGTTATTTTGCAGGCGTGCCTAGCCCAGTCAAAACGCCAGAAAAAGTGGATATGGTGATATTCCGTGAAAACACTGAAGACATCTACGCGGGCATAGAATGGCCAGCTGGCTCACCTGAAGCCCAAAAAGTGATTAAATTTTTGCAAGAAGAAATGGGCGTTACCAAAATCCGTTTCCCTGACACCTCCGCGATTGGTATCAAACCCGTTTCCATCGAAGGTAGCGAACGCTTAATCCGCAAAGCCATACAATACGCGATAGACCACAACCGTCGCTCAGTTACACTAGTGCACAAAGGCAATATCATGAAATTCACCGAAGGTGGTTTCAAAAAATGGGGCTATGAATTAGCGCAACGCGAATTCGGCGCAGTAGAAATAGACGGCGGCCCTTGGTGTAAGCTTCCTAACGGCATCGTCATCAAAGACGTGATTGCAGATGCTTTTTTACAACAAATTCTATTAAAGCCTGCTGATTACGATGTCGTCGCTACGCTGAACTTGAATGGCGATTACATTTCTGACGCGCTCGCGGCAGAAGTCGGCGGCATTGGTATTGCACCAGGTGCTAATTTATCCGACAGCGTTGCTATTTTTGAAGCCACGCATGGCACAGGTCCCGATATTGCAGGCAAAGACCTTGCCAACCCATTAGCGGCTATTTTATCGGCCGACATGATGTTACGTCACATAGGCTGGGACGAAGCGGCAGATTTAATCGTGGCAGCCATGCAAACAGCCATTACCAATAAAACCGTGACCGCTGATTTCGTGCGCTTGATGGAAGGTGCGACCGCATTGTCCTGCTCGGCATTTGGCGACAAAATGATAGAGAATATGTAATTTTGTGTTGCCCTAGCTAATATCAGATTACTAGGGCGACATCACCTCATTTATCTCTCCACGCTTCAAGCGTAATAGCCAACTCAGTAAACGCACGAATAGCTTTAATGCCTACGGGTAACTTAGTACGCGGCACACCCTGCCCTCCTACCCAAATATGAACAGACTCTGGCAATAGGTTGCGTAACTCAGTTAAGCTCTGTAAGAGCTGATTTTTAGGATAAGCCGCACTACACGATAAACATAAAATATCTGCCTGATGCGCCCTTACCGCAGCGTTGATTTCAACAACAGGGGTTTGTGCGCCTAAATTCACACAGCTCACCTGATTCAGTGCCAACAATGCCTCGCACATCAACCCGCCTAATGTATGCTCTTCACCAGGCAACGTCGTCAACAACACGCTAGGTGCAACTACTTCAAAACCCATCTGACTAATCGCCGATCTTAGCAACGATATAACTTGCTCAGAATAAGCATGCTCCTCAAAAATAGCCAAACGACCACGCATCCAAGCATCACCTATCTGCGTATTCATATTAGCAAGACTTTCTGTCACGAAACGCGCCAAACCCTGTTCGATAAGTAAGTTATTAAGGTAACGATGCAGATCAGCAGTGTGATGCTTTTTCAAAATAGCGATAATTTCAGCATCATTTTCAATACTGACATCTTGGACATTTAGCATCAATGATAAAGCACTCATATCCAACGCCATCAACTTACCAGGTCTATGTCCTTGATTCATTAGCCGCTGTACCAGACGTAGCTTCTCCAACTCCATTTGTGAATATAAACGCTCGCCATGCACATCACGTATGGGTGTTGGAAAGCCGTAGCGACGCTCCCACACGCGCAAAGTGTCCTTACCAACACCCGTATCACGCTCAACGGCGGCTATATTAAAGTATGTGTTTTTTTCCATTTTATAAAAATACTTTTATTTTTGTCCTAGACAAATGTTGACACCCGTTAATAATTAACCTATTTTTAACACATACACATCACTTTGACCAAGACAAATCATGAATAGAACCCTAATTGTCGCAACACTCATCAGCGCACTCTACGCACTCCCCAGCATTGCCGCGCCCACTTGCCCAAAAATTCTCGATTACCGAGTGAATACATTGCAAGAACAAGCTATTGATTTATGTAGCTACGCTGGCAAAGTAGTCGTCGTGGTCAACACAGCCAGCTATTGCGGCAATACCCACCAATATGCAGGCTTAGAAGCCTTATATCGCAAAGAAAAAGCGAACGGACTTGTTATTTTAGGATTTCCATCTAACGATTTTGGTGGGCAAGAGCCGGGCAGTAACAAAGAAATAGCCAAATTTTGCCGCCTGACTTATAGCGTAGCGTTTCCTATGTTTGAAAAATCAGGCGTAACCGCAAATAACGCCAATCCGCTATTTAAGCAACTCATTACTATTACGGGACACGCGCCACGATGGAATTTCCACAAATACTTGATTAACCGCAATGGTAATACCGTAATTTCATTTGAAAATACGGTTGAACCTAGCGATCCAGAATTTATTAAACAAATCCAAACGATGCTCGCGCAAAAACCATGAGATCGATTGCGGTCATAGGCTCAGGAATTTCAGGGTTATCTGCCGCTTGGCTATTAACGCAGAAATATCATGTGACACTGTATGAAGCAGAAAATCGCCTAGGCGGCCATAGCCATAGCGTTGATGTATGTTTAGAGGGCAAAACAGCCGCTGTCGATACAGGATTTCTAGTTTGCAACGATCGCACTTATCCTAACTTACTCAACCTATTTGCATTATTAGGCGTTCCGCTCACCGCCAGTGACATGTCGTTTAGTGTGCAAGTAAGAGACGATAGATTAGCATGGGCTGGCACATCAATCGCCACCTTGTTTGCTGACAAACGAAATTTATTACGTCCTGCTTTTTGGCGCATGATTAACGACATTTTGCGTTTCAACCGTCATGCAAGAGCCATCTTAAACCACCCGAATAACGCCGACAGCCTAGCCGATTTCCTACACAAAAATCATTATAGCTCAGCGTTTAGCAACTGGTATTTGCTACCCATGGCAGCGGCTATTTGGTCGTGCCCAACACAACAAATGCTTAGTTTTCCTGCACTTTCGTTCATTCATTTTTTAGAACAACATGGCTTACTACAAATAACTAATCGTCCACAATGGCTAACTGTCACAGGTGGCTCACGTCACTATGTACAACGCATTGCCGACACTATTACACATATTTATTTGTCTGAACCTGTACAGCAAATTGAGCGCACGGATAAGGGTGTCAAAATCACTAGCCCAATGGGGGTTCGTAATTATGACGAAGTCGTCTTAGCAACACATAGCAACCAAAGTATGGCGATGCTCTGCGACATCAGCGCAGCAGAGTCACGCATCCTAAGCGCGATTAAATATCAGCCTAATCATGCAGTCTTGCACACCGACAGCACTATCCTCCCTGCGCAAAAAATGTGGTCAGCATGGAATTTCCATACTGCTAACGCGTCTCCTGGTGCAACCCCAGTGAGCGTCACCTACTTAATTAACCAACTACAACCACTACCTTTTGACACCCCTGTGATGGTAACGCTCAACCCTGACACACCGATTGCCGCTGACAAAATCATCCGTAGTTTTGATTATAGCCATCCTATATTTGACCAACATGCTATCGCCGCACAACATCAACTTGCGCAAATCCAAGGACAACGACACACTTGGTTTTGTGGCGCATGGACAGGTTACGGCTTTCATGAAGACGGCTTAAAATCAGGTATGGCGGTTGCGCAAGGCTTAGGTGTGTCTATTCCTTGGTTAACGCAACTATGAAACCAGAAATCTGCATCGGTCATATCATGCACCGCAGGCATTTACCTGTGGTGCATCAATTCACTTATCCAACTTATTTTTTGCGCTTCGCTATTGATGATATTAGCCAACTAAAAAACCGCTGGCTATCAATAGATAGTTGGAATTTATTCAGCTTTTATCACCGCGATCATGGTGCACGTGATGGTAGCAACCTTGCTATTTGGATACGTCAATTACTCAATGAAAATCACATCCAAAAAGCGAACGGCAAGATTATTCTACATACCTACCCTCGCATTTTAGGCTATGTATTCAATCCCGTTAGCTTTTGGTTTTGTCATGATACCGAGGGTAATGTGCGTGCAATTTTATGCGAAGTGAACAACACTTTTAACGAACATCATAGCTACTTGTTAGCGCATGAAGATGAACGTCCGATTGCTGAAAGCGACTGGTTGGCGTGCCGCAAACAATTTCACGTATCACCCTTTTTTGCAGTTGATGGTAGCTATCAGTTTCGCTTTCGCTGGACAGGCAATCATTGTCAATTCCAAATCGATCATCACCAACACAGCAATAAACTCTTAAGCACCACGCTCTCAGGCAACAAGCAGGTATTGACAGCAAAAATACTGATGAAATTATTTTTTACACACGCCTGGATGACATTTGCCGTCATTGCCCGCATACATTTACAAGCCTGGCAGATATGGCGCAAAGGGGTGAAATTTCATACCAAACCCACCCCACCAGATAAGGAAATAAGCCGATGAGCTGCCCCACAGTGAGCAACACACCTGTAGCATTAAACACACTACCTCGACCTGCACGCATCTTCATAAAACTCTTAGCAGGTATTAAAACAGGGCATCTGACGTTACATATGCCAGATGGCAAGCATATTGCATTTGGTGATACTCAAGATCCGCTGCACGCCAATCTGCATCTCAATGACTGGGGCGTGTGCCAAGACATACTTACCAGTAGCGATATTGGCTTGGGCGAAAGCTACATTGCTGGACGCTGGTTTAGCAACGACATCCCCGCACTCATTAGCATTGCCATTTACAATAGGAATAGCTTGGCGCGCGTCATGCGCGGGAATTTATTGAGCCTATTGATTTACCAAATCAAACACAAACTACGCGCCAACACCAAAACGGGAAGTCGTAAAAACATACTCGCGCACTACGATGTAGGTAATGATTTTTATCGACTGTGGCTGGATCGCAGCATGACCTATTCATCCGCCTTATTTGCAGGCGACCGCAAACTTAGCTTAATTGACGCACAACAAGCAAAATATCAACGAATACTGACACAACTCGATTGCAAACCGTTTCAGTCAGTTCTGGAAATTGGTTGTGGCTGGGGTGGTTTTGCCGAAATAGCCGCAAATAACCATATTGTTGTGCATGGTGTCACGCTCTCACCCAGTCAACTAGCCTACGCCCAAAGCCGCACGGCACATTACCACGAGGCGGTTCGTCCCAAACTTAGTTTAACGGATTACCGTGATATACACGGGCAGTTTGATCATATTGTCTCCATAGAAATGTTTGAAGCCGTGGGGGAGCGTTATTGGTCAGATTACTTTAAGGCCATCAAACGCTTACTCCGACCTCAAGGTAGCGCAGTCGTGCAAACGATTACCATAGCAGATACGCTTTTTAGTCGCTATCGACGTAGCACCGACTTTATTCAACAATATGTTTTCCCTGGCGGAATGCTTCCCTCCCTGTCTGTTTTCAAAACCAAGGCCGCTCAGGCTGGACTAAAAGTCATTGACGCCTATTCATTTGGACTCGACTACGCCGAAACGCTTAAACGCTGGCGAATCGAGTTCCATCAAACCTGGGAACAAGCGCAACGCCAAGGATTTGATCAACGTTTTTATCGGCTATGGGATTTTTATCTAGCCTACTGCGAAGCGGGTTTTACGGCGGGTGCAACTAGCGTTTACCAAATAAAACTTATTCATGCCGAAAAATAATCATGCCGAAAATCCTCCATTACGCCAACAACCTATTGATGATTGGTATTATTATGTTGCTACCTAGCTGCTCTAACACACCAGTCTCCGCATATCAAAATGAAACGCCCACCTTAGACTTGGCGCAATACTTTAATGGCAAAGTAGATGCTTGGGGCATGTTTCAAGACCGTTCCGGCAAAGTAATCAAGCGTTTCCATGTTGTCATTGATGCGCACTGGCAAGGTAATGTGGGCACATTGGACGAACACTTCACCTGGTCAGACAACACCACCAGCCAACGTATTTGGACTATCACTAAACTAGATAAACACCACTACCAAGGCACAGCCGCCGATGTAGTCGGAAACGCGCAAGGCGAGGCTTACGGTAACGCACTCCAATGGCGATATGTGCTACAGCTGCCTGTCGATGATAAAATTTACAACGTAAGCATTGACGACTGGATGTATCAGCTAGATGATTTATCGCTCATGAATCGCTCCAAAATGAGCAAATTTGGCTTTCATCTGGGCGACATCACGCTCTACTTCAAGAAACGTCCATCATGAGTTTGAACGCAAAAATAACCGACTGGCATGGTAAAGTCATCTGGATAACGGGCGCATCCACAGGTATAGGTGCGGCATTGGCGCGACAATTATTAAACATAGGTGCTATCGTAATTACCAGCTCACGCACAGCAATAACGTTAACTCACGCGAATACTTACCACGTCACCTGCGACACAACTGAACTTGCCAGCCTCGCTCTCGCCACGCAAAAAATAAAATCTCAATTTGGTACACTTGATTTAATTATCGCCAATGCAGGCAATCATGCACCTATGCGTGCAGACGCCATTGATGCTAAATTAGCAGCCCAACTCGTTGACACTAATCTAACAGGAACAATCAACACCGTAGCCTGCGGATTAACACTATTAAAACCGACAGGCGGTATTGCTATCGTCGCCAGCGTCGCGGGCTATCGCGGACTACCGACAGGCTTAATTTACGGCGCAACCAAAGCCGCCTTAATTAACTTCACTGAAACGCTGTATTTAGATTTAGCCCCTAAAGGGCATCAAGTCTATTTAATTAACCCTGGCTTTGTCAAAACGCCGCTCACCGACAAAAATCCCTTTACCATGCCCGCACTGATTAGCCCAGACGAAGCAGCAAAAGCGATTATATTGGGAATGACGAAAGGTCAGTTTGAAATTCATTTTCCAAAACGCTTTACATGGTTTATGCAAGCACTACGCCATCTACCCTATAGTTGGTATTTCTGGTTAATTCACAAAGGAACAGGATTATGAATACCGAAACAATAAACAACTTGATTCATTACTATGAAAACCTTACCCCAGCCGAGGTAGAGAACATGGGCACTTATTACAGCGACCTAAGCTATTTCCGCGACCCGTTTAATGAAGTGCACACACTCGCCGCCATACAAGCCATTTTTCGCAAAATGTATCAACAAGTTGACCAGCCCACATTCCACATTCAGGATAAATACATGAGCGAACAGGCACTGATATTAACGTGGGACTTTTCTTTTAACTTAAAAATCCCAAGTCGCCCGAATAAACATATACACGGCTTGAGTCTATTGCGATTTGACGAATCAGGCAAAATAAACTATCACCGTGATTACTGGGATGCAGCCCAAGAACTCTATGAGCAACTACCTGGTATAGGCGGCATTTTCAGTCTAATGCGTAAAATCATCGCGCATTAAACTGAGAACCGATATTTAAGTTGCCTTAAACCAACTCAACAATGATTTTTGTGGCTTGTCAACTGTAGCGGCATGTTGGATAACTTGCGCAATCTCTTGCACAAAAGCCTCAGCTTGGCTGGGTGTATAGTCATACGGCTGAAATAAACCCATTTCACTGTACTTCGACACCAGTTCATTATTTACACCGCTAAACTTCACCTGCTCCATCGACCACGCGGGAAAAGCCCGTGCTGTTATTTCATTATAAGATGCCATCATGCAACGACTATGGCGCTTATCCGCGAGTATCCGTAGGTAAGTTTTATTAACGGCTTTGCGTTCGCCTTCTAGGCATTGGAAAAAATGTCGATCCGAATAAATCAACACCCCCGTTACATGTTGCGCATGATTATTAACTTTTGACGTTGCCAAAATTTGGAAAATATCGTCGTCACTTAAATCTAAATTGCTGTAACTCACATAACTTAATCTCACTAACATTTCATTTCCTTTACAAACATTACAAAAAACCAATCTTTTCACGCAGCGTTTGCGCACCATCGGTAATACGTTGTTTTTCTACCTCCGTCATTTTTTTAATGTGTTGGTAAACCATGCCTACTCGTGGGTTATGCGCAAGTAGCGTGCTATGTCTGATATGGAAATCCCAATATAACGCATTGTATGGGCACGCCTTATCACCATGCCGTTGTGCTTTATCATAATGACAGCGACCGCAATAATCACTCATACGATGGATATACGCCGCACTCGATATATAGGGTTTAGTCGCCAATAAGCCACCATCGGCGAACTGACTCATACCCAATGTATTTGGCAACTCTACCCATTCAAACGCATCTACATACACACCCAAATACCATTGATGTACTGCGACGGGTGATAAGCCACTCAATAGCGCAAAATTACCAATGACCATGAGCCGCTGTATATGGTGTGCATGGGCGTTCTGCAAACTGTCAGTCAAGGCATGATGCAGGCAAGCCATCTTCGTTTTGCCATCCCAAAACCAAGCAGGCAAATCAGCATGATGCTGAAAAAAATTGTGTTCGACATACTGTGGCATTTTTGCCCAGTAAACACCACGCACATACTCACGCCATCCCAAAATTTGTCGAATATAGCCTTCCGCACTCGCAATACTCACCACACCTGCGCTATAGGCTAGGGCTACGCGCTCAACAACTTCTTGGGGCGTAATCATTTTTACATTAAGCGCAAAAGACAGTAACGAATGAAACAAACGTGCATGATTTTGGCTCATCGCATCCTGAAAATCTCCAAAATACGGCAAGCTATATTTAGTAAAATTATCTAACTGCACCAAGGCTTCTGCACGATTAACAGGCCAACGAAAAGCCGTCGCCTGCGGCTCACCAAACGAGCGCACCCCCGCGACAGTAATGGTGTGCCATAAAGCATCGTGATTGTGTATTGGTCGTCTGTCTAATGGCTCAACTGGCGAGCCTGACCAGGCTTTTCGATTCGCCTTGTCATGGCTCCACATACCACCTATAGGCTTGTTTTCCTCGTCAAGCAACACACCATGAATACGCCGCATATGTTGATAAAAATCCGCCATCAACCATTTTTTGCGTTGCTTAAAAAACTGACCAACTTCATCACGCTGCGTATAAAAATGTGCGCTATCAACTTGCACTACCTCACAACCAATTTGCTCACCTGCCCGCGCCATTTGTTCATCTAGCCGCCACTCGTCAGGTGATTGGTAGAGCAACAATTGCGCATCATGCGCTTGCACTAACATAGCTAAATTGCTGATTAGATTTTGCTGATTACGCACATCGTCAATTGCTAAATAATCAACCTCATGACCAGCCATGCGCAACTGATGAGCAAAATCACGCATCGCTGCAAAAATAGCAATAATTTTTTGCGCATGATGCAAAACATAATCCGTCTCTTGGCGCATCTCCATCATGACATATCTAATTGACGGCGATTTCTCGTTAAACCAAGGATGTAGCGGATACAGCTGATCTCCCAGAATTAAGCGCAGTGTCGTCATATTGTTTGGCGAGGCTTAGCATGGCGGCAGCGTGTTGAACAGTACTTCACCTCGTCCCACGCGCGCGCCCACTTTTTACGCCAGGTAAAAGGCAATCCGCAACTAAGGCAGGTTTTTGTTGGTAGCGGTCGTGATTTTGTCATTTAACCATGCAATTTTGTCCTAGACAAAAAACTATATCACTTACATAATCAGTTCTCAATCTTTATTTATGGACATCAAACATGCCAAAAATTGCGTTAGTTACAGGGGCAACAGGCGGATTAGGTCAAGCTATCGCACACCAACTAAATGACGAAGATTGGTTGCTAGTGGTCACAAGCCGAGATCAAGAAAAATTAACACAAACGTATGGCACCCAACACCTGCAAATTGTCGCAGACTGCTCAACCTATCAAGGTGCGCGCGATATTTTTGAAGCCACACGAGCCGCAGGACTCACACCCACCGCATTAGCACATTGCGTCGGCAACGTCAGACTGGGCGCGTTACATAGAATGTCAGAAAAGGACTTTAATGAATGCCTCAGCGCAAATCTAATCAGCGCGTTTCACACACTGGCGGCGTTTATCGGGCAATTACGCGAAGCCGATACACCAGGTTCGGCGGTATTAGTTTCATCCGCCGCTGCCCGCATCGGCACACCCAATCATGAAGCAGTTTCAGCCGCAAAAGCAGGCTTAGAAGGGCTGGTGCGTGGCAGTGCGGCAACGGCTGCGACCGCTGGCATCCGTGTCAATGCAGTCGCACCTGGCATCATGGATAGCCCCGCCGCAAACAAGGTGCTGGCAAGTGCCAATGCGCGAATTGCCGCAGCCAACCAATATCCACTCCCAGGCATAGGCAATACTAAAGAAGTGGCCGATTTGATGTGCTGGCTATTATCAGAAAACGCTGCCCGCGTCACAGGACAAACGTGGGCGATTGATGCAGGTTTTTCAGTTATCAGACCACTTGTGAGGTAAACGCAATGAGCGCACAAAATACAGCACCCACAGCCGTCAAATGGCTCAGTTATGGCGGGCTTATTCCATTCATCGTACTAGCAACTGCGATAACGCTAAGTCATTATCATCATGCTATATTGGGTTATGCTTTAATGACTTATAGCGTCAGCATTTTGAGTTTTGTCGGTGCGTTACATTGGGGGTTTGCGATGAATACGCACACGCTTACGCCACTACAACGGAATTTATTATATACATGGAGCACAATACCTGCACTAATTGCCTGGCTTGCCACATTGTTACCGTTACACCTAGGGTTGATTTTATTACTGAGCACATTTCCAGTGCAATTCTGGCAAGACAAACTACTGAATGCGCATATAGCACTCCCTGACTGGTACTTACACTTACGCCTGAGACTAACACTGATTGCCAGTTTGGCTCTATTTATTGCTACGCTAAAACTGTAAATATCAATAAAAAAGGGTGCGAATAAATCGCACCCTTTTTCAATTCAAGCGACTAATTAAGAAGCTTGGATGTTTGAAGCTTGTTTGCCTTTAGGACCTTGCGATACTTCAAAGCTAACTTTTTGACCTTCTTTAAGTGTTTTGAAACCACCCATGTTGATTGCAGAGAAGTGTGCAAACAAATCTTCGCTACCATCATCAGGAGTAATAAAGCCAAAACCTTTAGAATCGTTGAACCATTTAACTGTGCCAGTTGCCATTGCTACATTCCTTGATAAAAAATACGCCAAAAACGGCTAATGGATTATTTGAGAACCAAGATTGCACAACGGCAATACCAGACTTGCTTAAACCTTGATACCAAACTCCAGCACACTTTTTACGCTAGATAATCTTACTTGGCAAGCATTTTATATTTTTTTTACTATTTTTTAATCTATGCTTGAATAATTCACACAAAAGCTCAAAATAAAGCCTTAGTAAATTTATCGTGTAATCGCACCAGATGGCAATAAAACACAGAGAACATACCGTATTAGCACCTAGCAAGGCGAAATTAAAATCGCCACCCATGTATAAAGTGCTGTTGCTAAATGACGATTACACACCTATGGATTTCGTAGTGCATGTATTGCAACATTTTTTTCACAAATCATCTGAACAGGCGACACAAATTATGCTCAAAGTACATACAGAGGGGCGTGGGGTTTGTGGTTTATATACCGCTGACATGGCTGCGACTAAAGTTGCGCAAGTGTTGGCATTTGCCCGTCAGCATCAACATCCGCTGTTATGCGTGATGGAGGAAAATTAAATGATAGCCCAAGAACTCGAAGTCAGCCTGCATTTGGCTTTTATGGATGCGCGACAAAAACGCCACGAATTCATTACCATAGAGCATTTACTCTACGCCATGCTGGATAATCCATCCGCATCCGAAGTGCTACGTGCTTGCGCTGTCAATATAGAAACACTACGCCAACAACTGAGCGATTTTATTACCGAACACACGCCCACAGTGGCAGGCACTGAAGACATAGATACCCAGCCCACACTAGGTTTTCAGCGCGTTATTCAACGTGCTATATTGCATGTACAGTCATCGGGCAAAAAAGAAGTAACAGGCGCGAATGTGCTGGTGGCATTATTCGGTGAAAAAGACGCACATGCCGTATTTTTCTTAACCCAACAAGGTTTAACGCGACTGGATATTGTCAATTACCTATCGCATGGCACGAGCAAAACTGAGCAAAGTGAGCCGCCCGCGCCTGAAACCAGCACCAACGAAGAAACCAGCACCCCTTCGGCATTAGATAGCTATACCAGTAATTTGAATACGCAAGCACTGGCAGGCAAAATAGACCCGCTCATCGGTCGCGCCGAAGAGCTAGAACGGGTGATACAAACTTTATGCCGTCGCCGCAAAAACAATCCGCTATTAGTCGGTGAGGCAGGTGTAGGTAAAACTGCCATTGCCGAAGGTTTGGCACGCCGCATTGTTGAGGGCGATATTCCCGACATATTAGCGACCAGTATCGTTTACTCTCTCGATATGGGCGCATTGTTAGCGGGCACTAAATATCGCGGTGATTTCGAACAACGCCTCAAAGCGGTGCTCAAACAGCTACAAGAAAACCCACACGCCATTTTATTTATTGACGAAATCCACACCCTCATAGGGGCAGGCGCGGCATCTGGCGGCACGCTAGATGCGTCTAACCTGCTCAAGCCCGCATTATCGTCGGGGCAATTAAAGTGCATAGGTGCAACGACTTACACTGAATACCGTGGCATTTTTGAAAAAGATCACGCACTCTCGCGTCGCTTCCAAAAAGTCGATGTCAACGAGCCTAGCGTAGAACAAACCATCGCTATTTTGCGCGGCTTAAAATCACGCTTTGAATTGCATCACAGCGTTAAATACACCGCATCGGCACTCACCACAGCCGCTGAATTATCCGCCCGCTATATTAACGACAGGCATTTGCCCGATAAAGCCATAGACGTTATCGACGAAGCGGGTGCGGCGCAACGTATTTTGCCGAAATCCAAGCAAAAGAAAATTATTACCAAAAAAGAAATCGAAGAAATTATCGCCAAAATCGCGCGCATTCCGTCGAAACACGTCAATAGTGACGACAGAGATGCACTCAAGCATTTGGCACGGGATTTGAAAACAGTGGTGTTTGGTCAAGACCCAGCCATAGCAGCACTGGCTTCCGCCATCAAAATGGCACGTAGTGGCTTGGGTAACCCACAAAAACCCATAGGCTCGTTCTTGTTCTCAGGCCCTACAGGTGTAGGTAAAACTGAAGTTGCCAAGCAACTCGCCTACACGATGGGTATCAATTTAATCCGTTTTGACATGTCCGAATACATGGAACGCCATGCCGTGTCGCGCTTAATCGGTGCGCCACCTGGTTATGTTGGCTTTGACCAAGGCGGCTTATTGACCGAAGCGATTACTAAAACGCCTTACGCAATATTATTGCTAGATGAAATCGAAAAAGCGCATCCTGATGTGTTTAACGTATTACTACAAGTCATGGATCATGGCACACTCACTGATAATAACGGGCGTAAAGCAGATTTCCGCAATGTCGTTATTATCATGACTACCAACGCAGGCGCAGAATCTCTGAGCAAATCGTCAATAGGCTTTACGCTAGGCAAACAAGTCGGCGATGAAATGGCGGAAATCAAACGCACATTTACGCCCGAATTCCGTAATCGTCTGGATGCCACCATCTCATTTGCGCCACTCTCGCAAGACATCATCTTGCGCGTAGTCGATAAATTCCTCATGCAGTTAGAAGACCAGCTCCACGAGAAAAAAGTCGATGCGCACTTCACCGACGCACTCAAGGCTTATTTGGGTAAAAAAGGCTTTGACCCACTCATGGGTGCGCGACCTATGGCACGGTTGATACAGGACACCATACGGCGAGCACTCGCGGATGAATTGCTATTTGGTCGATTAGCCAACGGTGGCGAAGTAACGGTGGATATAGATGAGCAAGAAGAGCTGAAATTAACGTTTACGGAAGAAGAAACACTAACTGTCTAAAACAGCAAAAAAGCACGCTGACAGCGCATACTGTCAGCGTGCTTTTTGTATAGCGCATTAACCTACATGGCAATATCCACGCGCCAGCATAATCGCGTACTCATCGGCAGGCACTGGTCGGCTATAGTAATAGCCTTGTAACACATCACAACCGTATTTCAATAAGAAATCACGTTGCTGATAGTTTTCTACGCCTTCGGCTACCACCGACAAATTCATCGCATGGGCTAATCGTATTGTTGCCGTCACTATCGCGGCGGCATCGTCACCGTCATGCTCTAAATCTTGGGTAAAAGAACGATCTATTTTTACCGCATCAATCGGAAAACGCTTCAAATAACTCAAGCTCGAATAACCCGTACCGAAGTCATCAATAGAAATATAGATTCCCCGTTGCTTCAGCGCAGTCAATGTATCCACCGTTAATTGGGCGTTACTCATGGCGACACTTTCCGTTATTTCCAGCTCTAGCAAATTCGCAGGAATTTTCGTGTCATCCAATACCTTATCTATCATCAATAACAAATCTGGCTGTAAAAATTGACGCATGGATAAATTCACCGCCACTCTTTGCACAAATAAACCCTGCTCACGCCAACGCTGCATTTGTTCACAGGCTACCCGCAATGTCCACGCACCCACCGGCAATATCAAACCTATGGATTCCAACACACCGATGAATTTATCAGGCTCGACCAAGCCTTTAGTTGGATGTCGCCAACGTATCAATGCCTCACAACCCACAATACGCTCGCTGTTCGTGCTCACCTTAGGCTGATAATATAATTCAAACTGCCCCAACGACAACGCCAAGCGCAATGCATTTTCCAACCGTAGTTGCAGTTTAGCGTTAATATCCATACTACTATTAAAGAACATAAAACCAGCATTATTCCGCTTTGCCCTATACATCGCCGTATCTGCCTGACGCATCAATTCTTGCGCCACATTCGTGCGGCTAGATTTACTCAGCTGTTGCGTCACCGTTGCGTTTAATACTGCAATCCCGATACTGCCAGAGACCACATATTCATGCCCATGCAAATTAACAGGCGCACGCATCGTATCCAGAATTTTTTGGGCAATAGCCGCAGCCGCATCCCGCGCTTGCAAGCCTGAAATCAATACGGTAAATTCATCCCCACCTAAACGCGCAACAAAATCCTCACTACGCACGCTTTTTTTAATGCGCTGGGCAAACTCCTGCAATACCAAATCACCCATATCGTGACCCAAGGTATCGTTAATGTTCTTGAATCTATCTAAATCCATAAACAACAAAGCAATATCATGCCCATTGCGCTGCGTTACCTCAGCCATTTTTTCTAATTGCGTCAATAACGAATTACGGTTAAGCAGACCTGTTAAGCCATCGTGATAAGCTATATCCAAATAACGCTGTTCAGCATGACCATGTTCGGCTAATGCTGCCGCGATTAAAAAACCAGGCACGCTGATAATGACCAACACCGTTTGCAAATGCGCAACCTCAGTGTAAGGTATCGCCATTCCCAGCCACCTCGCCTCGCCCAATGTCAAGGCAACAGCAATAGAGGCCGACGTTAATACCGTCATTGCCACGCCAAAACCACCTAAACGCAACGCCGCCCACACCACGAATGGAAATAATAAATGAAACTGCGGATCAAAATTACGTAGCCCATACCACTGCAAATGCGGCAACACCACGACCAATATCATCAACAACAATAACAACATTGTTTCCGTAATTTGTTCACGCGTAGGCCTAGCCGCATAACAGGCATAAAACAGCATAATGGCGGGCGCAACCACTAAATTACCCACCATATCACCCAACCACCACACACCTAACGCGCTATATCCACTTGAACTCGGCATATCGCCACTCACAATTAGCGCGACCACGCCTATGCCAGCAGCTAACAAGGCAGCCGCAGGTGCCGCCAGCATAGTCAGCTTAACCACATCACTGATAGTATCTAATTGCGGACGAAACGTTTTATAGCTATTCAATAACAACCAAGCCAGCAAAGCAGCTAGGCTATCACCCACACCAAAAATACTCGCCACGGGCAACGATAATGTAGCCACATTAGCCAGTAATTCACCGACAAAAATACCAGGCCAATAACGCCGCCCAAACAACACCAGCACCGCAATACTCGCACCACTGGCAGGCCAAATAGCACTGACATTGCCATGCACAAAAGGCGCTATCCACAAACCAAATTTTGCCAAACCTAGGTTAATTAGCGCAAACGCAACCACCCCCCACCAATAGCGAGGCTGATGCAAATAGGCTGGTAAGCGCATCATTGCCAATATCAACTAAGCAACATCGGCCTGTGCAATATGCGCCTGCACTGCACTTAACGCATCTTGCAAAGTATCTTCACTCAATTCATTCAGCGACTCAGCCAATACTTCAGCCGCATTCAGGCTGGTTTCTGGCAATTTCGCACTGTCCATTTCAGCGACGAATACTGCCGCCGCACCGCTCACGCGTAGCAAACTATCGCGCTCGCGCATTAACATTTCAACCTCGTTACGCAGCATTGCAACTTCTTGTTGTGTTTGTGGCATGTTGTTATCCTTATAAAATCAGGTAAATAAAGTTAATACGCCCGTATAACCATACAAGCGATTATGTGAAATCTCGCCATTGGCAAAGAACCCGACCAAGGGCACATCGCCCAAGACTTGTTGTATCAAGGCTAATTCGGCAGACTTAGCACCGAATAAACTTTCGCCCCGACCCAAGCATGAATAATACACCGCACCACGTGGTCGTGCTGTTAAACGTGACTGCACGTCTGCCAGCATCGCTAACATATCCGCCTCTGCCGCAACCGCATCTCGTCGGCAAAACAACACCTCGGCCGCAGGTGGTATCACCTCACTAATCGCCACCAATCTATCCGTGGTATCCGCGCCGATTAAATTACGCACCAAATAATCACGACTATCACAACCGGGGATGCTCAACGCCGCAAAAATATAACCCGCCGCACGACTCAAATCACGCGACAAAATCTCACCTATATCTTCGTACAACACATCTAATGCAGGACGACCATCTAGCGTAATCAATATATTTTCCTGACTAGCCGTGACAACATGACGCGGGCCTATCGGCGTAACCCCTTGCGTCAAGCGAGTCACCACGGCGACCGCCTCAGTAAACATCACCCCAGACAAGCCACCATGCACCACCTCATCCGCCACCTGCAACGACTGAAACCGCGAGCTACTTATACCACCCGTAATAAACCCAGTTACCATGCCCGCCGCTGTCGCTGTAATCAACTCAGGAATCTCGGCATTACGCGCATCGCCATGCACCAACGCGTAATAGGCAGGCTGTCCATGCACGGTAAATCCATCCAAATCTACAGCGACGCGATCCTCCTCCGTGACGGGCACAAATACCCGAAACGCATGTTCAGGAAATTCGCCCAACATCACCACGACCGCCGATTCATCGAGATACTCATGCCCCGTCACGCACACGCCTATCCCTACCGAACCGACCCAATGCGCGACACCAGTCTGCTCACGCAACTGTGCCAGCATATCGCTCAAGCGATTCGCGTATAAATCAGTCACATAAATAAAGCCCAGATTTGCCGCCGCCGACACAGGTTGCAATTGCCGCACGCAATCCTGCACCGCCTCCATCCATTGCCCGATATTTGAGTGCGCATAGCCGAATGCCATATTTATGCCGTCCTTGTCCAATTCGCATCTAACACCTTACGCATACGCGCCGCCGCTTGCGGGCTGACACCAGGCACTTGCGCCAAGGTCTCAACATCTGCCGCAAACACGGCCGCCGCACCACCCAAATGATTCAACAATGCCTTTGCCATCGCCTCATTCACACCAGGCAAACCTTCGACCAAATAACGCTGACCATTCATAGGGTCAAACGGCTTACCATTACGCATCACCACAGGATGCCCCATGCCGTGCTGTGCCTGATGCGCCATGGTATAAACAATTTCAGCGGTAAAGCCTGCACTAGGGCTAGGCACCAAAGGCACGCCTTGCATCACCGTCAACCACGCGATTGCCTCGCGTATTGCCATCGGGTCAGTATGAAAACGCCCACCATAAATATCGCCTTCGACAATATAAATCACTTGGTCATAACTGGATTTGAGCTTGCCGACCTCGCTCATTAAACGCTTATCCATAATCGCCAAACTAAAATCTGTCGCCGACTTACGCTCCACCACCACGCCAGTCCCTAAATCGTAATCACCACTATCCAACTCCGCCAACTGCAATGACAAACCCTTACAACTAGCAGGATAATCATGCCAATGTTGCAACACTGCCGATTTTTGTTCACGCGGATGATAAGTAATCGTTGTTATTGCATCAGCCATCATCTATATACTCATTATTAAGTTAAAATTTCATTTTACGGAGTTACCCGCCATGCGCCTATCGCTATTTATATTTACCCTGTTATCCATTAACGCACTCGCCGACACCGACCTCACAGGTACGCCTGTAGAATGGCGAGGTCAAATCACCCAACAATACCGCGCAGGCGACGACACCTGCTTTGAATTAACGCGTAACACCCAACCACGCAACTTCACCACCTGCGTCTATGGCTATTATGATGCCACGCAATACGGCGCAGGCAAATGGTTAAACGTTGCGGGCTTATTAGCCGCCAACAGCACCCGCATTAGCGCGGCGCAAATCACCCTCACCGACGCACCATTACCCGCATACAGAGCCCCCATGGGCTATGGTTACCCACGTTATTACCAATACGACCCATTCTATCGCTATTACTAATCCAGCACATTTGCGGTATCCTTAGCCGTTTGTTAATACACGTTTGCACATCATGGGATTATTCGATTTTTTAGGCTTTAACAAATTACCTGCTGGCGTTACCAATGCCACCTTAGTCGTTACCGATGCCGCCACTTTGGCACGCGCCGAACAATTTATCAACGCCTTGCAAAATAAGTTTCGCAACGTCGCCATCGCACTGACAGACGCAACCGCCACGCCGCCTGCGCTACCGCACTTACAACTGCCAGACGACCTCACCGCCGCCGCACAGCGCATCACCAAATCGCAACCGCAACGGCTCATCATATTAGGCTTGGGTGAACAACATCTGCCCCTAGCACAGGCCGCAACGTGCCCACGCTACTGGCTCAACGCACGTGATGCCAATATCGCCCTAGCGGGCTGTGCGCTCATCAGCACCAGCAATGCTGATACACACATTACAGGCGCATTAGCCTTAGGCGATGCGTTGGTCGATTTAACCAGCTTGCCACACATCGCCAGCGATACCGAGATTTGCCTGCGCTTCAAAGAACAACACGAAAGCGAGCGTTGGCTAGGCTATTTTGCCGCCACAGGCGAAGACGAAGAAGATACCGCCTACGCCCTCTTCAGCCGCGCCATACGCCACAAAATGGGCATGATGCTACTCGCCCCACGCGATCCAGCACGTTGCGAACCCGTCTATCGCGAATCCATACGCTACCGCTTGCAAACCATACGCCATGCCCGCTTTTCCACCTCATTCGTCCCCTTAAAAACCCGCGTTTACTACATAGAACACGCCGAGCCTATTGCCAGCTTATACGGCTGTGTTGATTTCGTCGTCGTCGGCGCAACACTCAACCAAAACGCCAAAAACACGCCCGACATCATCACCCCCATCCTCCATAACCGCCCCGTCATCGTCGGCACAGCACACCGTGAAAACCCACTACTCGCCGCCGCCATTACCGCAGGTATCGTTTGGGCGGGTGAAGATAACGAACAAATTTTCACCCACATCAAAACCATCATCGACACCCCAGAGCTAGGACAACAACGTGCCGAAAAAGCGCGTGCATGGCTAAATTTACAAGTCGGTGCAATGACGCGCGTGCTGGAAAAAATCACCTGACATGCACCTCACCGCACTCAATGAATTTGATTTTCATCCCAGTTTAAGCCATAGCGCGGGGGTGAGCTTAGTGCTATTTACTGCGCCGCATTGCGGCAGTTGTAAAGCATGGTTACGGCTATTACAAACGCTAGACACGCCGCTAATACAACATACCTACAGCGTTGATGTACAAATTGCCACCGCGCTGGCGCGAGAGTACGATGTATTTCATTTGCCCAGTTTGTTCTTGTTTGTGCATGGCCAATTCCATGCCCCATTACAAGCCGAAGCCAATCTCAACGCACTGATACAGGCAATCACCCATGCCCTTAACGCGCAGCCACACGAAGAGCCATGAATATAGATGAACTAGGCATCGCCAGCCTAACCCGCTTTATCGCCTCCCCCAACTGCGATTTTCGTGCGCAAACAGCAGACATACGCCTTATCGTTATCCACAATATCTCATTACCGCCCAGCCAATTTGGCGGCATGGGCATTATTGAATTATTCACCAACCAACTCCATCCTGAGCAACACCTTTACTACGCTGACATCGCACATTTACGCGTCTCCTCCCATTTCCTAATACGGCGCGATGGCGAGTTAATCCAATTCGTCCCCTGTAGCAAACGCGCTTGGCACGCGGGCTTATCTAACTGGCAAGGCTGGGATAGGTGTAATGATTTTTCTGTGGGAATAGAACTAGAAGGCGATGACTATAGTGCATTTACCGACGCGCAATATCAACAACTCAACGCGCTGATTATCGCTTTGCAAAGCCGCTACCCCAACACCGCACTAACAGGACATAGCGACATTGCCCCAGGGCGTAAAACAGACCCAGGTCCTTATTTTGATTGGTCTAGGCTGAAAATATAAGATTGTGGCAACGCAAAGGCATGAATTCAATCACACCAAACTTGCGAATACAGAAGTTCAACAAGTGGCGTAAAGCAATAAAAAAGGCTAATAACTGATTAAGTTATTAGCCTTAGTATGTTGGCGGAGCGGACGGGACTCGAACCCGCGACCCCCGGCGTGACAGGCCGGTATTCTAACCAACTGAACTACCACTCCTTAACTAGCCCTAAGGCTAGAAATTAAACGGGTTGCATCACTGCAACCCGCTAAGATTGGCGTCCCCAACGAGATTCGAACTCGTGTTATCGCCGTGAAAGGGCGGTGTCCTAGGCCTCTAGACGATGGGGACCGTATTTACTACAGCCTTACATTGTATCAGATTCTTCAGACTTTGAAAACTGGGTCATGGTGACACCAGTTAATAAAGCCGCAAAACCTGCTGGTATCATGGCAATCCAAATACTGGCTTCGCCATACTTTACCAAATCCATAAAACCAAAAATCAAGCCGATTACGGTTAAAAACAAGCCTAACCAAACCAGTATTACGCCAATTTTATGCATTTGCTAATCCAATGTTTTAGCTATCTTGTGCGTAACCAAACTGACTGCTACACAACTCGAGAAGCAAGATTATACCGTCTTAAATATCGCTGTCAAGGCTTATCGTTGATGCCAACGTAAACGAACACGCAAATGACGATAATTAACCGTGCTTAGGCTATCAGGCAAGAGCGTCAGCGCATATCGTTGCCCCAACGCATCTTGCCACACTGCTACGGTTAAAGGTGCGGTGATGAACGCGCTCACTAACGCCACTTGCATCCATATAGTGCCGCACAATAGCCGATAGCCCTGCTCGTCAATCGCAATCGCGCTGATACGCAATACGCGCAACTTTTGCAGGTAATAATAAGCACTGCCTAATAACACCAAAATGCCCCAGCGTGCACCCTGCACATCGACCAACCAGATCGCAAACACGGCTAACAAATGCGCGACCATCACTATCCACCATAAATAACGGGAAGTTTGTAGCGGCACATTCAGAACAGTCGCGTTAATTTACTCACCCCAGCGATATTGATGGCAGAATTGCGGCAGTCTGGCAGGCATTTCATCATGCTCAAAAAACCGATCTGCGCGATTTAATCTCGCTTGATCGCGCTCATCTTCACAACCACCAAAGCAGAATATCGCTACATTCAGCATTAGCTCCATACGGATTTTGCGTATCGCGTCCTGCGGGTCAAAATCGTCGGTTAAAGATTCCAAATCTAGAAACACAAAACGATATAGCAGCACTTGTTCAAAACCACCCAAGCTATCTAAATCCAACGTAGCTACCATTTCCCAGCCTTCAGGCACGACAGCTTGAACGCTGGCTTGCAATGCGCTGTCATGGGTCATCAAAATAAATTTCTTTTGTAATCTTGCCGCAATAGTCGGTGTAGTCATCATTATTATTCGGGGAAATAAGCGGTCAATAAAATACGTTGCGCCCATAACTGCGCTACGTCTGAGGATAAATAAGCCGCTAACTGAGCACTAATTGCCTGCTCGGTATTCGCAATGCCCATTAAAACGGCTTCAGGCAGATGGGGTGCGGTGGAGATAGCCAAGCGCGTGATTTCCCGATGATGCGTCAAGACGCGCACACTATCTCCGCCGAAATCCTGTTCAGTCAAAAAGCTACGCGCATGGATTTTAATGCCATGCGCCACTAATCGCTTAGCACGCCCTGCTTCCGCCAGCAGTTCGGGGCGGTACTCGTCGCGCGCAACCCGCTCATCCAGCGTCAGCATAGCCTGCTCCCAACGCCAATCAAACCAAGTCGCACCCGCACGTCTAAACATCAATGACAACCAAGCCACGCTGGGCGGTTCGGCATAATCCGACCAGCTCGTCATGGCTGTTGCCAAAGCGGTACGCAACCAGTCGCGGTAACCTGCCGATGGCGCGGCAATGAGCTGGACAAATTCATCGACGGGAAAATGCAACAAAAAGCTCGCGCCTATCAGCCCCGCGTTACCTATCGTTGCCGCACCGCTCCCTGCCAATTTTTTGCCATGCAGCCACACATCTTGCTCAACCAAGCACGCGTCCCAGCCCATGCCTGCATACACTGCCAACATCGGTGCCAAGGCATACTCATACCAGTCGGCGGGGCGCGACGGCAAGCGACCACGCGGCGCAATGAGCACCCAGCATATTTGTTGCCTATCCAGCCACACGCCACCGCCACCTAAGGGGCGACGTATCACAGGCACGGGCAAATCGCTTACTAATTCAGCGGCAAGCGACTGATGTTGCCCCAAACAAAAATGTGCTGCGGGCTGCCCCCAGACCACGACAGGGTCATCGTCCGCCTGCATCGCTTCTGCCACCCCCGCGTAGGTGGCGTGAAAATCGTCTGCGTTGCACTCGCCTAAATCTATCCAGCGGGCTTTTAGTTGCTGGATGGTGCATCTCCCGTAGCGGGTGCATCCGCACCGTCTTTGAAGAATTTAACAAAATAAAAGTCACGGCGATTCAATGTTTCGTACTCTTGCGCCCGTGCCGACATACCCGCACGCATGATTTCAGATAGATACTGACCTTGCTCTGCATCCAAAATATGGATTTCGTTGATTAAATCTTCATCCACATCAACAAAGTGTGCGGCAAAACCTTCAGGCGGCTGCACATAGAGCAACCAAGATTGACACGTGTCATCTTCTGCATCCAGCGGGCTCATGACGATTTTACCTAGCCAAGCCAAACGCGCCGCTTGATTAAAATAGCGTATATCGAGCTTTTTGCCTTTTTTATACTTATTCAACTCATTCTTAATTGAACCTACATCGGTCACTTTAATTGATTTCATTTTTCATCTCTCATTTTAACGGTGCAACAATACTTCCAATACAAAACGACTACCCACGTATGCCAATAGCAACATCACAAAGCCCAGCCAAGTCCAGCGTACCGCCAGCTTGCCACGCCAACCACGCAAGCGTCGCCCACCTAGCAATATCGCATAAATCACCCAAGACAGAACAGCAAATATGGTTTTATGATTGAATTCGGCCGGCTTATGAAAAATCTCCTCTGAGAACATCACACCCGTTAATAGCGTTAAGGTCAAGAGCGTAAAACCCAACCCCAGCAAGCGAAATAACAAGCTCTCCAAAGTCAGCAACGGTGGTAAATTGCTGGCTAATTTACTATCATGAACATGGTGTAACCGTCGCTCAACGACCGACATCAAGGTCGCGTGCAAAGCGGCAATGGTTAATAAACTATAAGCCAAAATAGCAATTAACAAGTGCATACGAAAAGCGAGTAGCTCGGTATTCGCCAGCAAATGCGTCGCAGGCACGACCAAGGGCATCCACACGGCCACAGCGGCTATCGCTGCTAAAGGCGCATTTAACGCCTCCATGCGCGAATGAAAACTGCTCAGCCAGTAAATCAGCACCGCCAAGCCTGCTATCATGGAAATCACATTGCCCACGCCTAATTGCACGCCGTCTGGCACTATCGTAGTTGCGCTCAACAAGACAATATGCACAACCAGCGGGAACAACAACACATAGCCCTCCCAACGGGCAATAGGCATAACCCCACGCCAACGCGTGCGCCAAAAACGCCAGCTAACGACGGCATACAGTAAACTTACGAGAGGATAAAGCCAGTTGATACTCATCTGAGGTAAAATAGACGAATTGCGAAAAGCAAAGTTTACATCATATCCTCAACCTTTTGGCGAACTATGGAACATTACGTATGTTAGAAAATCTCACCACACGCCTCGCCTCGGTCATCAAGAACATACGCGGTCAAGCGCGTTTAAGCGAAGACAACATCCAAGATGCTCTGCGTGAAGTACGCATGGCACTGCTGGAAGCCGACGTGGCGCTACCCGTAGTCAAAGACTTCATCGCTGATGTCAAACAAAAAGCACTCGGCGTAGAAGTGCTACAAAGCCTCACCCCTGGACAAGCCCTCATCGGCGTGGTGCACAATGAGCTAACCCGCTTAATGGGCGGCGAACACGTCGGCATCAACCTTGCAACCACACCCCCTGCGATTATTTTGATGGCGGGTTTACAAGGCTCAGGCAAAACCACCAGTAGCGGCAAACTCGCCAAACTACTCACTGAGCAAATGAAGAAAAAAGTGTTGCTAGTCAGTTGCGACGTTTACCGTCCTGCTGCTATCGAGCAATTAAAAACGCTGGCCGCCCAACTAGGCGTGGACTTTTTCCCCTCAACAGAAACACAAAAACCGCTAGACATAGCCCTCGCCGCACAAGACTTTGCCAAAAAGCATTATCACGATGTACTCATTGTCGATACCGCAGGTCGTCTGGGCATTGATGAAGCCATGATGAACGAGATTAGCGAATTACATCGTTCACTCAGTCCGATAGAAACGCTCTTCGTCGTCGATGCCATGCAGGGGCAAGATGCCATTAACACCGCCCGCGCATTCAACGACACGCTACCGCTCACTGGCGTTATCCTCACCAAGCTAGACGGTGATTCACGCGGCGGCGCGGCATTATCCGTACGCCACGTCACAGGCATCCCGATTAAATTCATTGGTGTGGGTGAAAAACTCACGGGGCTAGAAGCCTTCCACCCAGAACGTATGGCTTCACGCGTGCTGGGCATGGGCGACGTATTATCTTTAATCGAAGACGCACAACGCAACGTTGACCATGCTGAAGCCGCCCGTTTTGCCGAGAAAATCAAAAAAGGCAAAGGCTTTGATTTAGAAGACTTCAAAGCGCAAATCCAACAAATGCGTAAAATGGGCGGCATTTCCGCACTCATGGACAAGCTCCCAGGGGCAGCGGGTGCTGCGATACCCGCAGGCGCAGATGAAAAAGCCGTCAACCGCATCGAAGGCATTATCAACGCCATGACAGCACTCGAACGCGCTAAACCCGAAATCCTCAAAGCCTCACGCAAACGCCGTATTGCAACAGGCGCAGGCGTATCCGTACAAGAAGTGAATCGCCTGCTCAAACAATTTGAACAAGCACAAAAAATGATGAAAATGATGTCCAAAGGCGGCATGGCAAAAATGATGCGCGGCATGAAAGGCATGATGCCAGGCATGTGATAGCCATAGTGCTTATTGAGACTACGCAAAAAACCCTTGTCCACGAAAGATACTAAAAACACGAACAAAAGCAACAGCAATACAGCAAACCTTTTCGTGTCTTTCGTGCTTTTCGTGGATAAAGAATTTATGGTGCTTTATATGCTCAACTACTACATCTACTATCGCGTATTAACCGACGACACTGAAACTGAGCGGCAAGTTCGTGGGATGCAAGCCAAATTGCGCTGTCGCACTGGTGTATCAGGCGCACTGCTTAAACGCCAAGATGACGCATTAACGTGGATGGAAATTTATACCAACGTTGTCGATGCCAGCACGTTTAATACCGCACTCCAACGCACATTGAACGAATTTGACATTGCCATGTTTATCAATGGCAATCGTATCACTGAATGCTTTATCAATGAGGCCATTTGAAAGACTACAAGAATGCCTAGACAAAACAGAGCAAAATCAAGATCAAAGCAACTTATCGCGACCGCTTGGAAAACTCCCGCCTTCATCGCCTTTATACTATTATTCATCATTCACTACGGTTTTCCACTTTGGACAACCGACAATCCAATCCGCCACGCCATCACTGTAGCAATTAGACCTTTTGGTTTATTTGCTGCCGCTCTTTTTGCAACCGTTGCGCTCATAAATTTTATTCGGGCAGAAATTAGAAGCAAATGTTCGTCTAGACGTATAATTGATGATGACCTTGGCAAACTCAAACCAACGCATTCAAAACCTGATACATGGTCGCTAGCGTTATTAAAACAAATCGAATGGAAGCGGTTTGAGGAGTTATGCGCCGCTTATTTTCGCGAATTGGGTCTTCGTGCAGAAACCATAAAATGTGGTGCTGATGGTGGCGTGGACGTAAAACTGTTTCGAGGTGACGCGTCTGAGCCTCATTCCATCCTGCAGTGCAAAGCTTGGAATTCACGGTATGTCGGCGTTAAGCCAGTACGAGAGCTGTTTGGCGTGATGGCTCATCAAAAAATCCGCAGTGGTATTTTTTTAACCACCAGCACTTACACTGAAGACGCACTCACGTTTGCAAAAGAGCATCCAATTTTTCTAATTGATGGGGAAAAGTTTTTTAACATGATTGGTAAGCTAAGTCACGAAGCCCAACAGAAATTACTTGCCGTTGCAACTGAAGGCGATTACCTAGTACCATCTTGCCCATCATGCGGCATTAAAATGATCGAACGAAAAGGACCTAAAAGCCGTTTTTGGGGATGCTCAAATTATCCAAAATGCAAACTAACATTTGCAATGCGCGATACGTCTCTCGGAACGTGAAAACGTAAATCAGTTCATCACGCATATACATGACTTTTTATAAGGTACTGAACATGAGAAAATTACTGAAAATTATGCTACTAATTATTACCACATGGGTATTTATAAGCATATTTATAACTGAAATAAACAGCAAAAATTCAATACCATTGGTAAATAAGCCTATGCAATTACTATCAAATGGCATTGCTCACGTAGCAGCTAACACCACTAATAATGTATATGAAAAAATGACTGCTAATCAGGCACTGCGTATCCAAGAGAATAATGATTTAATACAACGCAAAAAACGTTTAGCATCATTATCGGGATGCTCTACAAACGCAAAACGGACAAACTGCAAATGCTTTGATAAATTTGGCAGTATAGAATCCATTTTGAATAAGGAGCAATGCCTTGCTGTAGTTGATAGAGGCTTAGCAGCACTAAATGATTTCTAAGCCACCGCTCACTGCCGCGCATGGCGCAAATTTGGCGGCAAACCGCCCACACTAAAATTCGTCCGCCAAGGGTTAATATCCAAGCCACCACGGCGCGTGTAGCGGGCGTAAACTGATAATTTCATCGGTTGACAGTGGCGCATAATATCGACAAAAATGCGCTCCACGCACTGCTCATGGAATTCATTGTGATTACGGAAACCTATCAAATAGCGCAATAAACCTTCGGCATTGATAGCCGCCCCCACATAATGTATCTGCACCGTTGCCCAGTCAGGCTGACCCGTAACTAGGCAATTTGACTTGAGCAAATGCGATAAATAGGTTTGGGTGACGGTTTCGGTGCCATCTACCCGCAATAAATCGGGGTTGGGTGTATAGCTATCCACGTCTATATCCAAACGGTCTAGCAACTCACCTGCCATCTCGCCCATAGACAACGCCCCAAAATCATCAGGCAAGGTTAATTGTACTTGGACATGCCCGCCAACAGCCGCGCTCACATCCGCGCGTAATTGCGCCACTAATTGCTCATGACTGGCTAGACGGGTTTGATTATACGAATTCAAATACAGTTTGAACGACTTCGATTCTATGATGTTAGGCGTATCCGCAGACACAATAAACATCGCAATCGCTACCTGCGGCTTACCTCGCGCATTAAGCCAAGACAGCTCGTAAGCATTCCAAATATCCGCACCCATGAAAGGCAAATCAGCCGTCAAACCGATTTCATCGCGTTTAGTCTGGCGCGGAATAGGAAATAGCAAGCTGGGGTCATATTCTGTTTTATAGCAAACGGGCTGACCCAGCACACTTGCTGTCAGGGGTAGTGTTGTCATAGCGCGTAAGGTAAATTTTGCAAACTTAGCACCGCGCCATCCAAAGATTTAAGATGCAACGACTCAGCCGCCACACTGCTAATCTGCATCACCGCCAACGCGTCCCAGCCACCAGCTGGCGCGGCTTCAGCATTGACTATCATGCCCATCGCCTGCCCTTCCATATCGGCACTGTAAATCTCATCACCCGCCGCCATCGCTTCATCGCTATGCACTAAATACATACGTCGTTTTAATTTACCCAGATATTGCGTGCGGGCAACAATTTCTTGCCCTGTATAGCAACCTTTTTGAAAATTAACGCTATTGGTCAAATCGAAATTAACCATCTGCGGCACGAATTGCTCTTGTGTTGCGGCGGTGATAGTAGGAACGCCTGCTTGAATTGCCAGCCAATGCCAGTGACTCGTCGTCGTAGCCTCTGCATAAACAGCGAGTTTTGCTAATATCGTCGCCTTATCGGCCATCGGTACACTGAGTTGATAACGTGATTGCGATAAACGTATCACGCTCACGCCTGCCACATGCTGCACTTGCATATCCGTATCTAACACGCAAGCAAACGCTTGATTGATAACCTCAGCCGCATTTTGTCCAGCGCACCCTAATTGCGCATATTCCGCACGCGCATCCCGCGCTTTAACTTTAGAACGCAAAATATACATAGATAAGCGTTTCTGCAAACTAGCTTGCAGTTCGGCAGGCAATTGCATTAAATAACAACCATCTTGTTGCCACAACATAAAGCTACCGAGCAAACGCCCTTTTGGCGAGCACAGTCCGCTGTATTGCGCCTGTCCTGCATCTAGCTTACGCGCATCATTTGTTAGCTGACCTTGTAAAAAGTTTACCGTATCGTCGCCCGCAAAGGCAATCAGACCCACATCAGTCAAATCCACAACGCACGCCGTATTCATTGTTGTCATATATCGTTAAGTCATTGTAATAAAGTGAACACTATTCTACCTAAAAAAACACCAGATAAAAAACGTAAGCAACAAAAAAGCCGACCATCAGGTCGGCTTTTTTGCAAACAAGAATAAATTCTTATTTAGCAGCTGGAGCAGCAGCGTCAGCTGGCGCAGCAGCAGGTGCAGCAGCGTCGGCTGGAGCAGCAGCAGGTGCAGCTTCAGCAGGAGCAGCTGGAGCAGCAGCAGGCGCTTCAGCAGCAGGTGCAGCAGCAGCTGGTGCAGCAGCGTCAGCAGGAGCAGCAGCTTCTTCTTTTTTACCACAAGCAGTTAAAGTTAAAGCCATCAAAGCAGCGATCAGTAAAGAACGGGTCATTATGTGAATCTCCAAAAAAATTAAAATACACTAAAAAATCCAAATGCACACACCCTGTATGAAGTGTGAACGTGGACAAACGAAGAATCTATTCGTTCGTGTGAAAATTATACGCATTATTTTTTATTTGTGTACATCAGTTATTAAATTTTTTCGCATATTAGCAACACTACACCATGATAAAATACGCAGAACAGTCGAGATTTACATTTTTTAACCATTTCAAACCCAACCCACTGAGGATGCTTACCATGTTTAGTCACCACAATACGATAGCCGTCACCGACCCAGACTTATGGAAAACCATGGAAGACGAACGCATTCGTCAAGAAGATCACATCGAACTCATCGCTTCTGAAAACTACACCAGCACCGCCGTCATGGAAGCGCAAGGCTCAGTGCTCACTAATAAATACGCCGAAGGCTACCCTGGCAAACGCTATTACGGCGGCTGTGAATATGTCGATGTAGCAGAGCAATTAGCTATCGATCGTGTTAAGCAGTTATTTGGTGCTGAATACGCTAACGTCCAACCGCACTCAGGCTCGCAAGCCAATGCCGCTGTTTACTTGGCTGTGCTCAAGCCTGGCGATACCATATTAGGCATGTCATTAGCCCATGGTGGTCACTTGACGCACGGGGCATCGGTGAATTTTTCAGGTAAATTATTTAACGCGATTGCTTACGGTTTGCACCCAGAAACCGAAGAAATTGACTATGACGAAGTTGCTCGCTTGGCATTAGAACACAAACCTAAAATGATAGTTGCAGGTGCGTCAGCCTATTCATTAGTCATAGATTGGCAGCGTTTCCGTGAAATTGCGGATAGCGTAGGCGCATATCTCTTCGTTGATATGGCACATTACGCAGGCTTAGTCGCCGCTGGTGTTTACCCTAGCCCTGTAGGCATTGCCGATTTCGTCACCTCCACCACGCACAAAACCTTGCGCGGTCCACGCGGCGGCTTGATACTATCGCGGGCTGAATTTGAAAAAGCGTTGAACTCCAGCATTTTCCCTAGCACCCAAGGCGGTCCGTTGATGCACGTCATTGCCGCCAAGGCAATTGCATTCAAAGAAGCCATGAGCGACGATTTCAAAACCTATCAAACACAAGTGATAGCCAACGCACGCATTATGGCCGACACCCTAATCAAACGCGGCTTACGCATCGTTTCTGGGCGCACCGACTCGCACCTGTTCTTAGTCGATTTGCAAGCCAAAAACATCACTGGCAAGGACGCTGAAGCGGCATTAGGTTTGGCACACATTACCGTCAATAAAAACGCGATACCGAACGACCCACAAAAACCATTTGTGACCTCAGGTATTCGTATCGGCACTGCGGCAATGACCACACGCGGCTTTGGCGCGACAGAAGCAGAACAACTAGCGCATTTAATCGCCGATGTGTTAGACGCGCCTACCGATGCGGCAGTGCTTGCACGCGTTGCAACTGACGCGCAAGCCATGTGCAACCGTTATCCTGTTTATGGTTAATCTAACCCAATGAAATGTCCTTTTTGCAATTCGTTTGATACCCATGTATTAGACTCCCGCGTTACCGAAACAGGTGACGCGGTACGCAGGCGGCGGCGTTGTGCCGCTTGTGATAAACGTTTTACCACCTATGAGACAGTAGAGCTACGTTTGCCGCAAGTCGTCAAAACCAATGCAAGTCGCGAAGAGTTTTCACCCGAAAAACTACGCGAAGGCTTTCGTCGCGCCTTGCATAAACGCCCTGTACCAACGGAATATGTCGATCAAGAAATCCACCAAATAGTGCAACACGTACTCGCATTAGGTGAGCGTGAAATACCTGCACGACAAGTCGGCGAAATGGTCATGCACGCGCTTAAACGCTTGGACAAAATAGCTTACATACGCTTTGCGTCAGTTTACAAAAGTTTTCAGGATGTCGATGATTTCCGCGACATGCTCAGAGATTTAGACAAGCTCGACAAATGAACGCTTGGTCAGATGCTGATTACCGCTACATGGCACACGCGCTACAACTCGCGGAGCGTGGTTTATACACCACCGCGCCCAATCCCCGCGTCGGTTGTGTCATCGTTAACAACGATCAAATCGTAGGTCAAGGCTGGCATCAACGCGCAGGCGAAGCGCACGCCGAGGTATTCGCATTACAAGCCGCAGGCGAGCAAGCACGTGGCGCGACGGTGTATGTCACACTAGAGCCTTGCAGTCACTTCGGGCGCACCCCACCTTGTGCTGACACGCTTATCCGTGCAGGCATAGCACGTGTGGTGGTTGCCATGCAAGACCCTAATCCGCAAGTCGCGGGGAATGGTTTGGCACGTTTACTAGCGGCGGGCATAGCTACCAGCAGTGGGCTATTAGCAACACAAGCATCCGAACTCAATCGCGGCTTTATTCAGCGCATGACGTACAATCGCCCTTGGGTGACGATTAAAACCGCATCTAGTCTAGACGGTAAAACAGCTTTATCATCAGGCGAGAGTAAATGGATTACGGGCGCACCCGCGCGTTTGGACGTGCACAAGCTCCGCGCCCGCTCATGCGCTATACTCACAGGCATAGGCACGGTATTGGCAGACGATCCCAAGCTCAATGTGCGCGACATCGCCACTACCCGCCAGCCGTTAAAAATCATCGTTGACACGCATTTGCGCACGCCCATACACGCAACAATTTTGCAACAATCAGGCACTATCATTGCGCATAATTGCACCGATTTAGCAAAGCAATCCGCTTTAATCGTGGCAGGGGCTGAGTTATTGCACATTAGTCACACCCCGCAACAAGTGCATTTACCCAGCCTCATGACTTTGCTGGCGCAACGCGGTATCAATGAAATCATGACTGAAGCGGGGGCTACACTCAATGCGGCGTTAATTGAAGCTGATTTAGTCGATACTTGGGTGATGTATATGGCATCGACCTTGCTTGGTCAAGACGCACGAGGCTTGTTTAATTTGCCGCAACCTACTAGCATGGCGGCACGACGGCAATTAAACATTACAGACACGCGCCTGATAGGGCGTGATTTACGCATTACTTCGCACTTTACGAAAGACTAGACCATGCTTTGGGTAGAACTACTAGGATATTTAATCCTCATTTTGATTGCGGCAGAAGTATTCGTCAACGCGTTGGAGCACTTGGGCGAAAAGCTCAATATCTCCGAGGGTGTGACAGGCTCGCTATTTGCCGCTGTCGGCACAGCATTGCCAGAAACCTTAGTACCTGTGCTCGCTATTTTCGCAGGCACGTCTAACGCCGCAGTCAATCAAGAAATAGGCGTAGGCGCAATTTTAGGCGCACCGCTGATGTTAGCGACGCTCTCGCTCTCTTTACTCAGCTTTGCCGTGTTACGTAAACGCGGCGTAACAGGCACTTATACGCCTGAACGGACAGGATTAACACGCGACCTTAATTTTTTCTTAGTCGCATTTAGCCTCGCTTGCCTAGCCATGTTCGTACCCCACGACAACAGCACCATACGCGCCGCCTTATCATTTGGCATGGTCTTTATTTACTTTATTTACATCATGGTGACTTTACGCGCATCAGCGGCGTTAGTTGAGGACGGCCACGGTACAGAAGCAGCCAGCATTATGTTTTTAAGCCGCATCGGCATACCGACCAACATGCCCACCATTATCATTCAGCTAGTTCTGGGCTTAGCTTTGCTGGTATTGGGTGCTGAGGGCTTTATACACGGTATTGAACTCGCCGCACCCATCATCGGCATTTCTGCACTCATGCTGTCGTTAATGATAGTGCCGATTGCGACTGAACTACCTGAAAAGGTCAACAGTATTTTGTGGATACGCCGCGACAAAGACACCTTGGCATTTGGCAATATCACAGGGGCGATGGTGTTTCAAGGCACATTATTACCTGCTATTGGTATTAGCTTAACACCGTGGACAGCGCAACCTGCGGTGTTCTTAGGTATCGTTATCACCCTCATTGCCGCCGTTTGGCTACGTATCATGCTGGCGATAGGCGGCTTGAAGGTATGGCATTTATGGCTTAACGGTTCGCTCTATGTGTTGTATTTAGGGTTGATGCTATTCTATATTTAACCGCTCTAAGCGATACCGTAGTGCGCGAAAAGTAATACCCAATAATTTCGCCGCTGCGGTTTTGTTATAACGCGTTTGCGTCAACGCTTCCTCAATCGCTACCCGCTCCAAGCCATCCAAATAATCCTGCAACGGCCATTTAGCGCCTGCTACGCGTGGCAATGCTGGCTCGTCTTCTATCGGCACTAAATGTAAATCTGCCACGTCCAGCACTGCGCTAGATGCCAATGCTAATGCCCGCTCTAATATATTTTCCAGCTCGCGCACGTTACCAGGAAAATCATACAATGCCAGTGCTTTGACCGCCGCTGGCGTTAATCGCGGCGGCGCAACACCTGCTTCGTTTGCTAAACGCAATAACAACGTCTGCGCCATTTCTGCCACATCTTCACGCATTTCACGCAATGCTGGCATTTTCAAGCTAATCACATTCAAGCGATAAAACAAATCCTGCCGAAAACGCCCCAGCTCCACACATTGCAATAAATTTTGATGGGTCGCGCTAATAATACGTACATCTACTGGCTCTTCCACGCTGTTGCCTAATTTGCGCACTTTCTTTTCTTGTATGACGCGCAACAGTTTTACTTGCATTAACAATGGCAAATCGGCCACTTCATCCAAAAATATTGTGCCGCCTTGAGCCGCTTGAAAAAAGCCATCACGCTCGCTATCCGCGCCTGTAAACGCACCTTTTTTATAACCAAAAAATTCCGATTCCATCAAATTTTCAGGTATCGCACCGCAGTTGACGGCAACGAATGGCATCGCCGCACGATTGCTTTGCTGGTGTATCAATCGCGCCGCCAACTCTTTACCACTACCCGATTCACCCGTAATGTAAACAGGTGCTTGCGTGCGTGCTAATTTTGCAATCAACTCCCGCGCTTGTTGCATCGCAGGTGAAGTACCGACCAAACCGTGCATACTCAGTTTATCCAACGCAGGCGTTTGCAAAGCCGATTTCACCAATGCCCGCAATTGCTCCAGCGTCACAGGCTTATTGATATAGTCAAACGCGCCCGCCTTGAGCGCGACAACCGCATTATCGGTATTGCCATGCGCGGTGAACACCGCCACTGGCAAAGTTGGCTGTACTTGTTGAATATGACGAATAATCTCCAACCCATCGCCATCAGGTAGGCGCATATCGGTCAAACACAGCGCAAAATGCTGTTCGGCTATCAACGCCTTGGCACTACCAACATTATCAGCTTTAGTGACATCCAAACCCATGCGTAATAAGCTGATTTCCAACAGCTCTAAAATATCGGCTTCATCGTCTATGATAAGCACATTATGCGTCAACATCTTGCCTCCAAACAGCTGATTCTAAAATGACCACCCATACCTGGCACGTACTCCAAACTGGCTTGATTCGCCAGACACAATTCTTTAGAAATATACAAACCCAAGCCCGTTCCCGTACTCACAGTGGTAAAAAATGGCTCAAATAATTGCGTTAAATTTTCAGGTTTAACGCCCGCACCATCATCTTGCACATCAATAGTCACCACGTTTCTTGTTTGCGCTACCGTAATAAAAACGCTACCTGGTTGTTGCTGAGAATGACGTACCGCGTTCAATAATAAATTACTCATCACCTGCCACAAATGCGCTGAATCAAAGCTAATCGCCAAAGCTGGCAGACAAGTCCATTGTATCCAAGTTACGTCCAATTGATGCGCTTGCCTAAATTCATCGACTAACTTGGTTAAAAAAACAAACAGCACAACACGCTCAACTTGCGCACGGTCACGCCGATTCAACGCCATCACATCAGTCACTAAATGGTTAATACGCTGGGTATTATTGAGCACGATTTCCAACAAACGCTGTTGCGTTTTATTCGCTTGCGCATCTTCTTGCAGTATTTCAGTCGCATGGCTAATTGCCGCCAGCGGATTACGAATTTCGTGGGCGATATTGGCGGTCAAACGCCCCAACGCCGCGAGTTTGATTTGTTGCGCCTGCGCGTTAATGTGCGTCATGTCTTCAAGCACCAACACTGCACCCATGACGCGCTTATCCGTCACCGCGATAAAACGAGGCAAATACTGCCCATCCATATTGCCTAGCGTGACAGGCGGAAAGCTCAACAAGGGGTTTTTGCGCCATTGCGACAAATAATCCAGTAATACAGGCACGCTGGATAAATCCACATTAGCCGCCCCCAGCAACACCAACGCCCGCTGATTCGCTTGACGTATGCCGCTCTCACCGTCAAGCACCACCACCCCATCCTGCATATCATCAATCACCAACTGATTGATTTGCGCCATATTTTCCAAATCCACCGCGCGTGCACTGGCCAACGCCTCACTCACACGCAGACGTTGTGCCAACACTTGCGCGATACCTGCTGTCACAAAAAAGACGATACCCAACAAACCAGCTTGCGCATAATCGCCAGCGGCTTGTTGCCCATTAAGCGTGCTCAAAGTTTGCACCAACAACACGCCAAATACGGCAATAGCCGCGTGGAACAAAGCAATTCGTCCCTGCGCCACTAAACCACTTGAAGCTACCGTCACTACCAACAGCAAGCCTAAGCCACTGCGCACGCCACCCACCGACATCATCATCAACACCACCATTACGATGTCAGTCAGCACCTGCATGTTAAGCTGCACATTAAAAGAAGGTCGGCGCAGGCTAATCGTCATGATAAATAACGCCGCCAACCCTAAGTATATCGTGCTATAAACCGCAAACATCACCGTACTGGCGTGTTCAAAACGCAGGTTATTACTATCCAAATAGGTCGATAGCAAAAACACACCCGAGATAATTAAGCGATATAGATTAAGATAATGTAACGACTTCCAGCCACGCACGACGTGGTCACTGGCGTCAGCCGCAGGATAGGCAAAAAAAGGATGTTGGAATAGACTCACTGGCGAGCAGAGAACTCGTCATGGTGCAGGGCACTACAAAACCACACGCCCGTACCAGACACCGCCTCACTTTGCGGCAAATGCACACCACAATGCGCACAACGCACCATATTTTCAGTCGGCTTAACGCGTGGCTTAGTTTGGCGCGGCGCGGGCTTACGCCACCACCAATACAATGCGCCGCCCACCAATAACAACAATAACAATTTAGCCATTAACTACTCCGACTAACAGAAAACTCAGCCAAACGTATCAACATTTGCTTATGCTCACTCTCAGGCAAACCAGCAATCGCCGCCACTGCCAAGCTAACCTCAGCTTGCGCCTGTGCCCGCGTATAATCCAATGCCCCACTAGACAGCACCGCCGCCAGCACTTCATCAAACACCTCAACACCGCCATTCTCTATCGCATGACGCACTAACTTAGCTTGCGCTGGCGTGCCGTGTTGCAACAAATATAACAACGGCAAGGTCGGCTTGCCCTCGACTAAATCATCACCGACATTTTTACCGATTTCCTCATGGCTGCCCGCGTAATCGAGCACATCATCAATCAACTGAAATGCCGTACCTAAGTGCATACCATAATTAGCCAACGCTTGCTCAGTCACACTATCCGTCCCTGCCAATATGCCGCCTAAGCGCATTGCCGCCTCAAATAATTTAGCTGTTTTATAGCGTATCACCTGTAAATAATCCGCTTCGCTAATGTCCGCATCGTTACAATTCATCAACTGCAACACCTCACCTTCAGCGATAACATTAGTCGCATCAGACAACACTTCCATCACTCGCATTTGCCCCACGCCAACCATCATTTGGAACGCACGCGAATACAAAAAATCACCGACCAATACACTCGCCGCATTGCCAAATAACGCATTCGCGGTATCGCGCCCGCGCCGCATATCAGATTCGTCCACCACATCATCATGCAGCAAAGTCGCCGTATGGATAAATTCCACCACCGCCGCCAGTTCCAAATGATGCTCACCCTGATACGCTACCGCACCCGCCGACAGCAATACCAAAGCAGGGCGCAAACGCTTGCCGCCACTACTAATAATATACTCAGCCACTTGGCTTACTAACACCACTTCGGTATGCAACCGCGCACGAATTACCGCATCGACACGACGCATATCTGCGTCTAAAAAAGCCTGAATTGACTGCATCATCACTAACCGTTATAAAATATAATTACATGGTAGGCAGGCATAACCGCTTAGTCAAGCACACCCCATTTCATGGTGATAACTTAGATTTGACGTTTCCTATTGATTTCTATATAATTATACGTCTCATTTTGAGCAATTAGAAATTTGGAGTTTACTATGTATGCGGTCATAAAAACTGGTGGCAAGCAGTATCGCGTTGTCACTGGCGAAAAAATTAAAGTAGAACAGATCACCGCGGACGTAGGCAGCGAAATTGTGTTAGATCAAGTGTTTATGGTTGCCAATGGCGACGATATCAAGATCGGCGCACCGCTAGTCAACGGCGCAAAGGTAACAGCTACGGTGGTATCACACGGTCGTCACGACAAGGTCAAGATTTTCAAAATGCGCCGTCGTAAGCACTACCAAAAACACCAAGGTCATCGTCAAAATTACACCGAAATCCAGATCAGCGGCATTTCAGCTTAAGGAGCTAAAACATGGCACACAAGAAAGCAGGCGGTAGTTCACGTAACGGCCGCGACTCGCACTCGAAACGCTTAGGCGTTAAACGCTACGGTGGTCAATTAGTGGCTGCTGGTAACATCATTATTCGTCAACGTGGCACAGAATTCCACGCAGGCGAAAACGTAGGCATGGGCAAGGATCACACCTTGTTCGCTACCGTTGAAGGCACTGTGCAATTTGCCATCAAAGGCGCGTTCAAACGCAGAACAGTTAGCATTATTCCTGTTGCCGCGTAAAGCAATTAGTAGCACACTCAAGCCCTATCTCAGGATAGGGCTTTTTTATATTTATCGCCACACACACCGTAAACCATCATGAAATTTATAGACGAAGCAAAAATAACCGTATTCGCAGGCGCAGGCGGCAATGGCTCGGCTTCGTTCCGTCGCGAAAAATACATCGCTCGCGGCGGTCCTGATGGTGGCGATGGTGGGCGTGGCGGTAGCGTTATCGCCGTAGCTGACCGCAACATCAACACGCTTATCGACTTTCGTTATACTCGCGCTTACCGTGCTCGCAATGGCGAAAGTGGTCGCGGCGCAGATTGTAACGGTAAAGGTGCTGACGACATCATCTTGCGTATGCCCGTAGGCACAGTCATTAGCGATTTGAACACCAACGAAGTGCTGTTTGATTTAGCTACCGATGGTCAGCGCGTCGTTGTTGCCAAAGGCGGCAAAGGTGGATTGGGCAACTTACACTTCAAATCCAGCACCAACCGCGCACCGCGCCAAACCGTGCCGCCTGAATTAGGTGAAGAGCGCGAACTAACGCTGGAATTAAAAGTATTAGCCGATGTCGGTTTACTAGGTATGCCTAATGCGGGCAAATCCACCTTGATACGCGCTGTTTCCGCCGCCCGCCCTAAAGTAGCCGATTACCCATTCACCACACTCGCGCCTAGCTTGGGCGTAGTGCGCGTGGATATCAATAAGAGCTTTGTCATTGCTGACATACCGGGCATCATCGAAGGCGCGGCAGAAGGTGCGGGCTTGGGGCATAGATTCCTGCGCCACTTATCACGCACTCGTTTATTATTGCACATCATCGACATCGCACCGTTTGATGATACCCACGACATACTGCATGAAGCTCACGCGATTGTTGAAGAATTACGCAAATATGACGAAACCCTATATGACAAGCCACGCTGGCTAGTCCTCAACAAAGTTGACCGCCTGGATGAATCCGACCGCGCTGACCTCATTGCTGACTTTGTATCAGCCTACGGTTGGACAGGTCCTGTATTCACCATTTCGGCACTCACAGGGCTGGGTTGCAAAGAACTCACTTACGCCATCATGGCGCATGTTGATGAATATCAGGCGCGTGAGATTATCACCACCGACACCACGCCATTAACTGACGATTTACCAGCACCTACAATAGAAGAGTAAGCATGAATTCGGCATTACAATCCGCGCAACGCATCGTCATCAAAGTTGGCAGCGCTATCGTCACTAACGATGGGCGCGGCTTGGATCATACCGCGCTGGCTAATTGGTCACAGCAAATCGCACAACTCATGGCGATGGGCAAAGAAGTCGTCTTAGTATCCAGCGGTGCGGTCGCCGAGGGGATGCAGCGACTAGGCTGGGAAACACGCCCGAGCACCATACATGAGCTACAAGCCGCCGCCGCTGTTGGGCAAATGGGCTTAGTACACGCCTACGAAACCAGCTTTCGCGCCCACCAAATCGGCACGGCACAGGTGCTGCTCACCCACGAAGATTTAGCCGATCGTACTCGTTATCTCAACGCATTATCAACACTGCGCACCTTGTTATCATTAAAAATAGTACCCATCATCAATGAAAACGATACCGTCGTCACTGATGAAATCCGCTTTGGTGATAACGATACGCTAGGCGCACTGGTCACCAATTTAATTGAAGCCGATGTATTAGTGATTTTAACCGATCAAGCAGGCTTATACACCGCCGACCCGCGCACGGATAAAAACGCCACATTGGTCAGCGAAGCACAGGCAGGCGATATTAGTTTAGAAAAAATGGCAGGTGGCGCAGGCACTGGCATTAGTCGAGGCGGCATGTTGACTAAAATCCTCGCCGCCAAACGCGCCGCTCGCAGTGGGGCGCACACCATTATCGCATCGGGGCGCGAAGCTAACGTATTGCTCAGATTAGCGCAGGGCGAACGCATAGGCACACAGCTCATCGCAACCAGCACCCCGCTATCAGCGCGTAAAACATGGCTCGCCGACCATTTACAAGTACGCGGCAAGCTCATCATCGACGCAGGCGCAACGCTCGCCATACAGATGGGCGGCAAGAGCCTATTACCCATAGGCGTGACTGCGGTAGAAGGCGAGTTTTTGCGCGGCGAAGTCGTTGCCTGCGTCACTACCGACGGCACTATTATTGCACGCGGTTTAGTCAACTACGCCGCCAACGAAGTACGTAAAATCATAGGATTAGCCACACACCAAATTGAAGCCAGCCTAGGTTACATAGACGATGCAGAGCTGATACACAGAGACAACCTAGTTACATTATAAGCTAGGACACTGTGCGCTACTTTTGTGAGTGCTGCTCGTGGGCAATAATCACTTGCTCGCAATTTCCGCATTTGGCATATAAGTCCAATGTTTTTTCCAAGCCGCCAGCACCATATTAGGATACTCAGGTTTTCCCAAACTGCCGTTATATCGCCCTAAAGCACGATATAAATCGCCATGTTCGATATTCACATACAGCCGTAATATATTACAGCCATAACGCAAATTGGTGCGCAAATGGAATAAATCGTCGTCGGATGTGCCTATGGTTTTAGTCCAAAACGGCATCACCTGCATGTAGCCACGCGCCGCCACGCTAGATACAGCATATTTCTTAAACCCTGATTCCACTTCTATCAAACCTAGCACTAATTCTGGGTCTAATCCTGCTCGCGTGGCTTCATAGTAAGCCGTTTTCAAAAAATCCATGCGCTGACCATCATCAGGAAAACGCTTTACCAACCGCTTAGACATTTCCGCCAACCAAGCACGTCCTGCACTATCCGTCAAAACAACCGAATTAGACACAGGCGTATCAGACACCGCCTTGCTTAATGCCGCACGCACACTCGCCGACATCTCCTCATAAAGCTGACCGCCTGCCTGCGCAGGCAGTGACAACGCCATAAGCAAAGCGAATGTAGGGGCAAACATTTTCATTTTGCGAATAAATCCTTAACAAAATCATAGCTAGTAGCCAATGATACCGCAGTTGCCGCCGCATCACGACGACCTTGATATTCCAGCATACCCTCTTTTAAGCCACGCTCACCAATCACTATGCGGTGCGGAATACCTATTAACTCCATATCGGCAAACATCACCCCTGGGCGTTCATTCCTATCATCGAGCAACACATCCACCCCCGCAGCACTTAATTCGGCATAGAGCTTGTCAGCCACCTCACGCACCTGCTCGCTCTTCTGGTAACCCACAGGCACGATAGCCAGACTAAATGGAGCAAGTGCTAATGGCAAAGTCATACCTCGCGCATCAAAATTCTGCTCGATTGCCGCCGCCACAATACGCGACACACCTATACCATAACAGCCCATTTCTACCGTTTGCGACTTACCCTGCTCATCCAAATACTGACACGCCATCGCCGCTGAATAATTAGTACGCAATTGGAAAATATGCCCGACTTCGATACCGCGACACATTGCCAGCACACCCTTACCGTCAGGACTGACATCACCTGCGACGGCATTACGAATATCCGCCAACTCAGGCAAAGGCAAATCACGCAAGAAATTCACACCCGTCAAATGATAACCTGCAACATTCGCCCCGCATACAAAATCTGCTATCACCGCGACGCTACGATCAGCGACGATGCGCACATTCAACCCTACAGGACCGATAGAGCCAGACGCACAGCCTGCTACTTCACGCACACGCGCGTCACTGGCAAAACGTATCTCGTCCACGCCCAGCAGTTTCGCCGCCTTGATTTCATTAAGCTGATGGTCGCCACGCACTAAAAATGCCACCACATCATCACCCTGCTCGACCAGCAAAGTTTTGACTAAGCGCGTTGCAGGCACACCTAAAAACGCCGCGACTTCTTCTATGCTGTGCTGATTAGGTGTCGCTATTTTTTCCATGTCCGCACTGGGCGCTGGCAACACGCCATTGGGCGCAACCGCTTCGGCCAGCTCAACGTTAGCCGCATAGTCTGAGTCTGGGCAATAAGCAATCGCATCCTCACCCGAATCTGCCAACACATGAAACTCATGCGAACCTGAGCCGCCAATCGCACCCGTATCCGCCGCCACAGCGCGGAACTCCAGCCCTAAGCGGGTAAAAATATGACTATAAGCGGCGTACATGGTTTGGTAAGTTTGTTGCAAACTAGCAAAATCAGCATGGAAAGAATACGCATCTTTCATCATAAACTCACGCGCCCGCATCACCCCGAAACGCGGGCGGATTTCATCGCGGAACTTAGTTTGCACCTGATAAAAGTTCAGCGGCAACTGGCGATAACTCTTGATTTCGCGCCGCGCAATATCGGTAATCACCTCTTCGTGCGTAGGACCGAAACAAAATTCACGCTCATGCCTGTCTTTAATTTTAAGCATCTGCGGGCCGAATTTATCCCAACGTCCTGTTTCTTGCCACAACTCCGCAGGCTGTACTGCAGGCATCAATAACTCCAACGCACCTGCGCGGTTCATTTCCTCACGCACCACCGCCTCAACCTTGCGTAACACGCGCAAACCCAGCGGCATCCAAGTATATAAACCCGATCCTAAACGCTTAATAAATCCCGCCCGCAACATCAAACGGTGGCTAACTAATTCAGCTTCTTGAGGTGCTTCTTTTAACGTCGATAAGAAAAATTGTGAAACGCGCATGGTTAAACTGTCCAGTTATTCGTAAAATAGCTAATTTTAACCCAGAAACTGATATTTCCTCACGAAAGCTAACATGCGATTTTTTAACCGCCGTATTCACAAAGCCGTTTCTGATTTAGATACCGTGGAAATCAGCGAACAAAATGGTGTGCGTTACCTGCATTTAGGCAATGACACGGTGCAATCCGCCATGCGTATCAATCAGCCGCACCATTTGGAATTAGCTTATACGCAGGCCATGATGGGGTTTTTACTATTCACTGACGCGCCGCCCGCAAGCACATTACTCATCGGCTTAGGCGGTGGTTCGCTGGCAAAATTTATCCGCCATCATTTCCCGCTTACTTATATCACCGCAGTCGAAATCAACGCCAAAGTCATACAGGCTGCCCACCAATTTTTTTACCTGCCAGTAGCCGATGCGCGACTCAATATCGTACTCGCTGATGCCGCAGAATTCATCACCACCGCCCCACAATACGATAGCATCATGCTCGATGGCTTTGATGCAGGCTTCCAAGTCACCAGCCTTGCCAGCGAAAGTTTTTACAGCGAATGCCGACGCGCACTCACGTCCACAGGCGTGCTATGTGTCAACTTATGGGCGAGCGATCCACAATTTGATGCTTATTTACAACGCCTGTCCGACGTATTTGACCAACAAGTTATCTGCCTGCCCATAGAGCAACGCGGCAACGTCATCATATTCGCTTTCGCAGATAAATTACGCTATCAACCGCTACGAAAACTACAGCAACGCGCCCTTGCACTCAATGCCAGCCTCAACTTGCCCTACTCAGACCTTCTGGCACATATCCGTAACCAAAGCGAAAACGAGAAAATCATTCCCTAGCTCAAATCACAAATCAGTATTCCCCCCAAAGTAGCCAGTTTCTGCTATATTCTCAGGATAATAATTTTTAATGAGGAACACTATGGAAAACTTGTTTTCAGAAGATTGGGGTGCACGCTTCAGCAAAAAATGGAACAGTAGCGATGAGATAGTCACGCAATTGGCTGCGGCTGATTTTGATGCCGTTGTTGCATTTGGTTACCTTGATGCACCAAATCCTAGCGTTTTTATTCATATCCAGCAAGGTCGCATTACCGCCACAACACCTTACGCACATGCGCCTGCTACCACAGCCGACTGGGACTTGCGTGCGAAACCTGAACAATGGCTAAAATGGCGCGGCAATGGTCCTGGCATTACTGGGCTAGGTGTCGCTGTCGCCAGCCGCCAATTGCAATTCGTCACTGGCGACTACCGCCGCATGATACGCCAGCCATTATTAGCGGGCCCTTTCCTCAAGTTTTTTGCATTTTTATAATACGGCATCGACTCAAATACGCGGAGCACAAAAAAGCCAGCATCAAGCTGGCTTTTTTGTGCTCCGCGTATAGCGAATTACGATTTTTTCTTCGCGTCTATCATTTTTTCTATCATAGGGCCTAAAATCAACTCCATCGCGTAGCCCATTTTAGGACCAGGCACAACTAAGGTATTAGAGCGCGACATGAATGAATTAGGTATCATATTCAACAGATTAGGGAAATCCACACCCTTACGTTCCTTGAAGCGAATAATAATCAAGCTCTCATCAGGCGTAGGAATATCACGCGTAATAAAAGGATTAGACGTATCCACAGTAGGTACACGCTGGAAATTCACATCGGTACGTGAAAACTGTGGCGTGATGTAGTTCACATAATCAGGCATACGACGCATGATGGTGTCCACAATCACATCTGCCGCATAGCCGCGCTCTGCACCGTCACGGTGTATCTTTTGTATCCATTCCAGGTTGACCACAGGCACGACACCTACGCCCAAATCTACGTATTTTGCGACATCGACTTTACCGTCAGCCGCCAAACCATGCAGACCTTCGTAAAATAACAAATCAGTATCCGCAGGCACATCTTCCCAAGGCGTAAATTCACCTGCTGGTAATGCTGTACCTAAACGAGCATTATGGAACACCGCTTCTTCATCGCTATGAATGTAAAAACGTTTTTTACCTTTGCCATCCTTGCCGTAGCTTTTGAACAAGGCTTCCAGCTTGTCAAAGTGATTCGCCTCTGGACCGAAGTGGCTGAAATGTTTATTGCCAGCCGCATCCGCTTTCGCCATTTCTGTTTTGAATTCAGTACGTGACAAGCTGTGGAAGCTATCACCTTCAATCACTGCCGCATTGATGTTTTCACGACGGAAAATGTGTTCAAAAGCACGTTTAACAGTAGTCGTGCCCGCACCAGACGAACCAGTCACAGCAATCACGGGATGTTTTTTAGACATAAAAGCTCCAATTGAGTTAAAAAATATAGGTTTATCCCGCTAGTATAACTTTTATCCGCCCACCCTGTCCACGAACCCACACGTACCAGCGTATAATAGTCAACTTTCGTATCATTAAAATCGCACGCAGATGGACGCACACTACCAACCCCTGACCATAGAAACCTTAGCCCAGCAAACTTGGGAAAACCAGCGCACTTACAAAGCACTTGAAACCACTGACAAGCCCAAATACTACTGTTTATCCATGTTCCCCTACCCATCGGGGAAACTGCATATGGGGCATGTGCGCAACTACACTATAGGCGACGTGCTGGCGCGTTTTCACAAGCTCAAGGGCTACAACGTCATGCAGCCTATGGGCTGGGATGCGTTTGGTCTGCCTGCGGAAAACGCCGCGATTAAAAACCAGGTTGCGCCAGCGGCGTGGACTTACGACAACATCGCCTTTATGCGCAACCAGCTCAAACGCCTGGGACTAGCAGTCGATTGGGACAGAGAAATCGCCACCTGCACGCCAGAATATTACCGCTGGGAGCAATGGCTGTTCACCGAACTCTTCAAAAAAGACATCATTTACAAAAAAACCGCCTCAGTAAACTGGGACCCCGTTGACTGTACGGTATTAGCCAACGAACAAGTCATAGACGGACGCGGCTGGCGCAGTGGCGCACTGGTCGAAAAGCGCGACATCCCCATGTATTTCATGCGCATCACTCAGTATGCCGACGAGTTATTAAGCGGTCTGGACGAATTACCGCTATGGCCAGAGCAAGTTAAAACCATGCAGCGCAACTGGATAGGCAAAAGCACAGGCTGCGAAGTGCATTTCCCTTACGATGTGGCTTCCATCGGCAACACAGGCGTACTCAAGGTTTACACCACCCGCCCCGATACACTCATGGGTGCGACTTACGTTGCTGTTGCCGCCGAACACCCATTAGCCACGTTAGCCGCCGCCAGCAACCCTGCACTGGCTGAATTTGTGGCAGAGTGCAAACGCGGCAGCGTGGCCGAAGCCGATGTCGCAACACAAGCCAAAAAAGGCATGGCAACGGGTTTATTCGTGCGCCATCCACTCACTAATGAACAGCTACCCGTCTGGGTAGCCAACTATGTATTGATGGGCTACGGCGAAGGTGCAGTGATGGCCGTACCTGCGCATGATGAGCGTGATTTTGAATTTGCCCAGCAATATGACTTACCGATCAAAACCGTTATCGCCACAACTACCGATGTCGGCGCAAGCTGGCATGATAGCTATGGCGAACACGGCACGTGTATCCACTCAGGCAAATACAACGGCATGGATTTCACCACTGCCTCCGCCGCCATAGCCGCTGATTTGACCGCGCTTAATCTCGGTCACGCCCGCACCCAATTCCGCCTGCGCGACTGGGGCATTTCGCGCCAACGCTACTGGGGTTGCCCGATACCGATTATCCATTGCGACCATTGCGGCGACGTACCCGTGCCTGCGGATCAGCTCCCCGTAGTATTGCCCGAAAACGTCGTGGTCACAGGCGCAGGTTCTCCCTTAGCCAAAATGCCTGAATTCTACGACTGCACCTGCCCGCAATGCGGCGCACCCGCACGTCGTGAAACTGACACGATGGATACTTTTGTCGAATCCTCGTGGTATTACGCCCGCTACGCCAGCTTTGACAGCCACACTGCCATGCTCGATGAGCGTGCGCAACACTGGCTGCCTGTAGATCAATACATAGGCGGCATAGAGCACGCGATTTTACACTTGCTCTACGCGCGTTTTTTCCACAAACTCATGCGCGATCAAGGTTTGTTCAACCACAACGAGCCGTTCACGCGCCTGCTCACGCAAGGCATGGTCATCGCACCAACTTTTTACCGTGACATCGGCGACGGCAAAAAAGACTGGTTCAACCCTGCCGAAGTCACCGTGCGCACTGACGAACGTGGTCGCCCATTGGACGCAGTGCTCATCGCTGACGGCTTGCCCGTGGTCATAGGCGGCACTGAAAAAATGGCAAAATCCAAAAATAACGGCGTTGACCCACAAGGCTTAATCGACATTTACGGCGCAGATACCGCCCGCCTGTTCATGATGTTCGCCGCGCCACCAGACCAGAGCCTGGAATGGTCAGACGCAGGCATAGAAGGCGCAAACCGCTTCCTGCGCCGCTTATGGAAACTGTGCGCTGAACACGTCAACGCGGGCGTAATCAGTGCTTACAGCACAGGCGAACTCACTGCCGAGCTCAAAACCCTGCGCCTGCAATTGCACAGCGCAGTCAACAAAATCACCGACGACTACGCCCGCCGCCAGACCTTTAACACCGCCATTGCCGCCGTCATGGAGCTGCTCAATAACATGAGCAAAATCAGCACCGAGACTGACATAGCGCGTAGCGTGATGCAGGAATGTCTGGAACATATCAGCTTATTACTCGCCCCCATCGTGCCGCACATTTGTGGTGCAATGTGGTGCGAGTTACGTCCTGGTAGCGACTTGGACGCACAAAGCTGGCCAGTTGCCGACGAATCCGCCTTGGTGCAAGACGAAGTAACCTATATGCTACAAGTCAACGGCAAGTTGCGCGGTGAAATGACAGTGGCAAAAACCACTGATAAAGCCACCATAGAACAACTCGCACTGGAAAATGAATTAGTATTAAAATTCACCGCAGGGGCTACGCCGAAAAAAATCGTCGTCGTGCCAGGTCGATTAGTCAACATCGTTATCTAAAGGAAACGCACCATGAAAACCACATCCCGATTTTGGCTAGTGCTGATTTTAACCAGCCTCATTACAGGCTGTGGTTTTCAACTGCGCGGCTACACTGATATACCGTACAGCACCATGTACGTTGACGGCAATCCTAATTCGCCATTAGTCGTTAATTTACAACGCATTATTCGCGCAGGCGGGCATAAAGAACGACTGACTGCATCCAGCGCACAAGCTGAACGCACCATACAAATTTTGTCCGAAATAAATAACAAAATAATACTTTCACTCTCAGGCGCAGGGCGTGTGCGTGAATACCAATTGCAATATAGAGTGAAATACCGCCTGCTCGCACCCGCCGCAAAAGAAATTTTGTTGCCCACAGAAATCCTGCTCACACGCGACATGAGCTACAACGATACCGACATTATCGCCAAAGGCAGCGAGGAACAACAACTCTACCGCGACATGCAAACCGATGCCGCCCAGCAGATATTACGCCGCATCGCCCTACTGCACGGCGCGTAAACATCATCATGCGCGTCAAGCCCGAACAACTCGCCGCCCACCTTAGCAAGGCCATACAACCGCTGTATTGCCTATACGGTGACGAGCCATTACTCATATTCGAAGCCGCTGACCAAATCCGTCTAGCCGCACGCCAACAAGGCTACACCGAACGCGAAACACATCAGGCAGAAGGACGCTATAACTGGCAAAATCTACTCAATAGCGGCGACAACATGTCACTGTTCGGTGATCGCCGCTTTATCGACATTCGCATCCCCTCAGGTAAACCTGGTATCGAAGGCGGCAAAGCCCTCACCAACTACGTCAGCGCATTACCCAGCGACAGCGTCACCCTCATCACCCTGCCTAAACTGGATAAACAAACCACCAATGCCAAATGGTTTAAGGCGATAGAAGAAGCAGGCGCAGTTTTAGCCGTTTACCCCGTCGATTTAGCCCAACTACCACGCTGGATAGGCGAACGCCTAGCGCGTCAACAACAGCAAGCCGATAACGACACCCTGCAATTTCTCGCGCAAAAAGTCGAAGGCAATTTACTCGCCGCGCAACAAGAAATCAGCAAACTCGCGCTATTATTCCCCACAGGCAAACTAGATTTCGCCAACGTGCGCGATGCCGTGCTTGATGTTGCGCGTTACGACGTATTCAAGCTCGCCGATGCCATGCTCAACCGCGACATAGCGCGGATTATTCGAATGCTGGAAGGCTTAAAACAAGAAGGCGAAGCACCCACCCTAATACTATGGACACTCACCCGCGAGCTACGCATACTCACCCAGCTAAAAACCGCACAAGCCAATGGCATCCGCCCCACCAGCATCATGCGCGAAGTCGGTGTATGGGAAGCTCGCCAAAGCTTAGTAGAACGCGCCTTAGACAAAGTCACCCTCACCGCCCTCAACCAAGCCCTACACCTAGCCGCCACCACCGACCGCCTCATCAAAGGCTGGGAACAAGGCGATATTTGGGCGACACTGCAACAACTAGCACTCACGGTGGCAGTGCCTAGCAAGACGTAATCAAATCTAAACTCAACCCTTCAAAGTAAAGCTGAAATCATCGCGCTCAACTACCGCATCGGCGAGGATTTCTAATAGTAGCCAATAATCTTCGCCCAAGGCATCACGGCTTACGCCTGGCTTTTCCCAAATCAATTCTAATGGTCCTGCGACTTCGGTAAGCACATCCCAGAGCGCATCCATATTTTTGCCAAAATGCGCGGGGAACTCAAATGCGAACGCGATTTGGTCGTAAAAGCTGTTCACGCTGGTGATGTTGTTTAAGTGACATGTTTTCATAGACACGCAGGAACCTCCGTATAAGCTTGATAATGATTGACTGTGATAAAGCGTTGCCCTTGCGCTGAAAAAACCAAGCGTTTTGCGCCACGATGACCGCCCTTGTAATCCAAATCTGCTTCACGCCAATCACCAGCGGGTAACTGACGTTCAAAATTGGAGAATTTATCGCCGCCTATACTTTTACCTTGTAGCGCAGGCGTACTCCACAAGCTATCGCCGCGTTGCCAGCCCATATTCCGCGCTACGCGCTTAGTGACAAACTGGCTGGGTAGGCGATGCGTTGTATTCAAACTACGCAACACCTGCGCTAATTCAGCGGCATCAACGCGCGGTTGCAGGCGTTGATTCAACTGCATCGCCACGTCCAAGCATGAGGCCGCCCAAGTTGCCGTTGAGAGGCTCACAAGCACTAATGCAATTATCAATTTCACAAAGTTTCCCCCGCGAAATCAGCCAAGCGTGAACGCTCACCGCGTGCCAAGGTGATGTGTCCGCCGTGTTCCCAGCCTTTGAAGCGGTCAACCACATACGTCAATCCTGAGCTGCCTTCGGTCAGATAGGGCGTATCTATTTGCGAAATGTTACCCAAGCAAACCACTTTGGTACCAGGTCCCGCACGGGTAATCAGCGTTTTCATCTGCTTAGGCGTGAGGTTTTGCGCTTCGTCGATAATCAAATACTTATTCAAAAAAGTACGTCCGCGCATGAAGTTCAGCGATTTCACTTTAATACGAGTGCGGATTAAATCCTGCGTTGCCGCCCGCCCCCAATCCCCTGCCGCTTCATCGGTTTTGTTAAGTACATCTAGGTTATCTTCTAGCGCACCCATCCACGGGCTCATTTTTTCCTCTTCTGTCCCAGGCAAAAAACCGATGTCTTCGCCCACAGGCACGGTGACGCGGGTCATGATGATTTCACTATAAAGCTTTTGGTCTATGGTTTGCATTAACCCTGCCGCCAAAGTGAGCAAAGTTTTGCCCGTGCCCGCCTGTCCTAACAAAGTCACAAAATCAATTTCGGGATCCATTAACACATTCAACGCAAAGTTTTGCTCACGATTACGCGCATTGATGCCCCATACATTGTTTTTGGTGTGGGTATAATCTTTGACCGTTTGCAGTTCAGCTGTTTTACCATCGACTGATTTCACGATGGCATAAAATGGCGTGGCACTTTCTTGGTAAACGAATTCATTCAGCAACAAGCTCGATACCAACGGTCCTTTAATTCTGTACCAAGTACGCCCTTCTACCTGCCAGGACTCCATGCCTTTACCGTGTTTTTCCCAAAAATCCGCAGGCAGTTCACGCACGCCAGCGTAGAGCAAATCGGTATCTTCCAGCACTTTATCGTTAAAGTAATCTTCCGCTGGCAAGCCCAAGGCACGGGCTTTGATGCGCATGTTGATGTCTTTACTGACCAGTATCACAGGGCGATTGGGTTGCTCCTGACGTAAACTTAGTATTACGCCCAGAATTTGATTATCGACTTTGCTCGACGGCAAGCTGGCTGGCAAACCACCTTGCACTGCGCGGGTTTGCAGGAATAACCGCCCTGTTGCACCCTTGCGCATCGTGCTGGTTAAAGACACACCCGCGTCGATACTTTGCTCACTACCCGAGACCAGCTCATCTAAAAAACGACTCGCTTGCCGCGCATTGCGGGCTACTTCGGTCATGCCTACTTTATGGCCGTCTAATTCTTCCAACGTCGCCATAGGCAAAAATACATCGTGCTCTTCAAACCGAAACAAACTTGTGGGGTCATGCATTAAGACATTGGTATCTAATACAAACAATTTCGTCGTTGCTTTGGTTTTGCGAGCCATGCTCAGTTCTCCTAAAGAGTTTTCAAAAAGTCCAACATCGCTTGCGCATGGTCGGCTGATTTCACGCCGCGCCATGCTTGTACCAACTGACCTGCTTCGTCGAATAGAAAAGTGCTGCGCTCTATCCCCATTACTTCTTTACCATACATATTCTTCAATTTCATGACACCGAACTGCTTACACAGCACCTCATCGGGGTCACTCAATAGCTCAAACGGCATGGATAGTTTGCATTTGAACTTTTCGTGCGAGCTCAAACTATCACGTGACACGCCAAAAATTTCGCAATTCAACGCCTGAAACTCAGCATACAGCCGACTAAAATCCATACCTTCTACCGTACAACCTGGCGTATCGTCTTTAGGATAAAAATAAACTATCACTTTTTTACCGCGTAATTCGCTTAACTTAATAGTTTTACCGCTAGTTGCTTGCGCTACAAAATCATCTATCTGCATACACTACTCCTATTTAATTGATTTCAATAATACGACTACCGCGCCACTACCGCCATCTACCTGCCGCGCCTGACAAAACGCCAGCACCTCATCTTTTTGCATGAGCCAACTTTTTATATGATTGCGCAACACGGGGGTATTGTTTTTAGAACTCAACCCTTTGCCATGAATAATACGCACGCAACGCTTGTCGAGCTTGCAACAATGCGCCACAAAGCCAGCCACTGCCAGCCGCGCTTCATCTGTCACCATGCCGTGCAAATCTAACTCTCCTTGCAACACCCAATGCCCACGACGTAATTTATGCCAGGTATCGTGGCGTACACCTGAGCGCCTAAACTTTAGTTCTTCGCCTAGTGCTACCTCTGCGCCCCACGGAATGTGGTCAGACAAATTATCGACCAGCATTGGCCGTTCGTCATTGAATAAACTTTTAGGAATAGGCGCAACCGCTTTCACCACGGGCGCAATACGCCCCGTGTCGGCAATAGGTAGCACACCGCTGACGGCTTGCTGGAACAATGCCAAGTCGTCAGGGCTAAGGGACGCAGGTAGTGATTTACCTGCCATGCTGTTTACTTCGCCAAACTTTCGAGATAACGGTCAGCATCCAATGCCGCCATACATCCCGTGCCCGCGCTAGTAATCGCTTGGCGATAAATATGATCCTGCACATCGCCAGCCGCAAATACGCCTGGGATATTGGTTGCGGTAGCATTACCTTTATGACCGCCTTTAGTCACCAGATAGCCGCCTTCCATATCCAATTGCCCTGTGAATAAATCCGTATTTGGCTTGTGCCCTATCGCGATAAATATCCCCGTCAACGCAAGGTCTTGGGTGCTCGCATCCACAGTGGATTTAATCCGCATTCCCGTCACGCCTGTTTTATCGCCTAGCACTTCGTCTAATTGATGATTCAATGCCAGCGTGATTTTGCCGTCAGCTACTTTTTCCATTAAACGGTCAATAAGTATTTTTTCAGATTTGAACACATCACGCCTATGCACCACGGTGACATGGCGTGCGATGTTGGATAGATACAATGCTTCTTCTACCGCCGTATTACCGCCACCCACCACCGCCACATCCTGATTACGGTAAAAGAAACCGTCGCACGTTGCACAGCCCGATACGCCCTTACCCATGAACGCCTGCTCGGATTCCAGCCCTAAATACATCGCCGATGCCCCTGTGGCAATAATTAGCGCATCACACGTATAAGTCGCTTGATCGCCTATAAGCACCATGGGTTTTTCGGTTAATTTAGCGGTATGGATGTGGTCAAAAATGATTTCTGTATTAAAACGCCGCGCGTGTTTTTCAAAGCGCTCCATCAGCTCAGGACCTTGTACGCCGTCCGCATCCGCAGGCCAATTATCCACCTCGGTGGTCGTCATCAATTGCCCGCCTTGCGCCATGCCTGTAATCAGCACAGGGTTGAGATTCGCCCGCGCCGCATACACAGCCGCCGCATAACCTGCAGGACCTGAGCCCAATATCAATAAACGTATATGTTTTGTTTCAGCCATTTTCATCTCCAAATGATTAACACTAATGTGATTATGCTTAGATTCTAACAGGATTAACCTACGCACACCCAGTTCCAGTTATAATTTTAACTTCGATATCGAAGATGCAATTATGTTCACGCCTACTCGCAAAAATACTGCTCCGCCACGTAAACCCATGCCACCCAAAGTGCAGGGCTTACTGCGTGAAACCAGCTGGATATTTAGCGCGATTGCCGCGCTAGGGTTGATGCTCATCCTTGCCAGCTATAACGCGACAGACCCAAGTTGGTGGCATAGTGGCAAAAGCGTCACCCAAAATATAGGCGGATTACTGGGCGCATACAGTGCTGATTTACTCTACGCTGTCCTCGGCTATTCCGCCTGGTGGCTGGTTTTTTATGCGTGCGTGCATACCTATTACAGCTACTACCATTTAGACGAAATAAGCGAAACCGACCATCGTCCTAAGCTCATTCGTCATATTGCTTTCTTCGTCCTCATTCTCACCAGTAGCAGCTTAGAATCCGTGCGTTTGCATAGCTTGGATTACCGCCTTCCCGAGCACGCAGGCGGCATCATAGGCACGCTGACAGGCAATGCCATGACCCAATTATTGGGCTTTACAGGCGGCACGCTGGTGCTTTTAGTGCTCATCGCCTTGAGCTGGAGCTTATACACAGGCATTTCATGGCTGAGCATCGCCGAAGCCACAGGCGCTAAATTAGAACAATCTTGGCTTGCATTGCGTGCCTACATAGAAAACCGCCGCATTAAACGCGCAGGGGCAACCGCCATCCGCCAGCGTGAAGAAATCGTGCAAGTAGAAAAACAACGTTACCAACATCAAGAACCCATCATCATCGAAACACCTACCCCCACCATTATCAAATCCGAACGGGTAGAAATCGAAAAACAGGCCCCACTATTTGCTGACATGCCCGACACGCCGCTACCGCCGCTACACTTACTTGACCCTGCCAGCCCAGCTGTAGAGAGCTTAACCGCCGACACGCTAGAATTTACCTCGCGCTTAATCGAACGTAAGTTAAACGAATTTAACGTACAAGCACGCGTCGTTGCCGCCTTGCCAGGCCCCGTGATTACCCGCTATGAAATCGAGCCTGCGTCAGGCGTAAAAGGTAGCCAAGTGCTCAATCTTGCCAAAGATTTAGCCCGCGCCTTGTCTGTCGTCAGCATACGCATCGTCGAAACCATCCCTGGCAAAACCACGATGGCACTGGAAATCCCCAATCCCAAACGTGAAATCGTGCGCCTGTCGGAAATCCTCGAAGCCAAAATCTATCACGACAACCACAGCCCGCTGACCATGGCAATGGGCAAAGACATCGCAGGCAATCCCGTGGTTGCTGATTTAGCCAAGATGCCGCACGTACTGGTGGCGGGTACAACAGGCTCAGGTAAATCCGTCGCCATCAACGCTATGATATTAAGCCTGCTATACAAAGCCGATGCGACCCAAGTACGGCTGATTTTGGTTGACCCTAAAATGCTCGAGTTATCCATTTACGACGGCATCCCACACTTATTAGCCCCCGTCGTCACCGACATGCGCCAAGCCGCCGCCGCGCTCAACTGGTGCGTGGCCGAAATGGAACGCCGTTACAAACTCATGTCAGCACTCGGTGTACGCAACGTCGCAGGTTACAACCAAAAAATCGCCGAAGCCATCAAAGCAGGCACGCCCATCACCCATCCATTCAGTCTTAATCCAGCCAATCCCGAGCCATTAGAACACCTGCCGCTCATCGTCGTCGTCATCGACGAGCTGGCTGATTTAATGATGGTGGTCGGTAAAGCCGTAGAACAACTCATTGCCCGCCTCGCGCAAAAAGCCCGTGCCGCAGGCGTGCATTTGATACTCGCCACCCAACGCCCATCCGTTGACGTGATTACAGGGTTGATTAAAGCCAACGTACCTACCCGCGTTGCTTTTCAGGTTTCCAGCAAAATAGACTCACGCACCATACTCGACCAAATGGGCGCAGAAGCCCTATTAGGGCAAGGCGACATGCTCTACCTACCACCAGGCACAGGCTACCCACAACGCGTACACGGCGCGTTTGTTGCCGATCATGAAGTCCACAAAGTGGTTGATTACCTCAAGCAAATGGGCGAACCAAATTACATAGAGGGCATCCTAGATACGCCAGAAGAAAAAGAAGCCGCAGGCGGTGGTGAAGGTGGTGGCGATGCTGAAGCCGACGCGCTCTATGACGAAGCCGTCGCCCTCGTATTACGCACCCGCCGCCCGTCTATTTCGGCCGTACAACGCCACTTACGCATAGGCTACAATCGCGCCGCACGGCTTATCGAGGCCATGGAAAGTGCTGGCTTAGTCACCCCCATGCAACATAATGGCAACCGAGAAATGATAGGACAAAATCGTGAATAAAATTTTATTAAGTTTGCTATTGGTCATACTCCCCGCCACCAGCTTCGCCACAGGCATTACCGAGCTCAAAGCCTTCATCGCGCAAACCAAAACAGCGCAAGCGCACTTTACCCAAATCGTGCTCGACAAATCAGGCAATGCCAAACAGCAAACACAAGGCACAATGGCATTCTCACGCCCAGGCAAATTCCGCTGGTCTTACGATAAACCTTACGAACAACTCATCATCGGCGACGGCAGTAAAATCTATTTATACGACGTTGACCTCGCCCAAGTCACCATTAAGAAACTCGACCAAGCACTAGGCAGCAGCCCCGCCGCGCTCTTGGCAGGCAACAACGAAATCGAAAAATTCTACACCCTCGCAGACGCAGGCACGCATGATGGACTAAACTGGCTCACCGCTACACCTAAAGACAAAGACAGCAGCTTTAACCAGATACAAATGGGCTTTAGCCAAAACAACTTGGTTGAAATGAAAATCCGCGACAATTTCGGCTTGACCACCCAGCTCAAATTAAGCCAACTGGTACGCAACCCCAAATTGCCCAGTAGCACCTTTACCTTCACCCCACCTACAGGCGTGGATGTCATTTCGGACAGCAAGTGACGCAAGACTTATTTCGCACCGACAATACTCACGCACCGCTGGCTGAACGCCTACGCCCGCGCCATATCACCGACGTTATCGGGCAAAGCCACCTGCTCGGCGCAGGCAAGCCGCTCAACCTCGCTTTTGCGGCAGGCAAACCGCACTCCATGATATTGTGGGGTCCCCCTGGGGTTGGCAAAACCACACTAGCGCGCCTCACCGCCGACGCATTCGACTGCCAATTTATCGCGCTATCAGCCGTATTCGCAGGCGTAAAAGACATACGCAATGCCATGGAACTCGCCCAAGCGCACCAACAAAACCAGCAACGCACGCTGTTATTCGTCGATGAAATCCACCGTTTTAACAAAGCGGTCAAGCATTATATAAAACAAATAGTTACGAACATCATTGTGCAGATTTTTGGGCTACCTCATTGTTTTGCGAAGTCAACATAGGGAAATAGCCATGTCTGATCTCTTTGGATCACAACGAAATAAGCCTACCCCGCCACTGGCAGAAGCACTACGACCAAAGACATTGAATGAGGTCATTGGGCAAAGTCACTTACTGGGATCTGGTAAGCCTCTACGCCTAGCTTTCGAATCTGGCAAACCTCATTCCATGATTTTATGGGGGCCACCGGGTGTTGGAAAAACAACATTAGCCCGACTTACTGCCAATGCTTTTGATTGTGAGTTTATTGCACTATCAGCCGTATTTTCTGGTGTTAAAGATATCCGCGCTGCTATGGAACAGGCAGAACAGAACCTAGCAATGGATAAACATACCATTTTGTTCGTAGACGAAATCCACAGGTTCAATAAGTCTCAACAAGATGCTTTATTACCCTATGCCGAATCTGGACTTGTGACACTTATTGGAGCCACGACAGAAAATCCCTCTTTTGAAGTCAATTCAGCCCTTCTTTCACGAGCACAGGTATATGTGCTCAAATCGCTTACGGAAGATGAACTGAAGCAACTATTAGCAAGAGCAAAGGCACAAGCTCTATCTCATCTTCAATTCGATGAAACCGCAATAGATACACTGATAGGCTATGCCGATGGCGACGCGCGCAGATTACTTAATCTATTAGAACAGACTAACACCGCCGCAAGCGTATCAGGCACTACAACGATCACCGCTGAATTCATTCAAAATGCACTAACCCTTAGTTCTCGCAGGTTTGATAAAGGTGGTGACAATTTTTATGACCAGATTTCCGCACTTCATAAATCGGTTCGTGGTTCTAATGCAGATGCCGCCCTTTACTGGCTATGTCGCATGTTGGATGGTGGTGCAGATGCCAAATACCTTTCACGCCGTATCGTTCGTATGGCATGGGAAGACATTGGGTTAGCTGACCCACGCGCCATGCAGATTGCCAATGATGCTGCTACGACCTATGAACGGTTAGGTTCTCCAGAAGGTGAATTAGCATTAGGACAGGCTGTGATATATCTGGCAATAGCACCCAAAAGCAATGCTGGTTACAATGCATTCAATCAGGCAATGGCATTTGTAAAACATGATAAATCTCGTGAAGTACCTGTACATCTTCGTAATGCTCCTACCAAGCTAATGAAGGAACTTGGCTACGGGCATGCATATCGATACGCCCATGATGAACCACATGCCTATGCGGCTGGTGAATCTTACCTTCCTGATGATATGAGAGAGCCACATTGGTATGAGCCGACTCCTAGAGGTTTAGAAAGTAAAATTGCAGAGAAAATGACATTTCTAAGAAAACTAGATGAAGAAACAGGAAAGTCAGGAAAATGAAACTATCTGATTATTCCATACAAAAACTTGGGGAATTCATTGCGGGAGATCCTGATGGTTGGCCATATCGTCGTGGAGTTGACTTAGTGGATTTTTTCAACAAACAGGGGTTCCGCGATGTATATGCCGAAGGATTTCCAACTCGCCGTATTTTCGCACAGGAACGGGTTGCTCAACTCAATGGGAAGCCCAAACTCAAGGATGTAATCAGAGAGACTCTTGATCCAAGATTATGGATGGATCTAAATATAGGCACAGTGACAGAGGCGGCAGAAAAGCTAAATGAACTCTTAAGATTTGATGGCTACGAAGTCGTTTTAGATGGAAATTTTTACAAAGTGAGAGAGCTATCGGGTTCAATCATTCAAGTAGAAACCAGATTTAACCAATCATCTGAACTCTCCGAGTTAGTGATTGAAGAGCAGATTCAGAAGTGTAGAGAAAAAATTGAAATGGGCGATTACTCTGGTGCCATCACTAATGCTAGAAGCTTAGTTGAAGCCGTTTGTCTACGAATTGAATCAGAGTTAGACTCAAATCCCCAGGCAAATGATGGTGACTTAAATAAGCTATTCAATCGCGTTAGAAAGCTCCTCAATCTTGACCCAAGCAGGCAGGATATAACAGAATCATTAAAACAAGTTTTATCTGGACTATCAGGCATAGTTAATGGTTTAGCGGCGATGAGAAACAAAATGTCTGATGCACATGGTGTTTCATATAAGCCTAGCCGACATCATGCCAAGCTCGCAGTAAATGCAGCAAAAACATTAGTTGATTTCTTATTTGATACGCTTACCTACCAAAATAAAAAAGGCACACTTAACCACAAGCCCACAACGAGTAAGTAAACAAGCAATGTCAGCACACCTTCCCCTGCTCATAAATATGTTTCCAGACAAAGTAATTCTTACAGTAGACGATATGGCATTGGGGTCAGGTCTTGCAATACGACATTTCAAGACATTATCCAGCCATAAGTCGAATAAAAAGACTTTAACATCAAGACGCTTTATCGCCAAAAATATAGTAATGTTAGAACTGACCCCATGAAAAATAAACTACAGGCTGACTTATTATTACGGTCAGCCTGTGTTGTGTTACAACGCGCGTCTTACGACTACTGCGCCGCGTAGGTCGCCGACGTTGTAGCCTGTGGCTTTATCATTTGGGTAGTCAGCAGCGAGTTTGGCTTTTACGCCGTCTGGGATGTATGCCGCTGGACCGTGGCAGGTTAGGCACATGGGTTGCAGGGTAATCGCTTTGGCATAGCGCAGGTATTTGCCTGTGGGTTCGGTCACGATTTGGGCAAATTCCATGGATTCAGCGGATTCGCCTTTTGCTAGGCGATCGGCAAATTGCGCTAAGGCTTGGTTATTCCACGCGTCAGGCGTGCCTAGCTCTGTGTTGCGCACGCGTGTGCCTACGCGGCTGACTTGCATTCCTGTTTGTTTGGAAACGTCTGCGGCAATGGCGGGCGCGGCTTGTTTGCATACGCCGACGGCGGCGACTGGGCCGTCGGTGGACATTTCTTTTTTAAGCACACCACCCAATTGCATGAGTAACGCTTTGCCTGCGGCACGGCTTTGTTCGACCATGCTGGCATCAGGGGTGGGGGATGGTTGTACGGCAACTGTTTTTTGCTCAACAGCACTGCAACCCAGCAAACTAGCACTGACTAACACGATGAAAAGGGTATGGCGATAACGGTTTTGCATAATAGCTCCAAACAAATTAGCTAATTAAGCAAGGCGTATGCCACTATTTACAAAAGCTGACAACTAACTGAAAGCATGATGATTATTGCCATATCACGCATCAACGCGTCAGGATTAAAGTGTCATTTTTGACAATATCGGTGTGAGGACTGTGTCAATTGCGTCATTGGCGGTGGTGGGATAATCGCGGCTGGTATGCAAACCTCGGCTCTCATGACGTAATTGGGCGCAACGCACGATTAAATCGGCGGTCACAACCAGATTACGCAGCTCGATTAAGTCATTGCTGACGCGGAAGTGCTGGTAATACTCGTCGATTTCGTCATGCAGTAAGGCGATGCGATGTGCGGCGCGTGCCAAGCGTTTATCGGTACGCACGATGCCGACGTAATCCCACATGAATCGGCGTAATTCATCCCAATTATGCGAAATGACAATGGCTTCATCGGCATCAGTCACACGGCTATCGTCCCATTCTGGCACAAGTGCCGCGACACTGGGCTCGCTTGCCAATATCGCCATTGCCGCCGCCTGCCCAAATACCAGGCATTCTAGCAGTGAGTTGCTTGCCAAGCGGTTTGCGCCATGCAAGCCTGTGTGCGCGACCTCGCCAACGGCATATAGATTAGCTAAATCAGTGCGTGCCGATAAGTCAGTCACCACGCCGCCACAAGTGTAATGCGCGGCAGGGACGATAGGGATGGGCTGGCGCGTAATGTCTATGCCTAAATCTAAGCAACGCTGGTAGATGTTGGGGAAATGGCTAGTAATAAACTCAGCAGGTTGATGCGAAATATCAAGGTAAACGCAATCTTGTCCACGCTTTTTCATCTCGCTGTCTATGGCACGGGCAACAATATCACGCGGGGCTAATTCGGCGCGCTCATCGTATTGCGGCATAAAGCGCGTGCCGTCTGCGAGTTTTAACAGCCCGCCTTCACCGCGCACAGCCTCTGAAATCAAGAAGGATTTAGCTTGCGGATGGTATAAACAAGTAGGATGAAACTGCATGAATTCCATATTCGCAACGCGACACCCTGCCCGCCACGCCATTGCCACGCCGTCGCCTGTCGCCACATCGGGATTGGTGGTGTATAGGTAAACCTTACCCGCGCCGCCTGTTGCTAATACGGTGTGCCCCGCCATGAAAGTTTTGATTTTGCCCGTTAGATTATCGAGCACATAACAGCCGTAGCAACGCTGGTCAGCCAGCCCCAGCTTTGCACCCGTAATCAAATCTATGGCGATATGGTGCTCGAGTAAGGTGACGTTGGGATGCTGTTTGATTTGCTCGCATAAAGTACGTTGCACAGCGCGGCCTGTAGCATCAGCGGCGTGAATAATGCGTCGCACACTATGCCCACCTTCGCGGGTGAGGTGAAAGCCTGTGGCATTATCCGCATCGGCAGTAAAAGGCACGCCCATATCCACTAGCCATTGCACCGCCGCACGCCCGTGCTCAACAACATAACGAACGCTATTTTCATCACATAAACCCGCACCTGCAATTAAAGTGTCGCGTATATGTGCGTCTAGCGTGTCGTCATTCGCCAATACAGCGGCGATACCGCCTTGCGCCCAAGCACTAGCGGAATCTTGCAGGGTCTTTTTAGTAACCACGGTAACGCGTTGTGTTTGCGCCAAGTGCAAAGCCGTTGTCAACGCGGCTAATCCGCTACCTATAATTAAAACATCTGTATTCATCATAGCATCAAGAATACCACTCAGCACCCCATTTCGTCCAAGGCTAATGCCCTAAATGCGCATAGCATAGCCGTAAAAAAACGGGCTATCGAAACAGCCCGTTTAGCACAACCTACACCCGCATTAGTCTTTCAAACGGGTAATCCCCATCGCCTTGAGTGTGTATTTCTCATAGATAGGCTCTGAGTGCCCTGTTTTCATTTTGTACAGGAAGTATTTTTCAAATGCGACTTTAGCTAAATGCACCCATT